>NZ_JAYEXN010000036.1:0-31096 GCF_044435015.1 Ochrobactrum sp. S1502_03
CATCGGGACCTCCGAAATTGGCCGTACGCCACTGATACCATTGTTTTACAGCACGTACAAGTACTTCGTACATATCACCTTCGATAAGAGATACTTATCGGATGTTATTAACAAACATGGTTAACGTCAGAGTAACGCTACTTAGAAACTATTTGGATTAAATATGGTAACAATTATTATTATAAATCAATTACTAAACTGAATCCAGTTAAGCGCGTAACGCGTAAATCGCGTAAGCGGGGCATATCCGTTGGCGGTGCTATTTCACTGTGCAATTGCGCGCTGACTTGCAATCTACTGTCGAGTTTCACCAGGATTTAAACCGTATTTCCATTTCGCGTTAGACCACCCACATCCGTGGTAGTGAGTTGAACGACAACAGTTTTATTAGGCGTAAGTGGATTACGGCGGAATGGAAAAATGGATCAAACTCAAACGAAAACTAACAGCAAGGGAAAATCGAACGCTGGCACCAGACGCTGAAGAACCGCATCCTGCTTGAAAACTACTTCTTCAAGGAGGACCTCGAAGCCCAGATTGCAGCCTTCGTCGAGCATTACAATCATCGCCGTTACCATGAGAGCCTCGACAATCTCACTCCCGCCGACGTCTACTTCGGACGCGGACAGACCATCCTGCTCCAACGCGAAAGGATCAAAAGAGACACGATCAAAAAACGCCGCTTGAACCACCAAACCAAAGCCGCTTAAATCAAATCCCAAACCGAGCCGGAAACTCCAATCTTCAAAAGCACAAATAGTCTCAAATCATTCGACGACGGACACTTGTCGTTGGGGCACATGCTGCGCTTTACAGGATGAAGAATGGCAAGACCCAGTCCCTATTGGCGGAGTGGGCGCAAACCCTGTTGGCGAAAAAACCCTTCAAACTCGTTGCGGTCGCTCTCGCAAACAAGATTGCGCGCGTTGCCTGGGCGATCATGGCGCGGAATATACAATTCCAGCTGGACTTTGTGCCTGATCACCGGGCGCTGACTTCAGTGTAGGCATGTAGAAGCGAAGAAGCTTTGCCTTTCGGGGCACCACAGTTGGCGGAGTGACGATGGTATGATGTGACAGCAAAGCGGAATGGACCGCACGAGCCGAAGAACCCGTGGTGTTGTCTTGCGCATCAACAGCGCGACAATGTGATAGGGATCGGTTCTCGCGGACAACATCAGGGCCAGCGGTCATATCGTGCCGCATAAACAGGCCGAAGACATGACTGCACCCGACCCGCAAAGCTAAAACATCACCAAAATCATATTGCCAAACGGGCGCCATCCAGACATGACAGCACCACTGACACTTCCCAAGGGCGTGCTCCAAGCAGGCAAGCGGGTCGCGAGTTCATATCGCCTGGCATGTCCTTGCTGACTGGGTGATGATGTCGTGAGCATCGAGTTTCCACAATTCGTTTGAAAGAATCTCCAGCTCGAAAAACCCCGAATATTGCTTTGCTTCTGCCAAAGCACAGAAGGCTGAGAGATCGATTATGCCGTCGCCGGGCATTCCGCGATCCATGAGCATGTCGCGCGTGGGAACGAGCCAGTCGTTAATGTGGCAGGCGAGCAGCCGGTCTTCGGCTTGAGCGAGCGCCATCATCTCGGGCAGCTTGGGATCCCACCAGGTATGGTAAGCATCGACTGCTACGCCGAGCAGCGGGTTTTCCGGTGCCAGCTTCCTGCAGATGTCGAGAGACTGCTCCACCGTGTTTACACAGGCACGGTCCGCTGCGTACATCGGATGCAGGGGCTCCAGCGCCAGCGGAACGTTGAGTTCGGTCGCGGTTTCGAGCAGGGCGCAAATGCCGTCCTTAACCTGCTGTCGCGCGTCCGGAAGGTTGCGGCTACCGTTAGGAAGGCCGCCAACGACCAGGACGAAGCAAGCCGCCTGTAACTCAGCGGCCTCGTTCAAGGCTCTTTTGTTGTCGTCCACATTCGCTTGCCAGTCGCGCTGCGAGCTGGCTGGGAAGTAGGTGCTCCGGCAGTATCCGCTGACGGAAAGCCCGCAGTCGCGTATCAGCCGACCGACCTGCCTGGCGTCTGTCCCCTCCAGTTCCCGGCGCCAGGGAGCGAGGCCTGCGAATCCCGCGCGCGCGATCATATCGACGGTCTGGGCAATCGGGGTCTGAAAGCCGAGCGTTGCGGTATTCATGGAGAAGCGATCAAGCCCGCGTGTCATTGTCTTCCTCCGGCAATTCAAAGAAACGGCAGATGGCCTCGACCTGGCCGGATAGCATGTGGATCCCTGCATGGACCGCGCATCCGCGCGTCTCGGCCTCCTGTAGGAGGCGCGATATCGGAGGCTTGAGGATGATATCGACCACGAGTGCGCCAGGCTTCAGGATGTCCGGTGAAACAGGAAGCGGATCGGTCTCGCGCATTCCGAGCGACGTGCAGTTGATGATGACGTCGTAGCCTTGCGAATTTGACTCTGCGTTACTGACAGATACTGGCGAGCCGACCGAACCGAGATCGTCCAGCAATGTATCGGCCCGTTTTCTGTCGATGTCGACGACGCCGATAGAGGCTGGTGCTTCATCGATCACGGCATGGGCGATGGCTGAGCCCGCGCCGCCCGCACCGATGAGAAGAACATGTCGGCCGGTGACGCTGTGCCCCTTTTTTGCCAAGCCGTGGATGAAGCCCAGCCCGTCGAAATTGTCACCGATCAGGCGACCGTCAGGCAACTTTTTGATTGCATTGACTGCACCGATACGCCGGGCCATCGGTCCGAGATCGTCCAACATGCCGGCAATCGCGATCTTGTGCGGAACGGTGATGACTAGGCCATCGAAATTGCCGATGCTACGGAAGGCCTCCACCATGATGTCGAGCTTTTCGATGCCGACATGAAATGGGACCAGCGCCGCCTGCACGCCTTTGGCGCGAAAGGCCTGGTTGAACAAGCCGGGAGAGCCGGCCTGAACGATCGGGTCACCGAGGATCGCGTAGACACGGCTTGCACCGGTGAGCGGCAGTGGCAGACCAAGCTCGGGCGTTTGCGCGGTGCCGTTCATTGATCGATGCCGCGCACGGCGAGAATGGCCTGCATCCGTCTCGTCGCCAATTCCGGGTCAGTCAGTAGTCCGGATTGGTCCGCGAGGCGGAATATCTCCACCAGATGCAAGGTGGAACGGGCACTTTCCATGCCACCGACCATGGTGAAATGGTCCTGGTGGCCGTTGAGATAGGCCATGAAGACCACGCCGGTTTTGTAGAACTGGGTTGGCGCGGCGAAGATATGCCGAGAGAGCGAGAGTGTCGGCTCGAGGATGGCGCGGTAGCCGGCTTCATCCTGAGCGGCCAAGCGCGAGAGGGCGAGCGAGGCAGCTGGCGCGATCGCGTCGAAGGCGCCGAGAAGGGCGTGAGATACATGCTTGCCGTCGCCAGCGATCAGGTCGACGTAATTGAAATCGTCGCCGGTGAACATTTTCGCGGTCGTCGGCAGCCGTGCCCTAAGTGCGACCTCCTTTGCAGCATCGAGCAGCGAGATCTTGATGCCGTCGACCTGGTCTGCATTGTTCTCCATGATGCCGACGACGACGTCCACGGCACCGTCGAAATCATGGGCACCCCAATAGCCGGCCAGTTCGGCATCGAACATGGGGCCGAGCCAATGCAGGATCACCGGGTTGCGCGCCTGCCGCAACAGACGGTCGTAGACGAAGACATAGTCGTCAGGACCCTTCGCAACGCGGGCAAGGGCTCGGGATGCCATCAGGATCACGCGGCTACCACAGGCTTCGATCGCCTCCATCTGCTCTTCGTAGGCAGCGATCACGTCAACGAGGGTGTGAACGCTCGCCGGATCGAGTTGGTCCGTACCGCAGCCCGATGCCATGAGGCGATCCTTGCCGGCGGCTTCCGCTGTGCGGCGGATGAGCTCGTGTGCCATGTCCCAGCCGAAGCCCATGCCCCGCTGGGCAGTGTCCATCGCTTCGGCGATACCCAGGCCGAGGCTCCAGAGATGTTCGCGAAATGCCAGCGTCTTATCCCAGTCTACGACAGGGGCAAGCCAGGGGTCAAAATCCGCCAGTGGGTTCACGACCACGTGGCCGGCCGCATAGGCGACCCGGTTGAAGGCGATCGTCGGGCGGATCGCAGAAAGAGGAGTTCCCGTGAGGCCGTAGCTCTCGATGCGACCATCGGCGGCGGGAAGGTTCAAGCGAAGGGTAGGGCTCATGTGCATTCCTCTTCAGATGGCGGCGCGCAAGCGCTGGTGGATGGGCCAGTCGCCCTGGAGATCATCCTCTAGACCGATCGGGCGGTCATCGAACAGACGTGAATCCATTTCCTTCAGGTTTGGAGAGATGATCGGAGTAAACGCCATATGGGCTAGGACATCGCGCTCCAGATCGATGCCCGGCGCGATCTCGATCAGTTCGAGGCCATTCGGATTGGTCTGGAAAACGGCACGCTCGGTCACGAAGATCGTCGTCTGTCCACGCTCCCGGGCAAAGGCGCCATTGTAGGTCACTTGCTCGAGCTTGTTGACGAACTTGCGGTGTTTGCCTTCGTTGACGATATTGAGACGGCCATCGCGGGCCTCGATCTGCAGTCCGCCGGCTGTAAACGTGCCGCCGAAGACGACCTTCTTCGCGTTCTGGCTGATGTTGATGAAGCCGCCGATGCCAACGACCCTACCGGCAAAGCGACTGATATTGACGCTGCCATCGCGATCGATTTCGACCGCGGACAGGAAGGCGATGTCCAGGCCTCCGCCATCATAGAAGTCAAACTGGTAGGGCTGGTCGATCATTGCCCAGAAGTTGCGCGCCGCTCCGGCATCGAGGCCACTCGCCGGTGCTCCGCCGATCAGTCCCTGTTCATTCGTCAGGACGACGTGATCGAGCAGGCCTTCCTCGGCTGCCACAAGGCCGATACCCGTGCATATGCCTGATCCTATGTTGCAGACAGCGCCTTTTCGCAGTTCGGCCGCGCAGCGGCGAGCGACGATCTTGCGTTCGTCCAGCGGCAGACGGGGGAAGGAGCCGAACGGAATCTTGACGTGCCCGGCATAGGCTGGGTCGAATTCGGTCTGGTAGGTCTGGCGCTGTTCAGGATCGACGACGACCACGTCCACGAGCATTCCCGGGATCTTTACCGTCTTGCCGGGTAGCGTGCCGCGCTTCGCAAGGCGCTTGACCTGCACGATGACGAGGCCGCCGCAGCGCCGAGTTGCCTGGGCCATCGACAGCATTTCGCCGAAGATCGGCTCGTCTTCCATCGAGATGTTGCCGTCCTCGTCGGCTGTGGTGCCGCGCAGGAAGGCCACGTCAATGCTGAAAGGCTTGTAGAACAGCCACTCTTTGCCCTTCACCTCGACCAGTTCTACCAGGTCCTCCACGCATGCCGAGCTTTGCTTCCCGCCCTCCTGCCGCGGATCGACGAAGGTGTGCAGTCCGACATGCGAAACCAGTCCCGGCCGACCGGCAGCGATCTCGCGCAGAAGCTGCGACAAAGCTCCCTGTGGTAGTGTATAGACTTCTGCCTTTCCACGGCTGGCGAGATCAGCGATAGGCGGTGCATCGACGACGGTGCCGCAAACAACGCGCTTGATCAGCCCCTCGTGGCCGAAGCGCGAGGCGCCAAGATTGCCGCGGTTTCCAAGGCCGACCGGGTGTATGGTCGTCAAGTCGCGGGGCGAGGCGTTGTCGAGGAAGCGGGTTTCCACCGCCGAGATCAAAGCTTCGGGTACAGCGTGACCCGAACCGGACCCTCCAATTACGATCGTATCGCCGTCGCAAATCAGGGCAGCAGCTTCCAGGGCCGAGAGGACTTGCATCAGAATTTGCTCCATTTATCAAACTTACTTACCGATAAGTATATCGATGGAGTTTTGCAAGAGCTTTGTTGCGGCGGCAACCGCAAGGCCGTCATTCAGGTGACTGAGTTAGGGTGCGTAGGCCGATAGCACGACGCGGGAAAACGTCTGGAAAAACTGCTCGAGACGTTCGAAGCTGCCTGCGTCCTGGGTAAACACCGAGGAGGAGTTCACGATGTTGACGAGAAGGAAGGCGATGTCGTCCAGCGGCGCATCGGGGCGCAATTCACCCCGTCGATGTGCATTTTTCACGGCCACAGTAATCGAATCATGCACTCTGACCGTGAAAAAACTCAGATGTTCCCGGGCGTCGGCCCCGAGGATTTCACCGTCCAGCCTAAGTCTGCCGATCAAGCTCCAGGGGCGATTGCCAGTTCTGTCCTTGTTGAATGCCTTGTAGCGCTGGTAGTTGAAATCCGCGATTTGCATCAGCTTTTGATGCAGGGTGGTCTCCGGGTTTTGCCAGATATCCTGATGTCTGGCGACTGTGGAGTTGACGTAATCACGCAATACCTCCTCGACAAGTTTCTCCTTGTTGCCGAAGTGGTAATGAATATTGGTTGTGGTGGTTTCCAGGCGGTCGGCAATGTTGCGGAAGCTGGTGCCGTGATAGCCGTGCCTGATAAGAAGCTCCGTCGCGACCACCTTGATCGCGTCGCGCATGGATCCGCTGCGAACCGAATCCGAAGGGGTTACTTCCCGTTTACGCGCCATTGCAGTCCTCCCGAGCTTCAGTTTCTCCTGCTCTGCCGAACGGGCTGAGCATTATTCGACCCTTTCGGACCGCATCATCATGAGTTGGGTTTCGCCACTCTGGACGATCTTTTCGTCCTGATTGATGATCTGCATGGCAAAGGTCACGATGCCCCGGTCGAGGCGGCGGGTCGTCCTTTTGCTCTTTACAGCGATCCGCGCGCAGATGCGATCCCCGATTTGGATCGGTGCACGGAACGACCAGTTCCATCCCAGCGTTGCGATGCCGAGGAGGCGAACAGGCGATCGTGTCTTCAGCCCGTCCGCCAGGGAGAGACCAAGCAACCCATGCGCAATGCGTCCCGGAAAACCTTGGGCGCGGGCGAACTCGTCATCCATATGAACGTCGAAGAGGTCGCCCGAGAGCCCTGCATAGGAGACGACATGGGTTTCAGTCACCGTTACGCCGGAAGTCAAAAAGAAGTCGCCTGTTTCCAGCTCGTCATATCCATATTCAGCAGGCGTAAGTCGGCGGACCTCGGTCGGATATTCCATTTCCATTTGCTCTCTCCGAAAATCAAAAACTTACTTACTGATAAGTAATTTTCCATTGACGGTCAAACTTTATCCTTGTAGCAGTATTACGAGAGGCTCCGCTAATGTTCGCTGCGGTGGGAGCGGGAGAAGCCGTCGCATTCAAAGGAGCCAATATGGCCTCTGTAATCATTTCCGAGATTCATAAGAAGTTTGGAGGCGTTCATATCCTCAAGGGCGTGTCGGTCGACATCGAGGACGGCGAATTCGTCATCCTCGTCGGGCCGTCGGGATGTGGGAAGTCGACCCTGCTGCGGATGATCGCGGGTCTCGAGACGATCACGGCCGGAAAGCTTTCAATTGACGGTCGCGTCGTCAACGATGATTCGCCCAAGGATCGCGATATCGCGATGGTGTTTCAGTCGTACGCACTTTACCCCCACATGACCATTGCCGAGAACATGGGCTTTCCGCTGATGATCAGGGAGGCGGGCAAAGACGAGATCGCTGCTGCAGTAAACAATGCTGCAGAGGTTCTGGGTCTGACGCATCTTCTGGACCGGTACCCCCGGCAGTTGTCAGGCGGCCAGCGTCAGCGCGTCGCGATGGGCCGCGCGATCGTGCGTGACCCGAAGGTATTTCTTTTCGACGAGCCCCTTTCCAATCTGGATGCAAAGCTGCGTGTCCAGATGCGCTCCGAGATCAAGGGATTGCAGCAGCGTCTGGCTACGACAACAATCTACGTTACGCACGACCAGATCGAGGCGATGACCATGGCGGACAAGATCGTCGTCATGCGTGACGGCTTCATTGAGCAGATCGGTGCGCCGCTTGATGTTTACGATCGACCTGCCAATCAGTTTGTAGCCGGCTTCATTGGCTCTCCCAGCATGAATTTCTTGCCCGGTCGCCTGGAAGGCGACGTCTTCCGGACGGAGAGCGGGCTTGTCCTGCCGCGCGGCTCGAGCTGGGGTGCGGTCGAGCCGCAAGATGCGGTTTACGGCATGAGACCGGAACACATGCAGCTGTCTGAGGACGGGGCGGAGGTGGAGGTCGTCGTGGTCGAGCCAACGGGTGCGGAGACCGAGGCAGTCGTGCGTCACGGCTCTATGCAATTCAACTGCCTGTTTCGTGAGCGCCTTACGATTGGCAGTGGCGACAAAATCAGAATCAAGCCCGATCCTGTGACGGTTCACCTGTTCAGCAAGAGCGATGGGCGTCGGCTCAGCTAGCGCCTGCCCAAGGGTGAAATGAGAATACATGCATCGACAAAGGAGGAGTTCGATGAAAATGCAGAAGAAAAGGGGAATTGGCCGCAGGACGGTCGCCCAGGCGATCTTGGGTGGAATGATGCTCGCGACGATGACCGTCCTGCCGTTTACGGCAGCGTCGGCAGAAACGCTGGTCATCAATACCGATCGCAGCGGCGCGGGCCAGAAGGCTGCGATGAACAAGATCGCCGCCGATTTCGAGGCCGCTAATCCCGGCGTCACGGTCAATATCAACTACAGCGATGTCGAATCCTACAAGACCTCGATCCGCAATTTCCTCGTGGCGAGCCCGCCGGATGTTGCCTTCTGGTTTACCGGCGCACGCATGCGGGCGTTCACGCAGCGCGATCTTTTCGAGGATCTGACCCCGTTTTTCGAGGAGAACAAACTGAAGGAGCCCATGGCCCCCTTCATCGATGCCGTGAGCGACGGCGGCAAGCAGTACATGATGCCAACGAACTTCAATATTTGGGGGTTCTTCTATAACAAGGCCGTCTTCGAGAAGGCATCGCTCCAGCCGCCCAAGACTTGGGACGAGCTTATGCAGGCCTCAGCCAAGCTCAAGGAGAGCGGTGTGGTGCCGTTCGCGATCGGCACGCGCGACCTGTGGGCCAATGCGTTATGGTTCGACTTCCTCACCAAGAGGACGGCAGGTCTCGAATTCTACATGGAGCTGATGAACGGCAAGGCCGCCTATACGGATGACAGGATCAAGCATGTCTTCGAGATCTGGAAGGATCCGATCGACAAGGGTTACTTCCTGGAGAATGCGTCGTCCTATGGCTGGCAGGAAGCAATACCTTTCCTCAATCAGGGCAAGGCCGGGATGTATCTTCTCGGTCCTTACGTTCTGACCTCGCTGCCGGAAGAGGCGCGCGGCAACATGGGCTTCTTCCCCTTCCCGAAGGTCGATGCTTCCGTGCCCGACTACGAGCAGGTATCGATCAATGGTGTCGGAATTCCCAAGGGCGCGAAGAACAAGGAGCTCGCCAAGAAGTTTCTTGCCTTCCTTGCGGAGCCTGCTCAGCTCAACGCCTTCGCCAAGGGCGGTCAGGTGGTTCCCGCTCGCGTCGATGCCGAACTCGATCCGAAGGATTTCGCCTCCGTACAGCTCGAACTCGTCCGCTCCTCGGCCGGTTCATCTCAGTTCTACGATCGCGATACCAATCCTGACATGGCGCAGGAAGGCATGAAGGGTTTCCAGGAATTCCTGGCGCGCCCGGACCGGGCTGAGGCTATCCTGGATCGACTTGAGGGGACCCGTAAACGCGTTTTCAAATAGTTCGGCGGCCGCGGCGATCGCCGCCGCGGCACGAACATCAGAGGCTTGTTGAGGCGGGGGCGCCTTTGTCCCCGCCCATCAACACAGAGGCGACTCATGCTGCAATATTGGAACAGGAACCAGAGCTGGCTGACGCCGCTTATTCTTCTCGCGTTTCCGCTGGTGCTCTTTTCGGTGATGATCGTTTACCCGATCGCCCAGAGCATTCTCACCAGCTTCTACGACTGGGATGGCACCGGGCCAGCGACCTTTATCGGCCTGCAGAACTATCAGGAACTCATCAATGACCCGCAGTTCTACACTTCGCTGAAGAACAACATCATCTGGATCGGAATGTTCCTGCTAGCGCCGGTGATCGGCCTGTCGCTGGCTATCTTCCTCAACCAGCCGCTTGCCGAACTGCGTTTCATCAAGGCGGTTTTCTTTCTGCCCCTGGTGCTGGCACCGGTCATCATCGGTGTCGTCTTTACCTGGTTCTACGATCCGACCTTCGGCATTATCGCGATTGCGATCCGCGCCGTAGGACTTGAGCCGATCGCTATCCTTTCGAACGAATATTTGGTCACCTTCGGTATCGTTATCGCGGCAATGTGGGCGCAGGTCGCGTTCTGCCTCGTCCTGTTTCTGGCCGGCTTGTCGCAGCTCGATTCCGAGCTGATCGCGGCTGGACGGATCGACGGTGCCTCAGGCTGGAAACTCTTGCGCTATGTGGTTCTTCCGCAGCTCCGCTCCGTGGGCTTCGTAGCGACCATCATCACCGTCATCGGTTCGTTGAGAAACTTCGACCTCATCTCCGTCATGACGCAGGGCGGGCCGTATGGCAGCTCCACGGTTCTGGCCTATCAGATGTTCGAGGCGACGATCTTCAGTTATCGGGCGGGATACGGTGCGGCGATCGCTACCGTCCTCTTCCTGATCATGACGGTGTGGATCGCCGTATTCCTGTGGCACACGCTACGCCAAGAAGCGAAGGTATCCTGATGTATCCCGCACCCATTACCGACAAGCCGCTTCGGGTCCGTATCTCCTATCGCTTAGCCATCTATCTGGCGATGCTCGTGTGGATGGCGCCGCTGTTTGCGATCATGATGACTGCCGTCCGGTCGCAGAACGATCTTCTCGCAGGCAATTACTGGGGCCTGCCCGAGACCTTCAGCTTCATGGCCAATTATCGCGAGGTGTTCAGCGTCTCGCCGATGTGGACGTTCTTTCTGAACAGCATCACGGTGACAGGCATCACCGTCATCCTCGTGCTTTGCCTGAGCACCATGTCGGCGATCGCGATCGCGAAGTATAAACTCCCGGGAGCGACGGTGCTGTTCGCGCTCTTCATTGCGGGCAATTTCATACCCTACCAGATCCTCATGATCCCCGTGCGCAACATGGTGCTGGATATCGGCCTGTACAACACCGTCTGGGGCCTCATTCTGTTCCACACGGCATTTCAGACCGGCTTTGCCACCTTGTTCCTGCGCAACTTCATCATCACCCTGCCGAACGAGCTGTTCGAGGCGGCCCGCGTCGAAGGGGCGACCGAATTCCAGATCATCCGCAAGATCGTCCTGCCGTTGCTGCGGCCCGCGCTTGCCGGTCTGGCCGTGCTGATTTTCACCTTCGTCTGGAACGACTATTTCTGGGCGCTCGTGCTGGTTCAGAGCGACGAAGCCAAGCCGCTGACACTGGGTATCGCTGGTCTGAAGGGGGAGTGGCTGACGGCCTGGAACCTGATCTCGGCGGCGGCTCTCTTCGCAGCCCTGCCGCCTGTCATGCTCTTCTTCGCCATGCAGAAGCATTTCGTCGCAGGTTTGACGGCGGGCGCAGTCAAGGGCTGAAAGGAAAAAGCGTCATGCCGCTCAGCGAGCCAAGGCCATTTCTGGCATCTCTTTTCCATGCCGCTGTCGAGGCGGCCGATCCCCGCCATGTGATCTTACGATACCTGCCCCCAAAGCCAAAAGGGCGAACGATCGTGGTTGGGGCAGGCAAGGGGGCAGCCCAGCTTGCCCGCGCCTTCGACGATGCCTGGGATGCACCGCTGTCGGGCATGGTGGTCACTCGTTATGGCTATGCGGTCTCGTGCCCCAGGATCGAGATTCGGGAAGCGGGTCACCCAATTCCCGACGAAGCCGGGCTCGAGGCATCGAAGGTGTTTTTCGAATTGGTCACCGGACTGACTGAGGACGATCTCGTCGTGGCGCTGGTCTCTGGCGGTGGTTCGGCGCTGCTACCGGCTCCGCCGACAGGATTGACGCTTGAGGACGAAATTGCCCTCAACAAAGCGCTGCTTTACAGCGGTGCGCCCATATCGGTCATGAATACCATCCGTAAGGCAACCTCCAGAATTAAGGGAGGGCGGCTGGCTGAGGCGGCCTATCCGGCACGGGTAGTTACTCTGGTCGTCTCGGATGTCCCTGGTGACGACCCCGCCGATGTCTCTTCCGGGCCGACGGTTGCCAGCAATGTTGATCCAAAGCAGGCGCTCGAATTCATCAAGGCGTGGCGCATCGACCTTCCGTATGACGTGATGACTTACCTTTCTAGCCAGCAAGCATTCATTCCGCCGGTCTCCCGAAATACTAGGAAACGGTGCCAGACAACGGTGATCGCTTCGGCTGCCAAGTCATTGGAGGCTGCCGCTGCGGTTGCAGTCCGTGCCGGCATTCAAACCGTGATCCTGTCGGATAGCATCGAGGGCGAGGCGCGCGATGTCGGACAAGTGCACGCCGCCATTGCGCGCGAGACCGCCTTGCGCGATCGGCCTTTTGCCAAACCGGTCCTCCTATTATCCGGCGGGGAGACAACAGTTAGCTTCGACAAGGTTCCTTCTGGGAAAGGTGGTCGAAATTGTGAGTTTCTGCTGTCCTTTGCACTCGGCATTCAGGGTGTTGGAAGCATCACTGCGTTGGCGGCGGATACCGACGGTATCGATGGAAGCGAACAGAACGCAGGAGCGTATGCGGATACGACTTCAGTTGAGCGAATGGTGCAGCATGGGATCAATGCGCGTGCCAACCTTCACGGACATGATAGCTGGACTGCGTTCAATGCCCTTGGCGATCTTTTTTCACCCGGCCCAACCGGCACGAACGTCAACGACTTTAGGGCAATCTTGGTCTCTTGAACTGGCGGACACGTAACTAGTTCCATAATACAGATTATGCGAGCCATATGTATAACGGGGGTGGGTTCTAGTTTGAAGTGCGACTTGCAAATGATAACAATGAGTTATCCAATGCAAGGAACCTGTCATGGACCGCACCTATTCGCATATTGATTTGGATGAACGCCGCAGAATAGCGCGCTGGCGCACTGCAAAACTTTCCGTCGACGTTATTGCTGAGACCTACCAACTGTAGATTTTTGAGCTTCAGGGAACGCCTCCCGAACCCAAGCGGTCAACATTGCACGACCGGGATAGCCCAAAGCACGCATCGTTGCAGAAGCACAACGACCATGCGTGCGGTAATGCTCAACAGCCGCTTCCTTTTGAGCCTGTGTGAACTTAGGCGCTCGGGGCGTAAACCCTAAACGCAGATTGAGCCGACACTCGTATTCTCGACACCAACCCTTCAAAGCATTCTTGCTTGGATAACCCAATTGGCGAATAGTCGCCTTCGAACGCTTGCCCAGCTTGATATAAAGCGCAACAGCGCGCATCCGGTCTTCGTAGGAATACATGAACTACCTCCCTGATAGTCCAAGTTTTCGTCCGCACCCCCAAGGCAGGTTAGGCGAAGCCGTAGATGGTAAACCCGCCGCTCCTCCGCCCTTCAAACTCTGTCGAGCGGTATCAGGACGGTTCAAGGGCCGCCCCACAGTCCCGGCCCTCGAAACTTCCACCCCACCCCAAATTCCCCGAAACGAGATTGCGTTTGTTGTGCAGGGCAAGACTAGTGCTGAGCAGCCAGTTTCACTATCATGTGCTTGTACCACCAATACGCCATACCAGGCCAGCCTATCCGGATTAGGGCAACGCAGGGCATGATCATGTTCCAATATAAGCGGCGTAGCCTTTTCCGCCCATCACTGCTCGCCAACAAAGAACGACTGATACTTGGAGCAACCTGATAATAATACGCGATTTCCGCCGCTCCAAAGGGCTGATGCCGAAGCCATTTATCGCGGAGCCCCCGCAAGGTTTGCAATTCAAAGCAATCGTCAGGACGACCTTGCACTGCACAACAAGCCGTTGTTAGAAAGCAATGATCGAATTCATCGACTGGTTCTCGTTCATAGGTTCCGCAGGACACATCGCGCTCCAAACTTGAATTCAGTTCCGCCAGTGCTTTGGTGTAGATTTTTTCGAATTCTTCAGTCGCCAGAGTTTCCCGCATGAAAGCGATCTTCAGGGCATTCTGGCGTATCACGCCAGTTTCTATAATCACCGGGGACTGCTTTCGCAGAAAATAGGAAATCTGGTTGCCGATGGTATGATTGTCTATATTGAAAGAGGCATCCAAAAAGAATTCGGAAACGGGCGCATCTATTTTGCTGTATGCGTACGGCCCCCGCGCTCCCGGAGAAAACCATCCTTCCATGCGCACTGATTGTCCGTTAGCTGCTGTTATCTGAAAATAGATCCGGTCTGTTTTGCGATAGCTGAGCCGCGTGTTCACAACGTCGTTGTCTTTATCCTTTCCCGCCCAGTAATTGATATCGGGTTTACCGGATCGGAGGGTAACGACCGCTCTGTCGGTGTAGGCTAAAGCTGAAACGTCGATTTTTCCGCCTGTTATTTTGCTTCCAACAGTGTGGAGTTCAATGGAAAATCCCAGCTCTGGTTCGTGCACAATGCGGTCGGAACGCGAAACCTTGCCATAGTCAAAAGTATACACAATTTCGAGGGTTTCTGTCTCTGCTTCACTCGAAACGCCACGTTTGCGCATCGGGATAACTTGTACATGCCACTTTCCGCTCTGCTCTTCGACGCTGCATGTGAAGCTGGCCAGGGCAAACTCAGGAAAGAATGATGTAGCTGCCGCCGCAGGAACGGCAGACAGGACGGTGCGTCTGGTCAACGTCTGCGATATCTTTTCCGTCTTTTTCATTGGGGGGAGCTTTCTCGTGTTTGAAGTTCCTGGACGGTGCGCAGGGAAGGAATATTGAAAACAAGCCTCTGCTCCCCCTTCGCAGCCAGTAAAGTCTCGCCGGTCGAGGACATTTCGATGGAATAGGTGCCTCTATCGGACCAGGTGGCGATGGTCTTCATTCGCTCAAAATCCATCACCGCAAGTGACGTGGCACTGGCTTCGAATTTGGCGTTTAACGCTACATAGGGGCGGTTCGGATGAAATTCGAGTTGCAAGGGAATCATCGGAGAGTGAGCTTTCCGTGGCCCGGACCAGTCACGTGTATTCCACACACTCATCTGATGACGATTGTCGAAAACTAGAATGTAACGGCTGTCGCGGCTTGCGCCGATCGTATGCGGCCAGTTTACCCCATCCAGACGGCGAAGCTCGGCAAGCGTTTGCGGATTCCGCACAACGATTTCACGCATCTGGTGCTGGCCGCTTGCGATCGCGTTTCCGTCAGGAAGCCATGCGAGAGGGCCCCCGATCCGAACCGGACCCATCCGCGTCACAGCCGCGAACTTGCGCGATTTGATATCGTAGAGTTTGAGAAAGCCGTCCGCTGTAGAAAATGCGACAGCGTTTCCATCTGGTCGCCAGACCAGATCTATGATCTCCTGAGATTCATGAATTTGCGCGATGACGTATCCAGACGCGGCATCGTAAATGTATGCGGCTTCTGTTGTCTGGCCAGTCGCTTCGCGATAGCTGGAAATGGTAGCTATGTAGTGTCCATCAGGTGAAAATCGGTGGTTCCGCCCGCGGTAGAGGTTGTGCTGTTTGACGCCGGCTCGCACATCCCAGGTTTGGGGTGGCTCCTGACCAAAAACAGCGCGATAAGCATCAGGCGCGAAAGCATTTCCTTTTAGCGCAGAAGGAAGTGAGGAGGCGCGTTCGCTACCTGTCGCCAGAGGCCGGATTTCCACGCGCCTATTTGAACTCCGGCTTTTGCGTTTCTCGTTGGAAGCGATTGGAAAACGGATACCAAAGCCATTGACCTGCACGCGCCAAGGTTCAATACTATGTTTGTCGATGAGGTAACGTTGCACCCCTCGTGCGCGACGGAGAGACAGGTCATCGTTAACTGCCACGCTTCCGGTGGCATCCGTGTGGCCTTCTATTGACAGTGCTGCGTCTACCCTTCGCACCGACTTCAATACCTCGGCTACCTTATCCAGAACGATTGATGCTTCTGGCAAAAGGACATCGGAATCAAAGGCGAATGTAACGTTCACTTGCTTGTCGCGACCAAATACCAATTGCCATTCCGAAATGAGGGCATCTGGAATTAAAGGCTCATACGGTTTCTTTTGCAGAACCAGTGCATTTTCGATCAGTGACGATTTCCATGAAAGCCATTCCGAAGGAGCGTTGCCTGTAGACTGTATTTCATCGAGATAAACTTTGGCATCAGCAAATTGCTGGGCGGCAATCCTGTTTTCGGTCGTCGCCTTCAGCAGATGTTGGCGCCGTGCAACCGACCATGGAAGCGACAATTTTTCTCGATAGAACCCGTAAGCGTGATCAAAATTTCCGTATGATTGATGAACCGTTCCAAACGATATGATCGAAGATAGGCGGGCCTCTTCGTGCGGGGCGAGCGCCAGCGCATCGAGTGCGAGCGCCGCCGCTTTATCTGGCTGCGGCAGGAAGTTATAGTTCAGCCACGCAAGAGTGTTTTTCAGGAAATAATTGTCCGGCAGAACACTCCGCGCGTCCTCCAGGAATGACTGTGCTCCATCAAAATCGTAGAGTGTCATAGCCAGAAATATTTCCTCAGCAACTTCCGCTGTCGGATGGATGGCAAAGCCTGCCTTGAGATAGTCCACGGCATAGCGGTTTGAGCCGAGTTGGTCACGCAACATTCGCCCTACAAAGAAATAGGCCGAAGCTTCCCCAGCTGGGTGTATCAAGGGCGACATGGGCTCGGATACATAGGCCAAGCGTTCGGCTTTCGGCATGGTGTCGTCAGAGAGTTTGTCGCGCCGCAAGATGGCGAGTTTCTCATACACCTCGAAGGGTGCATCCTTGCTGATTGCATTCTGGTAGGACTTTTCCGCTTCTGCATATCGTCCATCGGCCTCCGCGTCGAGACCTCGTACGAAATCGAAAGCGTATTCTTCTTCGCCGACCTCTTGTTCCCAACGATTGAGAAAGTCCATCGCAGCTTTTTTGTCTGCAACCTTCTCTTTGCGCAGGAAGAACCCATTGCGGACAAGGTCGACATCAAAGGGTGCCGTGGTTAGGGCTTGGTCATAAAGATCACGCGCCGCCTCCGGTCGCGAGGCTCGCTCATGCGCGACGGCGAGGTTGATGTACGCAACAGTCAGTTCAGGATCGGCTATAATGGCGGCTTCGTAAAGCCGGATTTGCTCATCTGCTCGCCCGTCTACACCCGCGATCCACGCGGCAGAAAACAGTCCCTCTGCGGTTTCGGAATGAGCGTCAGCCAAATGACTCCGAATGATGGCCCGCTCCGCCGCGCTGGGTGTTTTCAGACTGCGTTGCATAAGATCGATTGGATTCTGACTGGAGTAGGAGGGATGCTCTATCGCGGGTGACTGCGACACGCCGCATAGCAGGAAGATAAAGCAGAAAAGATAGCGAAGTGACATCATGGCTCCCTGGCAAGAAATTCAGATATGGATACAGAACGTTTCGTTGTCATCCGAATGCCCGTGATGCCCGTATTCCCCCTGGATTTTCTCTCTCTGATGAATATCGGCAGCATTCTTTTGAAATTCACTTCGAAGGAATTTCCCTCCGTGAGAGAAAATCGTTTCCATGCAAATTGTAAGATGAGAAGAACAGTAGTGCTGAGGTGGACAAATCGCTTGAACCTCTGCGGAGTTTCCTGCAACCTGTTCCGGGATTGGGATAAACATGTTGAATATGTTCTGTTGAAGTGCCGGAATCTCCATGAGACAGGACGAGACAGAATTGCAGGCGGGATATTGGATGCTGTCGAAGTCGGAAGAGCAGATCAATGAACTGATCGCCGCGATCTATGCGGCGTTGCTCGGGGAGCAGGATTGGCAGAGTTTTTTGGACAGAATGAACAATGTGACGCCAGGCGCACTTTCGACCCTGTTCTTTCATGACTTCAGAGCCAATACCGGAGCCGTGGCATATGTATCCGGTACGGAGGGCCGAGAGCGCGCCCTCAATGATTACGAAGGTCATTACAGCAACCTCAATCCCTGGATGAGACGTGTCGCGGCTACCCCTGTTGGAAGAGGCATTATCGGCGAAGAGATCATCTCTCGTGATGAGTTTAACCGCAGCGAATATTACTGCGACTATATTCGCCCGAACGGACTCGAAACGGGAGTAGGTCTGACCCTTTACAAGGACCAGAACTGCTATTTTCTGTTGAGTACGCTGACAGATGACACGGATATTGATCGCAATCTCGACCGTGCCAACATGCTGACCCGGATTGCCCCACATTTGCAGCGGGTGTTTCGCTATTACCGTTCTGGCGAGTTCCATAGGGCTGCAATAGATTTCGGCAAGGGGATCGACATGGCGAGCGGACTGGCTTTCATGTTGATCAACGAAGACCTCAATGTGATCAAGGCCTCCGCTGTCGCCGAACTGGCGCTCTCCTCCGGCAAAGTAGCTGGGCTTGATCCACTGGGGCGCATTAGGTTCGTCAACCCGGATATTCAATCGGCCTTGCGCTCTTTGCTGGTTCGCCAGCAGGGCATCCGCGAAACGAAAGTTTTTAACGAACCTGGTTCGGGTGTTCGGCTCATCAGAATTGGCGGCAGTCCTGCAGTAGAATTCTTTGCAGGCCCGATGGTGGCGGTGTTGATGGGCGAAGGATCGGCGGTTGGTCGTGTTTCCGGACTTACGCAGATCGCTGCCAGTTACCGACTGTCCCCGGCGGAAACGAGGGTCTTTGTTGGCGTTGTGAATGGGCTGAGCCTGTCTGACATTGCCGGTCAGTCCAACGTTACGAGGGAAACTGTACGATCCCAGCTCAAATCGATTTTCAGCAAGACCGGGGCTTCCAGCCAGATGGATCTCGTGCGTCTTGGTGCAGGTAAAACCCCGTCGATATGAAGGCTCGTGTCCCTGTGGACGAAACGCTCGGGTTAAACGGTTTTTGTCCATCAGTCGTAAGCCGGATTTCGATGCCAACGTCCTGAACGGTCAGATGTGAATGCGCGGCCACTGCTGTTGTATCGCAGTCGTGGCACCTCACAGCCTCTTGACGTCATGATGTAGCCGAGTGGACATGAACCATAACGAACATGGATATCATTATTTGTCTCAGCGATATTAGTGCTGGCCTGCACAAGTGCCCCGTTCAATGTCCGACCGATCACGTCGCAGCCAGTCAAAACCATTGCAATAAATACGGTCGTGGAGATGAACAGCCGCCGCATTGCTACCACTCCCCTACGATCCTCATTTCTTCAAAATTTTTGCTCAGCCGTTTGTCGATTTGGAGCTTGAATTTATCGTAAGTCTCCATCGTATTGTCGTAAGACTTGTTCACGGCTTCCTCTAGCTCACGCCCCAAGAAGATTTGAGGCATGATCGAATAAGCTTCGTCGAAGCGATGATTGATATTGTCGCGATATTTTTCTCGCTCTGCATTCAGACATGCTCGTTCTTGTTTAAGCGTCAGCCCATAATCGACGCAAACATTGAACCAGGGGCTCACTGGGTATCGCTGTTTGATATATTGGTACATGTCATAGCCCATTTGGCTAGCCAGCATGCGTTTCCTGAGATCGAAAGCTTTCGTACCCTCTATATTCTTGAGCTCGGAAATGTATTTTTCGATGCATTCACCATGATTGGTGAGATCAGAATCGCCTTCAAGGTCGCCACATTTATAGACCGGAACCTTGAGCAGCTTATCTTCAGTTGCAGAGTTTTTTTTAGGTGGCTCGTTCTTAGGGACTGCACTCTGGACAGCATAAGGCGTATCTGTTGGCTTAGCTGAGACTGCGGTTTTGTTGACGATGTCGGTGATTGTGCTCCGATCGCCGCCGCCGCCTTCACCGAGCGCCACATATATTTGCGCAATCGCCTTTGCAGAGCCTTTCATGATCATCGTGTGCTGGAATGAGCCTGCATCGACAATGACGCGGTCGGCTCCCTGAAGATGGATGATGAAAGTACGAGGCAAAGTGAGCTGTATAATCCGTGCACTTGCCGTGGACGGCATGACATTCTCGATCTCTGGGGGCAGACTGCCAAACGGCTGCGGTTCCACATCAAGGGTCTCAATGCGATGCGGTCTGTTGCGAGTCTTATCCTCGTCGTAGACAGCGCGAAGCGTTATGCCGCCAGGCAATGGCAGATCATAGCCGGAAACAAGTAGAAGCCGCCATTGTCTGGATTTCGTGTCGAATGTCAGGGACCCAAACAGATCACTCGACCGATAGCGAGCGCCTGGCATCTGCTGATTGGATGTCTTGTCAAAAAAAGTCCAGCCCTCCGTAGGGAGAACGGATGCAAGGCTGTGTCCCACAGGAAGAACGACCAGGAGAGCGCCGACAACAGCGTTCAAGATCGGGCGACGCATCGCGCGTGACGTCAATCTACCCGCAGCGTTCATCGTAAGCATTAAGGATCTTAGTGAAGCGCTCGCTATGATTCTTGTCGCCATGATGTCTGTCTCGTTTCAGTCAATATCGAGAAGAATGGTTTCGCATGACCGCTCCTCCCGTTTGGGTTCACTTGGTGGTTTATTGTGATACTTATGGATTTCCAAACGGTCTGTGGGTTCCGGTCTTACGTTCCCACCATTTGTAACGACCGGTTCCGTCACACACCATGAAGCCCCAACCATTTGGGTATATTTCGCCAGGCGCGGTGTTTAGATTTGTGAAGCAGCCCCAGCCGCCATGAGCCTTTTCGAGGCAAACCCTGAAATCCTTTGGCTCGTGACCAATGTTTTTCAGCTTCACGGCGAAACTTTTCGAGCTATTGCAATTTTCTCCCCAAGCCGTATCGTATTTAACGATCTCAGCCATTGCCGCTGTTCCCAGGGACAACAGTACTGCAACTCCTAACGTCGCTTTCTTCATGATATTACCTTGTGTGAACTGCGTGGTTGGTTTCCAGTCTCGTGCGTTTTTATCGCTGAAGAAAAACCTTGCGGCATCCCCCGGGTGGGGGATAGACGAACGCTGTTCACGCAAATCTCTTTTGATCGCAAGCAGCCGGAAGCGCCATCGGATGAGGTTTAGCTTACCCTTCAACAGCCCGTGGGGTCCCAGCGATCTATCGTTCTAATCATGGATGCTGTCACGCAGCACCTCTCAGGATTTCCGCGGCAGTTGCTTTGAGTTTAGGGTGATCATGAAAGGTTGCTTTTCGGTCTTCTGATGCGGGTGCCACTTCTGACCCAACTGGCGCGCGCTACTTTTACAACGCGACGAAACCATCGCAATCATTGGTCGAAAGAAGAACTTTCGGCAGAGTGCAACATTTCCCGATCTGCTATTGCCGGGCGTTTGTGATCTATCATCGGTCTTCCGCCGCTGCATTATACTGCCGGCACATGTTTGACCCGGTAGAGTATGGCGTTCGAGGATATGTCGTATAAGCTTGGTTATACCTCTCAAGCTGCTTACAGCCGCGCATTCAAACGTATCACCGGCCATCCACCATGAGCGAGCAGACAATTTTGATAGCCAGTCAAGATTCTTGGTTCAAGTACCATCCTGACGCAGAATCGCTCCAGAGGAAGCTTTAGCTTAAGCCTACCGATTGTGAAATTCAGTTTCCGTTTCAAGCCACTTAATGAGACCATGAAGCCCCACGCTCTATCTCAATCTTAAAAGATCTATCTTTTCCGGGTAGGAGACTTGGCTTGGACGTCAACTCTGGGAACTTCAGGTTGTGATCGAACCTTATTTATGTTTAGAGTTGGTTCAACTTTCGCGGCGAGCGGATAATCCTCACCTCTACGTGACCTCTTTCTTTTGCCACGTCTCCAGAACATGATGACGATTAAGAAAGCACCAAATAACAGAACCTTAAAGCTTGAGGAATCCGCATTTCCGTCAGTCGTGCCAACACCGGCTTCGGGCCCTGCGGAATTTCTATCGTCTGTTTGAGGTAAGATAGCCGAAGCGCTGGAATTTTGTGAAACGACTGAACCTGGGTTAACAATCGGAAAGAGTTTTTCCAGCGTTGCTTTGTCAATCGTACCCTTTTCTTCGAGCCCATTCTCGCGCTGATACTTCTTCAGCGCCAAGATTGATTTGCGCCCCCAAACACCATCCGCAGAACCCGGATCGAACCCTGTGGAGATGAGTTCACTTTGCACTTCTTTCGGCGTGCGGAACTGAGTAGCGACAGCGTGTGTGGGTGTCTGACATCAGCGCCTTTGAGACAAAACTGGTTTAATTAAGAAGAGAGGATTTTCGGCTCATCATAGCTTTATCAAAGGACGCAAAGATGAGACAGAAACCGGTTCCCCAAACGTCTTTTGCGGAAAAGACGATCAAAGATATCCGTCGTGCCACGCGTAAACATTATTCAGCCGAGAATAAAATCCGTATTGTTTTGGAAGGTCTGCGCCGGGAAGACAGCATTGCTGCGATCTGCCGCCGTGAGGCGCGACTTTCACCGGATGTGGTCGGCACCTCGTCGAGCCTCGAAGAAGTGCGCAGGATGATCATCACCGGGCTTGGCATCGGTCCACTTCCATTGCATGTCGCGCGACGCGAGATCGATGACGGCCTTCTCTGGCGTCTGCCGCCTTACGACAACCCTCCTGCCATCGATGTTTTCCTGATCCACAATCCTGAAGCCAACCTCAACAAGGCGGAAAAGGCCATGCTGGCCGGACTGAAATCTATCATTGCATCAACGCCCCTTGAGGAGCGCATCTACCAGGATTGAGCCCCCCAAAGCCCCCTATCTTCATGGCTGCGCAAGCAGCGTTTCATGATAGGCCCAGAACTCGTGGATAAACCGTTGAGCCAGGCTGTTGTCAGGGCGGTTGCTCCGACGAATGATAAGAAACCCTGCATCAACAAAGCTGTTAAATGGCCGTGTCACCACACCGCGCCCGCGAAAATCGGTTGCAGAGGACGGGTCAATGATTGTTATACCGGCGCCTTCGGCAACCAGTGTTAGCGCCGTGTGTGACAGGCGGGTTTCAATGGTGGCCGATCGTGGGATGCGCGCCAGCGCAACTTCAACGCGCATAGCAAAAAGCGATCCCGGTTCAAGTGTGATCATCCGTTCATTGGCGAGATCCTCAGGAGAAACCTCCCTATAGTCTACCAGTCGGTGTCCTTCCGGGACCGCAACCACTGCCGGTATAACACGCGTTTCGATATCGAACCCGGGCCTGTCCAGCGGGCCGTCTGCAAAGCCGATATCGGCCTGCCCTGACGCAACCGACTCCACAACCAACGCGGAGGAAATGCCGTTTAGGGAAGCATGAATATTGGGACGGGGTTTGAGAAAGCGCGCAAGGAAGCGCGGCATGATCCCATTTGCGAGTGCAGGCATGGCCGCGATACGCAACATGCCTGCGTTCTGACGACTAATTTCGTCGGCGAAACTCCTGATCCGATTGAGCCCGACATAGGCCCGCTCTACTTCCTGCAACAGCGTCATGGCTGCCTGCGTGGGGATCAGCTGGTTTCCGCGACGGTTAAAGAGCGTGAGTTTGGTATCGATCTCAAAGTCGCGGATCAGGCGGCTCACGGCGGGCTGCGTGATCGACATCAGTTCCGCTGCAGCCGTCATTTTTCCTGTCAGCATGACGGTTCGGAACGCTTCGACCTGACGCAGGTTCATGTTTCACCATAATATTGGGTTATGCTCTAGGCTTAATTTTGAATTTGACTGTATTGAGGCGCACTGTCAAACCTTTCCCATAATCGTACCGTCGCGATGAGAGCAGCGGACATAAAAATGGGAACAATGCAATTGAGTGCGGTTAGCGCCTATCTGGAAATAATGGGCTTTTCTCAGGATGGCTGGGGGCACGACATGCTCCGCGCCGCTGGCATGACGCTCGCGGTAGCATTCTGCGGCTTCGCCGCCGGCACAGTGTTTGGTATGATTGCCGCCGCTGCGTCTTTTTCATCTCAGCGTATTCTCAGGATAGCGGCTGATGGGTATTCGACCGTGCTCCGCGGGATACCGGACCTACTGATTATTTACCTGTTCTATTTTGGCAGCAGCGCTTTGTTAAGCCAGCTTGGTACATTCTTTGGCGGACAAGGTTTCGTAAGTGCACCCGTTTTCGTCACCGGCGCACTGGCCATCGGCGTAGTATCCGGCGCTTATCAGGCCGAAGTGTATCGCGGCGCAGTGCTTGCACTCCCTAAAGGCGAAATCGAAGCTGCCAAAGCCTATGGCATGCCGCCGCGTCTGCTGTTTCGCCGCATCATGGTGCCGCAGGCGGCGCGCTTCGCCATTCCGGGCATCGGTAATGTTTGGCAGCTTGTCCTGAAGGAATCCGCACTGATCTCGGTGGTCGGACTGGTTGAACTGATGCGTCAGGCGCAAATCGGCGCTGGATCAACCCGCAAGCCATTTACCTTCTTCCTGACTGCCGGGCTGCTTTATCTCGTGATCACCTTCGCATCGGGCTTGCTGTTCAGGAACGCCGAAAAACGTGCGATGCGCGGCATCCGGAGGGCGGTATGAGCTTTCTCGACCTGCCATTCATGTTCGACAGTTTCGTCCAGCTCTGTCGCGGTATCCCGCTGACGCTGCAACTCATGGCGTTTTCCGTTGTCAGCGGTGCCGTGCTGGCCACCCTGCTGGCTACGATGCGCCTGTCGGGCAATCTGATCCTGGACCTTATTGCGCGCGGTTATATCTTCGTACTGCGTGGCACGCCACTGTTGGTCCAGCTCTACATCATCTATTACGGTCTCAGCCAGTTTCCCGAATTGCGCAGGAGCTTTCTCTGGCCGTTTCTACGCGAACCCTATTGGTGCGCGGTGCTAGCGCTGGCGCTCAATACAGCCGCCTACAGCGCCGAAATCATCCGTGGTGGCGTTCTGTCGGTCGCGACAGGGCAGATCGAAGCGGCGCGCGCTTATGGCATGAGCAGCTTCACACTCATCCGTCGCATTCTTGCACCGCAGGCTCTGCGGCAGATGCTACCCGCCTATTCGAATGAAGTTATCTTGATGGTGAAGTCCACGGCGCTGGCATCAACCATCACAATGATGGAAGTGACAGGGCTGGCAGCCAAGCTGATTTCTGCCACCTATCGGCCGGTCGAAGTCTTCATCTGCGCAGGCGCGATCTATCTCCTCTTGAATTTCGTGGTCACCAGAATCTTCAAACTGCTGGAATACCGCCTGTCGACGGCCCAGCGTCAGCCTGTAACCGTGCATGCCGCCGGAGGAAACTCATAATGCTACGTTTCGAGACACCTGCGGTCGAGATCAAAAACCTCGAAAAATGCTATGGTGCACACAAGGTTCTGCATTCAGTTTCCTTGCAGGCACATCAGGGTGAAGTCATTTCCATTCTGGGAGCATCCGGTTCCGGAAAATCCACACTGCTGCGCTGCATCAATATGCTGGAAGTGCCGGATGCGGGCAGCGTGGCTATTCATGGAGAGGCGTATAAGCTCGACCAACAGCTGGGACGTGCGCCTCGTCCTGCTGATGCACAACAGGTTCAGCGGCTGCGCGGTCAGGCGACCATGGTGTTCCAGTCGTTTAATCTGTGGTCGCACCTGACCATCCTTGAAAATCTGATCGAGGCGCCTGTGTATGTGCAGAAGCGAAACCGGTCGGAGTGCATTACCGAAGCCGAAGCACTGCTGGAGCGGGTCGGCATAGCCGATAAGCGCAATTTCTATCCCGCGCATCTTTCCGGCGGCCAGCAGCAACGCGCCGCAATTGCCCGCGCGTTAGCGATGCGTCCGAAGATCATGCTGTTCGATGAACCAACCTCCGCGCTCGATCCCGAGCTGGTGGCCGAGGTGCTGAAGGTCATGCGCGATCTGGCGGCAGAGGGGCGCACCATGCTGGTCGTGACCCACGAGATGGGCTTCGCCCGCGATGTTTCCAGCCGTGTCGTGTTTCTGCGTCAGGGCGTGATTGAAGAAGAAGGCACGCCCGACGAGGTTTTTGGCAACCCCAAAAGCGAGCGGTTCCGGCAATTCATTTCCAAACAAAACGCATGAACCGATCAATCGGCTTTCTAACAGAGGTGAACATATGAAACTGAAAATCGTCCTTTCTGTCCTCGGCGTTCTCGCCGTTGCCCCGACCGCGCATGCCGAAGATGTCGTGCGCATCGCTACCGAAGGTGCTTATGCGCCGTGGAATTTTTCCGGCCCGAACGGTGTGCTGGAAGGCTTCGAGATCGATCTCGCCAAAGACCTTTGCGAGCGCCTGAAAGCGAAATGCGAAATCACCGCACAGAACTGGGACGGCATCATTCCCTCGCTGACCGCCGGCAAGTACGACGCCATCATGGCGGGCATGAGCATCACGCCGAAGCGTGAGGAGGTGATCGCGTTTTCGTCGCCTTATGCGGCAGCCATCAATTCCTTTGCAGTCATGGATGACAGCGACCTTGCCAATCTGCCGGAAGGCGGCAAGCCGCTGAATGTCGATTCCGATGCGGCCAAGCCGGTGCTCGAAGAAATTGTCAAAAAAATCAACGGCAAGACTGTCGGCGTTCAGGGTTCCACAACCGCTTCCGCCTTCATGGAACAGTATTTCAAGGATGGTGCGGACGTGCGCGAGTATAAAACCGCCGAGGAACACAATTTCGACCTGACCAGCGGTCGTGTGGATGCGGTTATCGCCAATGCCACGGTTCTTGCTGCAGCTCTCGAAAAGGACGACATGAAGGGCGCGAAGCTGGCCGGGCCGCTGTTTTCCGGTAAGGTCTTCGGCATGATCGGCGTCGGTCTACGCAAGGAAGATACCGCCCTGAAGGGTCGCTTCGATACAGCCATTCAGGCAGCGATTGCCGACGGCACGGTGAAAAAGCTTTCCGAGAAGTGGTTCAAAGTGGACGTCAGCCCACAAAGCTGAGCCGATGCAATCGGGCCTGACCGCCGTCAGGTCCCCCCTGACGACACTGTGACAACAGATTGAATTTACGAATGCGCAGATTGCCGGATCAGAACATAGTTATTATTGGAGCGGGACTGGTTGGCTCTGCCATCGCCTGGGGTCTCTCCCGATCCGGTCTGCGTCCAATGCTTCTTGATGGAGAAGACCTGTCCCTGCGCGCATCCCGTGCCAATTTCGCACTCATCTGGGTACAGGGCAAAGGCGTAGGCGCACCACACTATGCCCGTTGGACCATGCAATCTGCGCGCCTGTGGCCTACATTTGCAGAGGAGTTGCGAGATGTCACCGGACTTGATGTAGCGCTCAAACAGACCGGCGCTTTCACCTTTTGCCTCGACGAGCGTGAGCTTGCAATGTTTGCGGAAGATGTCGCGACAGTGGCGCGGGAACTTAGCAATGACTCTTCGGAACATGTCGTGCTCGACCATCAGGAAACGGCCAGAATGGTGCCCTCCATCGGGCGGGATGTGATC
Source organism: Ochrobactrum sp. S1502_03 (assembly GCF_044435015.1). Taxonomy (NCBI): domain Bacteria; kingdom Pseudomonadati; phylum Pseudomonadota; class Alphaproteobacteria; order Hyphomicrobiales; family Brucellaceae; genus Ochrobactrum; species Ochrobactrum sp. S1502_03. The sequence goes on from NZ_JAYEXN010000036.1 coordinate 27,198, forward strand.
GGCTCGATCTATTCGCCGATGGACGGCGATGTAAATTCGTTGCGCCTGTTTCGCGCTTTGCATACGGGCATGATCAAACTCGGCGCTTCCTATGAACCGCATTGTGAAGTCTCGTCCATCACCCCGCAAAACGGCGGTTTTCTGTTAAGCGGTGCATGGGGTGAGGTCTTTGCCGAACGCGTCATTCTGGCTGCGGGCAACGGCAATACAGAGCTTGCCAGGAGTATCGGTCTTGAAGCGCCGGTCGTGCGCAGCAAAGGCCAAATTCTTGTAACGGAGAAATGTGCGCCCTTCTTCCCCTATACAGCGGCCACGCTGCGGCAAGCGGATGAAGGAGGCGTGATGATCGGCGATAGTCAGGAAACCCACACGGACCGTATCGCCACCAATCAGGATATCAGCGCGGTTCTGGCCAACAGGGCAGTGCGGACATTCCCGCATCTGGCCGATGTCAATGTCATTCGCAGTTGGGCCGGATTTCGGGTCAAGACACCGGACGGCCTGCCGATTTACGAACAATCCGAAAGTCACCCGGGGGCTTACGCCGTCATGTGCCATTCCGGCGTCACGCTTGCAGCCAACCACGCCTTGATCGTGGCGCAGGAAATAGCAGCCGATGCCAAACAACTTGCTGGTGACGCATTCCCCGGCCGGAGGTTCCATGTCTCCTAAAATGTTCCTTAAAACTGAGACACCAGAGGAAACCGTGACGATCACATTCGATGCGCGCACCTTGACGGTACCTGCCAATGTAACTGTCGCCGCAGCGCTGCTTGGAGAGGGTATCAACCGGCTTAGAAACAGCGTTGTCGGTGATCAGCCGCGAGCCCCCTATTGCCTGATGGGCATCTGTTTTGAATGTCTGGTCACCATTGATGGTGTTCAGAACCGCCAGGCTTGCATGACGCCTGTGGCCAATGGAATGGTCATTTCTTCCCAGACCGGCGCGCGTCGGATGCAACCATGACGACAATGCTCAAGAGAATTTCCGATATTCATGCGCTCGACGCGTTTTACGACCTCGCCATTATCGGCGCAGGACCTGCAGGTATGTCAGCAGCCGCAGAAGCAAGCGCCACTGGCGCTAACGTGGTTCTGTTCGACGAAAACCCAGCCGCAGGCGGCCAGATTTACCGTGGCATTGAACACAATACGACTGTCCGCAGGCCGTTTCTCGGCACCGACTACTGGCGGGGCAAAGAAGTCCTGAGAGCATTCATCACCAGCGGTGTCAGCTATGTGCCGCAGGCCCTCGTCTGGAGTGTGGAGCCACATGATGGCGACAACAACGGCGTTGATCTGCGCGTATCGGTAAGCGGCAAGAGCGGGATTGTTTCAGCGCGCCGCGTGATCTTCGCGACCGGCGCCATGGAGCGTCCGATGCCTGTCAGGGGCTGGACATTGCCGGGTATTATGACCGTCGGCGCAGCACAGATTGCGTTGAAGGCTTCCGGCCTCCTGCCCAACGGACGTGTGGTTCTGGCGGGAACAGGCCCGCTGCTCTACATGTTCGCCGCACAACTGTTGCAGGCTGGTGGCAAGGTTGCAGCATTGCTCGATACGACGCCCGGCGCAAATTACGTGAAAGCTGCACCGAACCTGCCTTCATTCCTTTTCTCGCCATATGCTTTTAAGGGGCTCTCCCTGCTTTTGAAGGTGCGTAAGTCGGTGCCGGTCTATTCCGGTGTGACAGACATCGCCATTGAAGGAAAAAACGAAGCAGAAGCGATCTGCTTTTCGGCCAAAGGCAAGACTCACAGGCTTGCTGTCGATAGCGTCTTCCTGCATCAGGGTGTGATCCCCAACAACAATCTCGCCAATGCATCCGGCTGCGCTCTGGTTTGGAACGACGGTCAGAAATGTTTTCAACCGCAACTCGACGGCAACGGGCGTTCGTCCATGCCGACCATCTACATTGCTGGTGACGGCAGCGGCATTGGTGGTGCATTGGTCGCCGAGCAGAGCGGGCGTATCGCTGCGCTCGCGGCCTGTCAGGATATCTTTCCGGCACTGGCAACGTCGTTGGCGTCAAAAATCGTAAAGCTGCAGGCGCAGGCGCGACGCTTCGAGCGCGGGCGATCCTTTATCGACGCGCTTTATCTGCCTGCACAGGCATTTCGCGCACCAACGGATCGGGAAACGATTGTCTGCCGTTGCGAAGAAGTGACCGCAGGCGCTATCCGCGACGCGGCAGCCTGCAATATCGCCGGCCCTAACCAGCTGAAAACCATGTTTCGCTGCGGCATGGGCCCCTGTCAGGGCCGCATGTGCAGTTCCACCGTCACGGAAATTCTGGCCGAGGTGCAAAAACGTGCGCCTCAAACAGTCGGTTTTTATCGTCTACGCGCGCCGGTGAAACCGGTGCCGCTCGGCGAAATCGCAGCACTACCCCAAACTCCCGATGCTGTCTTCGCCGTTACCGGCGAGCAGACGGGAAATTCTCAAACCATCTGAAAGGATTAAACTATGGCTGAGCGTTTCATTCAGACGCCGATCATGCATCGCGTCGTCGAACACAACGGCATTGTCTATGTCGGTGGAACCACCTGTGATGACGAAAGCCTGGATATGGCTGGTCAGACCCGCGAAATCCTCGCCAAGCTCGACAGCTATCTGGCACAGGCAGGCACGGATAAGACCAAGCTTCTGGCAGCCACCATCTTCGTAACAGACCTCAATAAGAAGCCTGAAATGGATAAGGTCTGGAAGGAATGGATTGATCCTTCGCTGCTGCCAACCCGTGCAACCGTTGGCGTTGCCGATCTGGGTGGCGATACGTTGATTGAAATCGTAGTTTCCGCTTACAAATAATCGACTTTAAAAGCCACTTTGGGTTCTCGAAATGAAAAGCCGCCAACTGTCATGGAGTCAGCGGTTTTTCTCCATCCAAAAGCTATAAGCCTTTGGCAGCTATTGTTATCAGCGGACTTAAGTACGTTAATTGTCAGAATTTATATTCTTATTATTCATCGTATATTAAAATTTTTTTTATTAAACAATTCCATAAATCCTATAATCCCAATTAAGATCTGCAAATAAAATTTAATTGTAAACGTTTCTACAATATATCTGAAATCATTATTTAACAAACAACACCAAAGATTCTGTGTAGTTTTACCTGTAGTCGCAGATCTAGCATTCTCAGCGAAGCTGACGACTAAGTTTTCGAAGGGATATTTGAGGCACAGTTACCTTAACTCTGGCGCAAGCATAAGCTGCGAAAATAGGCCATGATCGAATCTCGTTCCTCACTTTATCACCGCCATCGTTTCCCTACTGAGATTATCGCGGAGGCGGTATGGCTGTATTATCGCTTTCCTCTTAGCTTTCGCATGGTCGAAGATATGCTGGCTTACCGTGGGATCATCGTCACCCACAAGACGGTGCATGAATGGGCGGAGAAGTTTGGACGTGAATATGCCAATACGATCCGTCGCCGCACCCCACGTCTTGGTGATAAATGGCACCTTGATGAAATGGTCATCACGATCAAGAGTGAGAAGCATTTTCTGTGGCGCGCCGTTGATCAGGATGGCTTTGTACTCGATGTTCCTGTTCAGAAGCGCCCTAACACCAAGGCTGCCAAGCGTTTCATGCGTAAACTTCTACGCGGCCAGGGCTGTTCAGCCCGTGTCATGGTCAGCGATAAGCTGAGATCTTATGGTGCTGCCAAACGAGAACTGGGGATGAGCGTTTGCGAGCATCGTCAGCACAAAGGCTTGAACAACCGCGCTGAGAATTCGCACCAGCCAATCCGACGACGAGAGCGGGTCATGAAGCGCTTTAAATCAGCGCGACATGTGCAACGCTTCACATCCATTCACGACCCGGTCTACAATCTCCACTACTTTCCCCGCAACCTTCTCTCCTCAGCAGACCATCGCGAGCTGCGTCAGACC
>NZ_JAYEXN010000037.1:0-30778 GCF_044435015.1 Ochrobactrum sp. S1502_03
GCGGTTTCAGTCCAGGTCATCGTGATCTCCATCGTATGTCAGAAATCCGATTGAATCATAACCCACTGAAATCGCTCAACCCTTTTTGGAACAGGCTCTTAAATTGGCCATTTTACGGCCTTAATTTAAATCGCTGTGATCGCGTGTGTTGCATATTGCGGGGGTACGTGCACACACGCTATAAGTGATTTTCATGCAGCTGATTGCGATGAAAATGTATTTTGCAAAGCGGGTGTTTCGTGGGCATTAGAGGGAGTTGCCAGCCTTGAATATTCAATCTGAGGCACGAACATGCAGATTGATTCTGCAATCCGTGATGGTTATTGCTGTGGGTGCGGTTGTGTCAGGTTGTGCCGCCTCGGCATGGTCTGAAACCGTTCGGATCGACAGCAGGCCTGCCATGCCGACAGAATGTGCCGGTTGGCAGCGGATCGATCTCAAGCAGCGAACGGCCATGGTCCTTCTGCGCGAAGATGCTCGTCTTGCAACGGACATCGATGCCCATAATCTTAAAGGTCGCCATCTCGGCTGCTGGGAATAAGTCTTTTTGCAGATTTGACGCGTTGGGATGTGCTTAAAGCCGATGCAGGCTTTGGCGCATCATGTTCTGTTGCGCCTGTCCGCATATTTGCCTGAATGTTCTGCATTATAAAAACACAATGCGCGCGCAATTTTTATAGATGATTCTGCCCGAATTCACTTCAAATTAACCTCACATTAACCATGGAGGTTAAAGGTCATTCTGATATCGATTTCATCCGCAGCCTTATCAGTATGCGGACAATTTAGAGAAGCACAGCGGTGATACGTTTCGAGAATGTCGGCCTGAGATATGGCATGGGGCCAGAGATCCTCAAGGATGTCAGTTTCCATATTCCGCCGCGTTCCTTCCAGTTTCTGACCGGACCTTCGGGTGCCGGCAAGACCTCTTTGCTGCGCCTGCTGTTCATGGCGCTGAAACCAACGCGCGGGCTTATCAATATTTTTGGCAAGGATGTTGCGCGTCTTGATCATAAGCAGGTGCCTCTTCTTCGTCGACGCATCGGAATTGTATTTCAGGATTTCCGTCTTCTCGACCATATGACAACCTATGAGAATGTTGCGCTGCCGTTGCGTGTGCGCGGCAAGGAGGAAGCGACCTATCGTCATGAGGTGGAAGAACTTCTGCACTGGGTCGGGCTTGGTGACCGGATGAACGTGCTGCCGCCTGTTCTTTCGGGTGGTGAAAAACAGCGTGCAGCGATTGCACGTGCGCTGATTGATCAGCCGGAACTGCTGCTGGCGGATGAGCCGACCGGCAATGTTGATCCGCCGCTCGCCAAGCGTTTGTTGCGGCTTTTCACCGAGCTTAACCGCTCCGGAACTGCGGTCATCATCGCAACGCATGATCTTTCCCTGATGGAACAGGTCAATGCGCGGCGCATGATTCTCGAACATGGGCGGCTCGATATTTATGACTGATGCTGGCAGAAACCGCCCAAATGCTTTCCGCAAAATGATGGATGATGTGCGCATACGCTTTGAGGATCTCAAGGATATGCTGCTGGTGCGCATCGGTAAACGCAGAAAGCGTCAGGGGCCAAGCCCCATTGTGCCCGATGGAAGCGTAACTGGCACGGCGCTGGTTGCGGTGATTGCGATCATGACCTTCCTTGCCTGTCTCACCCTTGGCGGTGTCACGCTGGTGCGCGCGTCGGCTGCGCAATGGCAAAGCCAGATTGCGCGGGAGGCGACCATTCAGATCCGCCCAGTCGATGGTCTTGATATGGAAAAGGCGCTTCAGGATGCAAGCACCATCGCACGCGGTTTTGCCGGGGTGAAAAGCACGGGCATCATCGACAAGGATGCGACGGCGCGTCTGCTTGAGCCCTGGCTTGGCAGCGGACTCAATATCGATGAATTGCCAGTGCCGCGTCTGGTTGTCGTGACGATTGACGAAAATTCACCACCGGATTTTGAAACCATGCGGGCGGAAATCACCCGCGCCATTCCAAGTGCGAGTTTTGACGATCATCGCACATGGGTCGACAGGCTGGTTTCGATGGCCAACACCACAGTGCTGATCGGGACCGGTGTGTTGTCGCTGGTGATTGCGGCGACAGTGCTGACGGTTATCTTTGCAACCCGCGGTGCCATGTCCGGCAATGGGCATATTATCGAAGTTCTGCATTTCATCGGTGCCGAATCGAAATTCGTTGCGCGTGAGTTTGAATGGCATTTTTTCCGCACAGCCCTGAAAGGCGCGCTGTTTGGCGGAATGGCCGCGATGCTGGTTTTCCTTGTGTTTTCATGGTGGGCATCCCGGCAGATAGCGACACCTGCCGGTGATCAGGCAGCGGCGATGTTTGGCAATTTCGCCATTGGCCGCGATGGCTATATTGGCGTGGGTGCGATCATCCTTCTGGTGAGTGTGCTGACCATGCTGACCAGTCGTTTGACGGTTGTTCGTCAGCTTGCCACGATGGACGGTCCGGGGGTGCGTGCCGAATGACTGTCTTTTTTGCCAGTAGCGGCCGGAAGATGCGAATTTCCGGTAAGTTTCCGAGTTATCGCCGCAATGATGGTTATGATAACAAGCGAAATACACGCGACTTTCAGAAGACGGCATTGGCAGGGTATCCAGAAAGTACAGATGCAGAGGCAGGCAGAGACGCGAAAAGCCATTCCGGCGCTGTTGCCCGTGATTCGGCAACGAGTGTTGTGGTGTGGCGCCGCAGCCATACAACGGATGCACCACCGGCTCTTGCGCCTGTGGTGGGTAAATTTTTGTGGTCAGTCCTGATGCGTGTATTTCGACGACTTCAGCCGGTTTCCATTGTTCTTTTTCTGGCTCTTGTTGCCTTCCTGATCGGCTTTGTTGCCTTCAGTGAGAAAGTCACCAGCATGCAATCGCCGGTGATAGCAGAATCGGCTGATGCCATTGTGGTTTTGACAGGTGGTCAGTCACGCATAAAGGCAGCGCTTGACCTTCTCAAAGAAAAGCAGGGCAGGCGCTTGCTGATCAGCGGTGTGCATCCATCGACCACTGAAAAATCCTTGCAGCGTGCCACGCAATTCGACCAGAGCCTGTTTGATTGCTGTGTTGATCTCGACCGGTCCGCACTCAACACGGTGGGCAATGCAACGCAGAGCGAGCGCTGGATTCGCAACAACAATTATCATCGCGTCATCGTGGTCACTAATAATTACCATATCCCGCGCAGCATTCTTGAAATGTCCTATCGTATGCAGGATGTGGAATTTGTTCCTTATCCGGTCGTCAATACCGAAAGTCGCCCCCATAGCTGGGTTGCCGAGGGCGACACGCTGCGGGTTCTGTTCATTGAATATGTGAAATATCTCGGAGCAGCCATGCGTGTGGGTGGAGCGAAGATCTTGGATAAGCTGTTTGGCTGATACAGAATTGAACATTGTGTCGCGGGATTTCCTGATGGAAAATCCAAAACTTCCTGATATATCGGTTTCTGCAGCTTTCATGGGAAAGCTTTTTGTTTTTACGCATTCTCCTCGCAAAACCGCTACGCACTTTTGCTGGACATGCTCTAAAGGTTCTCGCCGATACGATGCTTCTCTATCTGCGCTCCGTCTTATTCAATCTGGTGTTTTACATCTGCACTTTGCTGCAGATGATCCTTTATACGCCGTTCTATTTTTTGCTCCCACGCAAGAAGGCGTGGATCGTTCCCAAACTTTGGGCACGGGTCAATCTGTGGCTGCAGAAATATATCGCTGGCACCGATTATGTCATCGAAGGCCTCGAGAATATTCCGCACGGCGCTTATATTGTAGCGCCCAAGCATCAGTCGGCGTGGGATACGTATGCTTTTTTGCCGCAGCTTGACGATCCGGTGCTCATTCTCAAGCGTGAGCTTATGCGCATACCGCTGTTTGGCTGGTATGTTGCCAAGATGGAGATGATCCCCGTTGACCGCGGATCACGCGTGAAAGCGCTGCATTCCATCACCAAGGGGGCTCAGAAGGCGATCGCTGAGGGCCGCCAGATTCTTATCTATCCTGAAGGGACGCGTCGCTCGCCCGGTGCGCCGCCGCAATACAAATACGGCATTGTGCATCTTTATGAAGCGCTCAACCTTCCGGTTCTGCCGATTGCGCATAATGCCGGGCTTTATTGGCCGCGCCGTAAATTCCTGCGTTTTCCGGGAACCATTCGTTGTCGCGTCCTGCCGCTGATCCCGGCAGGGCTTGAGAAAGAAGAATTCCTGCGTCGATTGATCGAGACGACGGAAAACGCCTGCGATGACCTTCTGGTCGCAGCAAGCCGTGACGCAAATGCTCCGCCGATGCCACCGACAGCCGTTCAGCGGCTTAAAGAGCTTGGTGAATAATCCTCACAACAACCCAATCATCCCCATCCGCTCTGTTTCGTCTGACGAGAATGACAATTCGCCGCGTTTTGTTGAACTTTCGTTTTTCTTGCACGCAATCATGAAACCCGTTATCAGAGCGCGACACGAAAGGACCCATCATGAATATTGATGCTATCTCCATCGGCAACAATCCGCCAGAAGACGTCAACGTGATCATCGAAGTGCCGGTCGGCGGACAGCCGATCAAGTACGAGATGGACAAGAAGGCTGGCGCCCTGATTGTGGACCGTTTCCTCTATACGCCTATGACCTATCCGGGCAATTACGGCTTCGTGCCGCACACGCTTTCGGAAGATGGCGACCCGATCGACGTTCTGGTTTGCAATACCCGTCCCTTGATCCCTGGTTGCGTGATCAATGTTCGCCCAATCGGCGTTCTGGTCATGGAAGACAATTCCGGCAAGGACGAGAAGATTATTGCCGTTCCTTCGCCAAACCTCACGCAGCGTTATGCAAAGGTGCATGATTACTCCGATCTTCCGGAAATCACGCTCAAGCAGATCGCGCATTTCTTCGAGCACTATAAGGATCTGGAACCTGGCAAGTGGGTGAAGATCGGTGACTGGGGTGATGAAGATTATGCACGCAAGTTCATCGTTGAAGCGATTGAACGCGCCAAGGGCAAGTAATCCCTCTTATATGTTTTAAACAAAAACGCCCGGATGAAAGTCCGGGCGTTTTTGTTGGCTGGGTACGTTGTCGGCCTCTTACAGAAGGGCCGGAAGCAGCGTTGTCCACATAAACTGGCGGATGAAGAAGATAATCAGCAAAAGCACGACCGGTGAAATATCGATGCCACCGAGATTGGGCAGGATATTGCGGATTGGGCGCAGAACCGGTTCGGTGACTTTGTAAAGAAATTCACCGATGGATGCGACAAACCGATTGGAAGAATTGACCACGTTGAACGCATAGAGCCATGAGAAAACGGCGCTTGCGATGATGATCCACGTGTAGATATCGAGCGCCAAATCAATGGTGCGAAAAAATGCGATCATAAAAATAGTCTCCTTGAAAGCCTGCCGAGATGTAGCGGTTGCATTGGGCGAGAACAAGGGTTGAGGCATCGTTCAGTTCAAATTTTCAGTCCGGGACTATGGCTTGCTCCTTCGAAATCTGAACTTGTCGTAGAAAATAACAATCAGCGCTCATCACGCTTATGGTTTTCAATGTTTTGGCGCACAAGGTCTGTCACATGCTCCAGCGCCTGATCGCGTACACGCATATTGCGCAGGTGTTCGAGCGTGTTTGCAACATAATCGACATTGGCGCCGGATTCGCCACGCGCCGTGGCGACGATTGCTGCCGCATCCTGCGCTGTGAGTGATCCCGCATATTGGGTATGACGGCGGTCTGCAACATAGGTTACGGCTTTCACGTCGCGACCATCAGCAAGGCGCAGGCCAAGCCATTTTTCATGATAGACGTTGTTCGACATTTCGCGTTCGCGCAAATAAACCATAACCTCCTCCGTCATATCGCCCGGAACACGGAAAGCGATGCCAAGGCACGACCCTCCTGCATCCAGTCCCAGCACAAGGCCGGGATGGTCTGGTGTTCCGCGATGGACGTGTGAATAGATGCACAGGCTGCGACGATAGCCATGCAGGCGTGCACGCATGGTTTCGACATGCGCAAAGCCCGGCCTCCACATCAATGAGCCGTAACCAAATACCCAGAAATCGTTCATTCGTTGTTCGTCGGTCTGCATTGTCATGATGGACATCAATATATGTTCTATTATGGCGAGTTTTTATCGGGATTCTCAGGATATAACTCTTTTTTATTCGGCGAAACTTTGCATGACTCATTCCTGCCATAATATGAACACCACTTGGCGGGAACAGAAACAGATATAATCGTTTATGCGTATTGGTGACGTGTTCCGATACGTCTGATACTTATGATGAAACGGGGCTTTTTCGATGGTGCATGCTGGAATTGAATACAAGAAATCCAGAAAGCGCCCAATCACGATTGCGGTTATCGTCCTTGTGCTGGTTGCTGCCTATACGGCAGGCTGGTTCTATGTGGCAGGCAAGATTGAAGCGCGCGCCAAGGCCGATATGGCCAAGCTTGCTTCGCAGGGTGTCGGCGTGCAGTGCGAAGATCTGCATATGGGCGGCTATCCGTTGCGCGTGAATGTGATTTGCTCCAGCGTCTCATGGCAGAAGCCCTCTGAAGGCATGTCATTGCGTGCCGGTCGCTTTACGTCCGGTTCACCGGTCTATGCGCCGTATTCGCTCAGCAATGCGCTGACTGGTCCGGCCTTTGTCGAGTTTCCCGGTATCAAGCCGCTTGAAGTCAACTGGAATACATTCACCTCCAACACGCGTCTTGAACGACCCTTCCCGACCGAGATTGAGTTGAATGCGCGCGATGTGCAGGTCGGCTTGCGAACCGAAACCACGAAAACGGAACAGATCAGCAAGCTTGAGCAGATGAATTTCCGCATGAGCAGCGAAGATGACCAGCTTAAGATCAATGGACGTTTTGCGGCGCTGAAGCTTGAGCCATCCGTTATTGGCAATGCCAAAAGCCCCGAAATTGATGGTCTGGTCGATATGGAAGTTGCCAATGCCGCAACATTCCTGGCTCCCAGCCCGTCGCCGTTCAATGAGCGCATGCGCGGCCATAGCGGCTTGATCAATCAGGCATTCTTATCGATGCCCAATGGTGCCATGCTTTCGGTTTCAGGACCGTTTTCGATCGATATGGAAGGGGAGATTGATGCGGACCTTAAGGTTACGATGATCAATCCCCAATCCTTTGCGCAGGCTGGACAGACGGTTTTCCCGGAGCAGGGCGGCAATATCGCGACTGTTCTGTTTGCTCTTTCTGCCATGCCGAAAGACGAAAACGGCAATCCCGTTATCGAGATTGCCGTTCGCAAGGGAAAAGCCAGTGCCGGATTTATTCCGCTTGGCCGGTTGCCCAGTCTGTAGCCTTAGCCTTTTGGCGGGTTCGCTGCCTGACGGCCGAAGTTTGGCGCGTCGACTTCCTGACCTGCATCGATGATGCTGCGACGAATAGCACGCGTGCGCGTGAAGAGGTCGAAGAGTGCGTCGCCATCGCCCCAGCGGATCGAGCGTTGCAGCGATGCAAGATCTTCCGAAAAGCGCGCCAGCATTTCAAGGATTGCATCCTTGTTATGCAGGCAGACATCGCGCCACATGGTCGGATCGGATGACGCCAGACGTGTGAAATCACGGAAACCGGAAGCTGAATATTTGATGACTTCCGATTTTGTGACCTGTTCCAGATCGCTGGCTGTGCCAACGATGTTATAGGCGATGATATGCGGCAGGTGCGAGACGATGGCCAGCACCAGATCGTGGTGCTGCGGGTCCATCTGGTCAAGGCGCGAGCCGCAGGCCGTCCAGAAGGCGGAAAGCTTATCGATGGCCGTTTGGTCCGTGTCAGGCAGGGGCGTGAGAATGCACCAGCGATTGGTGAACAGCTCTGCAAAACCCGCATCGGGCCCCGAATATTCCGTTCCGGCCAGCGGGTGGCCCGGAATGAAGTGGACGTTGCCGGGCAATTCCGGCTGCATCTGCGCAATTACCGATGCCTTTGTCGAGCCGACGTCGGTGACAATGGCACCGGGCTTCAGATGTGCTGAAATCTGTTTTGCAACGGTGCCGGACGACCCCACCGGCACCGAGATGATCACAAGATCAGCGTCTTTGACGGCTGCCGCACTGTCAGTAAAGTAGCTGTCACCGAGGTTTAGCTCCTCGGCGCGTTTGAGTGTTTCGGCACTGCGTGTGGCAATGGCGATATGATTGGCCAGTCCCTCACGACGGATGATGCGCGCCAGCGACGAGCCAATAAGGCCGATGCCAATAAGCGCGATTTTCTCAAAATGGGTTGTAGACATTGCTCTATTTTAAAAACTCAGTGAGAGCGGCTATAACGCCGCGATTGGCCTCTTCCGTGCCGATGCTCATGCGCAATGCATTGGGAAAGCCGTAGCTGCCAACGCGTCGCAGGATGTAACCGCGCTTCGAAAGATACGCATCTGCCTTGTCCGCCGAATGTTCGGCATCGTCCGGGAAATGGACCAGCAGAAAGTTGGTCACTGACGGGGTGACACGAAGACCAAGCTTTGTGAATTCTTCAACCAGCCATGACCGCCATTTTTCGTTGAATTCGGCCGATTTTTCCACATGAGCGCGATCGCGGATTGCTGCTGCACCCGCAGCAATGGCTGCCGAATTCATGTTGAAGGGGCCACGGATACGATTGACCGCATCAATGATGTGCAAGGGCGCATACATCCAGCCAATCCGCAGGCCCGGCAGGCCGTGGATCTTCGAAAAGGTGCGCGTCATGACGACGTTTTCGTTTGACGATACCAGTGCAAGGCCGGATTCATAATCGTTGCGGCGCACATATTCGGCATAGGCTCCATCAAGAACCAGCACGACATGTTTCGGCAGGCCGGCATGCAGGCGGCGCACTTCCTCAAACGGCAGATAGGTGCCGGTCGGGTTGGCAGGATTGGCGATGAAGACCATTTTTGTGTGCTCTGTAACGCCAGCGAGGATCGCATCGACATCAAGACGCTCGTCTTTTTCTTTCACCGTCACAGGCGTTGCGCCTGCGCCAAGCGTCTGGATTTTATAAACGGCAAAGCCATGCTGGGTGATGATGGCTTCATCACCCGGTGCCAGATAGGTCTGGCAGAGAAGGCCGAGCAACTCATCTGAGCCATTGCCACACATGATATTGCCGATGTTCAGGCCCTGCGATTCAGCAATGGCTTCGCGCAGCACAAGTGCCTGTCCGTCGGGATATATCGCCAGATGATCGGCCCAATATCGATAGGCGTCAACCGCATGAGGGCTGGGACCGATCGGGGTCTCGTTGGAGGAGAGCTTATAGACCTTTGCTACGCCTTCAACATGTTCCTTGCCTGGCACATAGGCTGCAATGTCGAGCAGACCGGCTTTAGGCTGGGGACGGGAGAGGTTTTGCATATTGGTCATGATTTTGGCTCCGCCAAAAGGACTGATGTTAAGGTTACGCAGCGGGCATAAACCGCCACAGCGTTCAAGTCGAGAAAAACCTTGCTGTCAAAGCGTGCAACGCTATTTTTGGGGTTCTTGCGTCGTGGTTTTTCTCATGCCACTGACCGGTGTTCCCTGTGGCGCCAGAACCGGCACAAAGACGCGGCGCGATGAACGTTGTGCAACAGGCAGCCCTTGATAAAGCCGCTTTTGTGCCTCCACGACCAGGACGCCTGCAAAAAGCGGCCAGAACTTGCGTCCCAATCCTTCAACCGCCATGCATGGGCGCATCATCCAGCGGCGTTTGACAGGTGGAAAATGCAACGCATTGCTGATCGTGTTGACGCTGAAATTGGCTTCACGCAGCAAGGTTATAAGCTGGGTGCGGCTGTAAGGCCGACCGCTGCCAAATGGGGTGCGGTCCAGACGTGCCCATACGCCGCGCCGGTTGGGAACAACGATCACCAGCCTGCCATTGGGGGCGAGCACGCGCCACATTTCTTTGAGCGATTCAGCGGCATTTTCCGAATATTCCAGCGCATGAACCATCAAGATGCGATCAATGGAGGAATCCGGCAAAGGCAGCTCTTCATCAAAAACCAGCGCGGTCGCCGATTTTTCCGGGTTTGGCCATGCAATTGCGCCCTGACCCGCTGGCATGAAAGCAAAGCTGCGTTCGGTGTCCGCGCTGAAACGGTCGAGATAAGGCAGACTATAGCCAAGGCCGACAAGGCGCTCTCCCGGCACACGTCCCCAGAGCGCTGCCAGCGCCATGCGGATGGAGCGCTCAGTCAGATGACCCAGCGTCGTATCGTAAAAAGAGCGCAGTTCGATGATGTCTGTGTGCATGGGATTCACGCTATATCAAATCAATCAAATGGCAAATGGTGCAATTGTGCGAAAGCATGGTATAGAGCGTGCCTTTCAAAGCAATTTTATGCTTAAAAATCAGGAGACGCAGCAGATGCCTCAGGTCGGCCGCAAAACCATTGACGTGCTTTTCAGCCCGGAGGAAATTGCTGCGCGCAATCTCGCGCTTGCAAAGGAGATTGCCAAGCGCGATTTTCACAATCTTCTGACGATTTCGATCCTCAAGGGATCCTTTATCTTCGCAGCCGATCTTATTCGCGCCATGCACGATGCAGGGGTTGAACCGGATGTCGAATTCATCACTGTTTCCAGCTATGGCAAGGGCACGACCAGCACGGAAGTGCGTTTGCTGCGCGATATAGACAGCGATGTAAAAGATCGCGATGTGCTGCTGATTGATGACATTCTCGAATCAGGCAAGACGCTCAAATTCGTGCGGGAACTGATGATTGAACGTGGTGCGCGCAGCGTCAGCATTGCTGTGCTGCTTGATAAAAGCGTGCGCCGCAAGGTCGATCTTGATGCCGATTTTGTTGCTTTCGAATGCCCCGACTATTTCGTTGTCGGCTATGGCATGGATGTTGGACATTCCTTCCGCCAACTGCCTTATGTCGGGCATGTGAAGGAATAGTACCAAATTTCGAGCTGCTGTTTTGGTATCAATCGAACTGCAACAGCCGCTGGAGATATTCCTTCTCCATCTGTGGCGTCAGCGCGTTGCCAAGCTTGCGGCGGATTTCGTCAAGAATTTCGCGTGCGCGCTGAATATCGATTTCGCCCGGAATCTTGACGCCATCACCGTCGGACAAACCATTGCTGCCTTGTTGACGACCAAGCGGATCACGGCCATTTTGACCACTTTGGCCCTGACCATTCTGTCCCATGGCCTGTTGCATTTGTTTCATCATATCACGGCCGCCGCGACGCAGGGCTTCGAGCGCGCTGCCTTGCTGATCACCTGCTTCCGAGCCTTCGTTGCGGCCCAGTGCATCGGCAGCATTGCCCATTGATTTGTCCGCATCAGAAAGATCCTGATTGGGATCAATGCCCATGCCCTTGAGGTCCTTGTTGAACGTTTTGAGTTCGTCTTGAAGGGCCTGTTGCTGCTGTTGCAGCTTGCGCATGGCTTCAGCGAGATCTGTCGGTATATCGCTTGGCTGCCCACCTTGTTGTGACTCGCCTCTTCCCATAGAGCCGTTATCGCCGGGAAGCTGATCATCCCAGAATTCACCTTCACCATTGCCATATTGCTGCTGCTGCATCTGCTGATCGAGTTTGAAGGTCTCGTTCATCATCTGCTGCTGGCGGCGCATCAGATCGCCCAGCTTGTTCATCTGCTGCTGCATCTGATTGGCCTGGCCCTGACCTTGTCCCTGCTGGCCCGGTTGCCCCTGTTGGCCCATCTGAAGGTTGTTCATCAGGTCTTGCAGCTGCGACAGAAGCTGTTCAGCCTGATCACGCGAACCCTGACGCGCCAGATTTTCAATCTGGTCCATCATGCGCTGTAAATCCTTGTCGGTCAGCATACGGGCATTCGGGTCTATTGGCTGATTACGGGCATTGGGGTTCTGTTGCTGACGCTGGGCGAATTCACGCAGAAAATCCTGCATTGCCTTGCGTAGTTCCGCAGTCAGCTTTTCTATCTGTTCCTGTGAGGCACCATTTTGTAGTGCGCTGCGCAATGCTTCCTGTGCCTGACGCAGGCGGCGTTCTGCAGCGGACAGATTGCCGTCTTCGATGCCAAGCGCCACCTGCCACATATAATCAGCCGTATCACGCAAGGAATCGTCGCTGGTTGCGAGCTTGAGCCGCGTGCGGATGGTGACGAGACCAAGGTAATGGGCTTTGTCCTTTATCGTCTCTTCCGGGCGGATCATGAGTGCTGAAAGCATATCGCGCACATGGTCGCGCTGTGTGGCGTCAAGGGCGAGAATGCGTCGCTGCTCGGCAACGGCCTTGGCCAGTGGATTGGCAAAGGGGCGTTCGGGCAGGGTGATGATCTTGGTTTCGCTGCGCGCACTCTTGCCGCCAGCATCGGTCACAACCAGCGTGAGCGCTACCTTTTGACCGGCCCATGGATGCTGGGTCAGGTCCTTGGATGTTGTCGCTTCTTTTGTTCCACGGCGCGGCAATGCAAGCGGCAGATCAGGGGCGTCGTAAAGAGGAACCGTTTCCTCGTCTTCGTGGTCGATATTAAGGGGTACAATTTCGCCATAGGCTTTTGCCGCACCGTAATCGTCGGTAATTTCATAGCTGAGTTGCAATGTGCCGTTCAGCGCATGGCTCGGCTCTTTGGTAAAATGGATGGTTGGCGGATTGTCGGGCGTGACGGAAAAACTCCAGCGCGCATCGGTGCCGGACAGCATCAGCGTCTGATCCTGTTGCAGATCGTAACGGAAGTTACGGCTGCCATCGACAAGGTCCTGCTGGTTTTCGCCTTCTTTGGCGGCAACGGGCTGAATGTCACTGCGATGGCCGGTCGAATCGGTCATGGTCAGCCGTTCAGAATGGCCACCGATGACCCGGATATTGACGATGCTGCCCTGCGGTACGGTGATGGGTTTGGCGGTGGCTGCCGCATCTGTCGTGGTGCTGAGGAAAACCGGCGCGCGGCCCGTATATTGCGGTGGCGTTACCCATGCATCAATGCGCGCAACGGCTGTGGTGCCACCGGCGCGAATATGAAATGCATCCGCAATACGACCGCTGTTCGGGCTAAGACTATAGGCAGAGGCGGTCACAAACAGCAGCGCCACAATTGCGCGCAGCGCAAAAGGATCGCGTTCTGGAATGCGCGGGCGGGGAACACCTGATTGCAGATTTTTGAGCCGCCCGGCCATGCGGCGCTTATGTTCCTGCCAGAGAGCGATGGAAAAAGGGTCCTTGCTGCCGGTCGCCATTTGGCTGGTCTGCACGGCCAACGGCTCGTGGATCAGGCCATTTACATCTTCAATGCGTGCGGTGGTGGTATTTTCATCAGGCAGGCGAAAGCGGAACGGCAGACAGAGCGCAACCAGTGCTGCAAAGGCAAAGAACCCAAGCATACCCAGATGCAGCCAGCGCGGCATGAGTGCAAAAAGCCCAAGCCAGCTTAAGCTTGCAAAAAGCGCAATCAGCAGAATCAGCGGCAGAACGAGTGGCCATAGGCGCTCGAAACTGATTGTCAGAAAACTTTGCAGGCGAAGGCGGCGCAGGGCAGCGCCTTCACCGGAAAACAGGCGGAAAAACGCATCGCGCTTGCGGGCTGGCAAGTCTTTGCTGTCTTTTCTCTGTTTTGTCATCGTGGCTTTCTGATGCGTGTAACGCCTATGGGTTGTTCATAGAATAACACGCATCATGGCAAAGACGAGGCTTTCGCTTTAATTTATAACCAGTCCGGCACGGAATCGAGCGCAAGCAGCTCTTCATAGGTCCGGCGTGGGCGAATGACGTGATAGCGGTCGCCATCCACCAGCACTTCGGGGATCAGAAGGCGGCTGTTATAGGTACTCGACAGAACCGCGCCATAAGCACCTGTCGTGCAGACAGCAATCAGATCGCCCGGAGCAGGCTTTGCCACTTCGCGGTCAAGGCCGAGATAATCGCCGGTTTCACACACAGGGCCGACAAAATCAGCGCGGATGCGTGGGGTACTATCCTTGGCTTCCATGACTGGCTTGATGTCGTGGAAAGCTTCGTAAAGGGTCGGGCGAATGAGATCGTTCATTGCCGCATCAACAATGATAAAATTCTTGGCGTCGCCTTCTTTTACGAAAATGACTTCTGTTATCAGAAGACCGGCATTGCCGACGATCAGACGCCCCGGTTCAAATACGGTTTTAAGGCCCAGCGGCTTGATGTGCTTTGCGACGATTTCCGCATAGGCTGCGGGCAGCGGCGGCGGGTTGTTGTCGGTGCGATAGGGAATGCCCAAGCCCCCGCCAACATCGACGTGGCGGATATTGTGACCATCAGCGCGCAATTCCTCAACCAGCTGCGCCATCAGCGCAAAAGCGTTGTCGAAAGGTTCGAGATCGATGATCTGGCTGCCGATATGCATATCGATACCGACGACATCGATACCCGGAAGACTTGCGGCGCGTGCATAGGCTTGACGGGCCTTTACGCGTGGAATGCCGAACTTGTTTTCGGATTTGCCGGTCGAAATCTTGGCATGGGTCTTGGCATCAACATCGGGATTGATGCGAAGCGAAACGGATGCAACCTTGCCAGCCTTGAGCGCGCGCGCCGAAAGAATTTCCAGCTCGGGTTCGGATTCGACATTAAAGCAGTAAATGCCTGCTTGAAGCGCGAAATCCATTTCATGCGGGGTTTTGCCAACGCCGGAAAACACGATTTTGTTCGCCGGAATACCGGCAGCCAAAGCGCGGCGGATTTCGCCTTCCGAAACCGTGTCGGCGCCTGCGCCAAGCTTGGCGAGCGTTTTCAGCACGGCCAGATTGGAATTGGCCTTCAACGCGTAAGTGACCAGCGTTTCCATATCAGCAAAGGCTTCGCTGAAGACGCGGAAATGGCGCTCAATCGTGGCACGCGAATAGACATAGAACGGCGTGCCGACTTCTTTTGCGATGTCGGGCAGGCTTACATTTTCGGCGTGAAGAACGCCGTTGCGATATTCAAAATGATTCACGGGAAACAATCCGAATGGGGGATTACAGGATTTTGTCGAGGATGAAGGGCTTGTCTTCCTTCGGTTTCTCTACCGTGCGCCCCTGTTCATTGGTGATCATCTGCGCAGGCGGCGGCTCAAGCGGGCCTTTTCGTCCGCAAGCGGCAAGAGTGGCAGCAAGGGCTGCGATCAGAAGCACGGAAGAAATGGCGGAGCGGCCTGTCATCAGCTTTGGTTCCCGGAATTTGTCCTATGGGGCTGGTCTAACCCAAAATGCTTGAAAGTGAAATCACTCCTTCAGGAGCGATTTCACCACGATCGTTAGCTTATGCCTTTGCGATGCGATTTTTCCAGTAAGAAATCTGGTTTCGCACCTGTTGTGGTGCAGTGCCACCGAATGACTGGCGGCTTTCGACCGACTGCTCGACCGTCAGATAGCCGAAAATCGCATCGGTAATGCCCGGATTGATCGACTGAAGATCTGCGAGCGTGAGTTCTGCGAGGTCAATCTGCTTGCTTTCAGCCAGAGCCACGGCGCGGCCCGTCACATGGTGCGCATCGCGGAATGGAAGGCCCAATTCGCGCACCAGCCAGTCAGCGAGATCCGTTGCGGTGGAATAGCCGGAACCGGCGGCTTTTTTCATGGAAGCGACATTGACGGTCAGGTCACGCATCATGCCAGACATGGCAGCGATGGCGAGTTCCAGATTTTCGGCAGCGTCGAAAACTTGTTCCTTGTCTTCCTGCATATCTTTTGAATAGGCGAGCGGCAGACCTTTCATGATGGTAAGAAGGGCTACCAGCGAGCCATTGATGCGGCCCGTTTTGGCGCGCACCAGTTCGGCAGCGTCCGGGTTCTTCTTCTGTGGCATGATCGATGAGCCGGTCGAGAAAGCATCAGACAGGCGCACGAAATTGAATTGCGGCGTTGACCAGATGACGATTTCTTCAGCGAGACGCGACAGGTGCCCCGCACAGATGGCGGCAAGCGACAGGAATTCGAGCGCATAGTCGCGGTCAGAAACGCTATCAAGCGAGTTGCGGGTTGGTTCGCGGAAACCAAGTGCCTGCGCCGTCATGTGACGATCAATCGGGAAGCCGGTGCCTGCAAGGGCTGCGGCACCCAGAGGTGATTCGTCCATACGTTCAATCGCATCGCGCACGCGCGACAGATCCCGGCCAAACATTTCCACATAGGCCATGCAATGATGACCGAAAGTGACAGGCTGTGCCGTCTGCAAATGCGTGAAGCCCGGCATGACGGTTGCAGCATGCTCTTCTGCGCGCTCCAGAAATGCTTCGATCAGGCCTTTGAGTGCAATCGCTGTTTTCTGCATCTCCTGCTTGACCCAAAGGCGGAAATCGACAGCCACCTGATCGTTGCGCGAGCGGGCGGTGTGCAGGCGTCCGGCGGATGGACCGATGAGGTCGGCAAGGCGCGCTTCGATATTCATATGAATGTCTTCGAGCTTGCGCGAGAAGGTGAATTTACCCTCTTCAATTTCCTTGAGGATGGTTTTCAGGCCCTCTTCGATCTTTTTATGATCGTCTGCCGCAATGATGCCAGTCTTTGCAAGCATGGCAGCATGGGCGAGCGAGCCCTGAATATCCTGCGCATAGAGCTTGCGGTCGAAGCCAATCGATGCATTGATCTCTTCCATGATCGCATCGGGTCCTGAGGCAAAACGGCCGCCCCACATCTGATTGCTTGATTTTTGTTCGCTCATGCTCGTATGCCTCGGATGCAAGACTAAGGGAAAGTGACGCGAGATGGCAAAAGACAACGATAAGGCAAAGTCAGGAAACCGGAAGATCGTCCTTCTTGCAGCACTTGCCGGTGTCATCGCCGGTATAGGCGCGGTATACGTGATGGAACGGCCTTCTGGCAATGCACCCGTCAGCAAAGTTTACGTTCAAAGTGATGAGGCTTCCGCACAATGTGCGTTGAAGGCCGATAGTCTGAAAGCTCTTGATGCAGCGGCGACGGGTAGTGTTGCTGCGATGCGGGCTGCTGAAAAGCCTATTTCTGTTGCCCATATCGCTTTTACCGGCCCTGACGGCAAGCAGATGACACTTGGCGATTACAAGGGTAAGACGCTGCTTGTTAATCTCTGGGCGACATGGTGCGCGCCGTGCCGCGAAGAAATGCCCGAGCTTGATCATCTTCAGGCTCAAAAGGGCGGAGGCGATTTTGATGTCGTCGCGATCAACATTGATACCGGATCGGACGAGAAACCGAAAAAATTTCTCGAAGAGATTGGCGTGAAGAGCTTGAGCCTTAATCGCGATGCCAGCATGTCGAGCTTCAATGAATTAAAGCGCAAAAATCTCGCTTTCGGTCTTCCTGTGACATTGCTGGTCGATAAAGACGGCTGTCAGATTGCTTCAATGAACGGCCCAGCTCCGTGGGATAGCCCGGATGCAATCAAGCTGATCGAAGCGGCACAAAAACTTTAGATAGACAAGTTTCACGTTTGGTGGCTTCCTTATGCTCATAAAGGGGGACATTGCCGATGAGCATGGAAGTCTGGCTGGCATTCTCTGCCGCATCAATCGTTATGTTGATTATTCCGGGACCGACGGTTTTGCTGGTGGTGTCCTATGCGCTGGGGCAGGGCTGGAAGGCCGCCCTTCCGATGGCCATTGGTGTGGCGCTTGGTGATTTCACCGCCATGACGCTTTCCATGCTGGGGGTTGGTGCACTTCTTGCCGCTTCAGCAACCGTTTTTACTGCGGTTAAATGGATGGGGGCTGCCTATCTTATCTGGCTGGGCATAAAGTTGTTTCGATCCGGCGGCGCGATGAATGCCAAGGCGCGGCATGATCAGGTGAAGCCGGTCAAAATGCTGCTTCATGCTTGGCTGGTAACGGCGCTCAATCCGAAAAGCATTACGTTTTTCGTGGCTTTCCTGCCGCAGTTTTTAAGCCCGCATCGTGATTTCATGACGCAGATGCTGGTCTTTGAAAGCACGTTCCTCGCGCTGGCATTTCTCAATGCTTTTGCTTATGCGCTGATTGCCACACGTGCGCGACGTTTCTTCGCCAATGAGCGTGCCTTGCGTATTTTCAACCGTGCCGGCGGCACTATGCTGATTGGCGCAGGGGTCGCGACCGCTTCGATGCGCTCAAGCTGATACGAAACCGGCGCGTTTCAACTGGACAATGGCCAGTTCAAGCGCCGACAGGAATGCCGAGCGGTCTTTGGGTGAAAAGGGGGCTGGCCCGCGTGTAACTTCCCCGGCAGAACGCAGCGAATCCATCAGATTGCGCGTTGCAAGCGTGTTGCCGATCGTGCTTGCTGTGTGCACTTTGCCATTGGGTGCGATAACCGATGCGCCCTTTTCAATGGACCGGCTTACGAGCGGAATATCCGCCGTGATGACGACAATGCCGGGACGGGAATTTTCTGCAATCCAATCATCTGCCGCATCAAGCTTGTCCGAGACGATGACACGTTCAACGCGTTCTGCATCGCGTGGGATGGCGATATAGCTGTTGGCAACCAGCACAACAGGCAGGCCATGGCGTTCGGCCACGCGATAGATTTCCGCCTTCACCGGGCAGGCGTCGGCATCGACAAAAATGCGGATTGTGTTGTTTTCAGCGTCCATGCCGTTTCATAGGCAGAACTGCGGCATTTGGCAAATTGATCGCAGCATTGAGATTTATGCGATAGCGGAATCGCATGAGGAAGACTATTGCAGGCAAAACAAGAAAGTCTGCATCATGGCCACCCGCTTTTTCCCGATCATGTTTGTGCTGCTCTGGGCCACTGGCTTTATTGGGGCCGGGCTTTCCATGCCCTATGCGGAACCGTTCAGCTTCATGGCGGTGCGCTTTTCCATTGCAGCGCTCATCATGATCCTCTGGGCTTTGGCAAGTCATAGCGTTTGGCCGAAGGGCAGGGGGCTGATCAATGCAGCCATTGCCGGGTGTCTGATCCATGGCGTTTATCTTTCAGCGCTTTTCTGGGCTGTGCATCACGGATTGCCGGCTGGCATGTCGGGCCTTGTTGCGGGGCTTCAGCCCATGCTGACCACACTGATTGCAGCACTTCTTTTGGGGGAGCGCGCAAGCGGTCGGCAATGGCTGGGGTTGCTGATCGGTTTTGTTGGTGTTGCAATGGTGGTGGGGCCGAAATTTTCTGGCCACAGCGGCGTCGACCCGCAAAGCCTGGCGGCAGCATTTGTGGCGGTTCTGGCGATCAGCACCGGAACGGTTTGGCAGAAACGCTTTGGTACGGCGGCGGATTTGAAGACTGGGACGGCGGTGCAGTATATTGCTGCTGCCGCTTTGACAGCGATTTGTGCTTTTGCCTTTGAAACACGCGTGATGGTCTGGTCGCCGCAGCTTATCTTTGCGCTGGTCTGGCTGACATTGGCGATTTCCATCGGCGCAATTCTGGCACTTCTGGTGATGATACGCGAAGGCGCGATGTCGAAAGTTGCATCGCTTTTCTATCTGGTGCCCGGAACCGCTGCGATCATGGCTTATCTGATTTTTGGCGAAACGCTGGGACCTATTCAGATTGCGGGCATGGTTGTGACAACCTTTGGCGTGGCGCTGACTACTTTGCGTCGATAAGTCCGGGCTGTTGTTCGCGCTTGCGGAAAATCATGATGGCCGCGTTGATTTCTGCGCCAATGATGAAGATTGCCGATAGCATATAGAGAAATACGATTGCCACCATGATCGAGGCGAGGCCTGCATAGGTGGTGACGTAATTGGCAAATGTTTCGAGATATTTTGCAAAGGCCGTTGCGGCAGCAAGCCATGCAATCAGCGTGATGCCGATGCCCGGCAGAATGTCGCTCAAGCGGCGTTTTCCGGCTGGCAGCCAGATATGCACGATGAACAGCGCCAAGACGAGAACGATGACAGTAATCGTATAGCGCCATATGGCGATTGTTCCGGTGAAAGGTGCGATGTCCGGAAACCATTGTTCTGCCAGCCGCACGGCAAGCGGCGCCAGAACCAGCAGAAAGCTGATCGCCATCAGGCTGATTGTACCGATCAGCACAAAACCTAAGCTTTGCAGGCGGCAGAAAATGATCGAGCGCTGGTCGCTGACACGATAGGCACGGTTGAGCGACATGCGCAGCGCTTCCACACCATTGGAGGCAAAATAAGCGGCGGCGATCACACTCAGCGTCAGAAGTCCGCTGCGCTGAACGGTCAGAACATTCATCACTTCATTGGCGATGGGAGCGGCGATATTGGAAGGCCACATATCAAAAATGACGTGCACCGCATTGTTGGCAAATTCTTTGGTGCCAAGAAAACCGGCGAGTGTGGTTGCAAAGATCAAAAACGGAAACAGCGCCATCAGTCCTGACAGGGCTATATGAGAGGCAAAGGCCCAACCATCGTCGCTGCTGAAATGCCCGTAAACATCGAAGGTGATCTGACGGAGAAAACGTCGTATTTTTCGCATCCGCAGATTTGTCTCTCTTTGGCTCATTTATTGGATTTCAAGGCCTTCAATCTAGTATCGAATTGGGAAATGCAAGGGGCGGACTGTTTTAAACCTTTTGCGAATCAAGCACTCTGGCCAAAATCCTACTGTAGGAAGAAAGCAATGGCTCCACAAAATGCAAAGCGCAATATCCTGATAACCGGGTGTTCTTCGGGGATTGGGGCTTATTGTGCAGAGGCTTTGCATAGGGCCAACTGGCGCGTATTGGCCACGGCGCGCAAAGATGCGGATATTGCAGCGTTGAAAGCCAAAGGCATTGAGGCTTTCTATCTTGATTATACGCAACCACAGTCGATTGAAGCGCTGGTCAAGCAAGTTTTTCATGCAACCGATGGAAAGCTGGATGCGCTTTTCAACAATGGCGCCTATGCGCAGCCGGGCGCCGTTGAAGATTTGCCAGTGGATGCTTTGCGCGCACAATTTGAGGCCAATTTCTTTGGCTGGCATGATCTCACACGCCGCATCATTCCCACCATGCGCGCGCAGGGCCATGGCCGTATCGTACATTGCTCATCGATCTTAGGTCTTGTGCCGATGAAATGGCGTGGCGCTTATGTGGCGTCGAAATTTGCGCTCGAAGGGTTGATGCTCGCGCAACGCATGGAACTCGAAGGTTCAGGCATTGCGGTGTCTATGATTGAACCCGGGCCGATTGCGTCGCAATTTACCTATAATGCAGCCTTACATGCGCGGGCCAATATCGATCTTGAGCATTCCGTGCATTGCGAATTATACCAACGCCAGATGGCAAAGCTTGAAGGTGGTGGTACAAAATCTAAAAACAAGCTTGGCCCGGAAGCGGTTTACGCGGTACTTGTGCATGCCTTGGAAGCGCACAACCCGCGTCCGCATTACGCCGTTACACGACCGGCGAAACTGGGTATTCTGGCACGACGCCTGCTACCATCGCGCTGGCTCTATAAAATGCTGTCCGACCAGTCTTGACCAAAAAAGACGGCGGATTATGGGAGGAAAGTAAATGGACGTTCTGTTCAAGGGCGCGGCTCTGGTGGCGATGTTTGCCGTGGCGATTGTGCTCATTATCGGCTTGCGCAATATGATGCGCGGTGGCGACGGTAATTTTTCAAACAGGATGATGCAGTTGCGCGTGCTTTTGCAGTTTGTCGCGATTGTGTTGATCGTTGCAGCGGTCTATTTCGCACGCCAGACGGGTGGACAATAAGATGGTCAGGCTCAACAAGATTTATACCCGCACGGGGGATGATGGCACCACAGGTCTGACGAGCGGACCGCGGCGGCTCAAATCGGATTTGCGCGTTGAATCCTATGGCACGGTTGATGAAACCAATGCCTGTATCGGCCTTGTGCGCATTCATACCACGAGCGTGGATTATACGCATATCGATGTGATGCTTGCGCGTATCCAGAATGACCTGTTCGATCTTGGTGCCGACCTTTCAACGCCGGATGATGGGCAGCCTCTAAGCTATGAACCGCTGCGTATTGTTGAGCAACAGGTTAAAAGGCTGGAATCCGATATTGATTATCTGAATGTCGATATTCCACCACTGCGCTCGTTTATTCTGCCGGGCGGTTCGGCAGCGTCAGCAGCGCTGCATCTGGCACG
Source organism: Ochrobactrum sp. S1502_03 (assembly GCF_044435015.1). Lineage (NCBI taxonomy): Bacteria > Pseudomonadati > Pseudomonadota > Alphaproteobacteria > Hyphomicrobiales > Brucellaceae > Ochrobactrum > Ochrobactrum sp. S1502_03. The sequence goes on from NZ_JAYEXN010000037.1 coordinate 21,944, forward strand.
TACTGTTTCACGCCGCGCTGAGCGTCTGATGGTGGCGCTTGCAAAGACCGAAGGCGAAGTGGTTTCGAAAGAGGCGTTGCAATATATCAACCGCCTCTCTGATTTCCTGTTTGTCGCTGCCCGCGCCGTCAATGAAAACGGCGCGAAGGATGTGTTGTGGGTGCCTGGACAAAACAGGTAGTTCAAACCCCGCGCTTATTGCCCCAGATCAGCACATGAAGCTGGGGCAGCACATGCGCCTCAAACCAGCGGTCGGCCATTACCTTGTCGACCAGCCATTGCATGCGGTTCATGATGCCGTCCATGTCAATGCGGGCATTGTCATCTTCGGGCGGCGGCGGTGTGTGGTTGCCCGGCTGAAGGTAGACGGCCAAATGCGGGTGCCGCGCTGATGCGGCCTTTGCAAAGGCATAGTCTGCATCGTCGAAAACCACGAATTTCAGCACAGTTTTGGGTTTCGGTCCTGCCGCATCAATGCAGGCGGCAAGCGCATCCCAATCCGTTACCATGCCGCTTGATGGCGGCTTTGGGCTTAAAACCAGCGTGTCGAGCTTCGCAAACCAGTCTTTCGCCACCGATCCCTGAGTTTCCAGCGCAAAACGATAGGCTTGCGCGTGACCATGATCGATCAGTGGTCCAAGAGGCTGGATGGCTGGATTGCCACCTGAAAGTGACACTGTTATGGGCCTTTTTCCAGAAAGTGCCGTCACTTCATGCCAGATTGCATCGACGCTCATTGGCTTCCAGTCATGACGAAAGCGGCTTTCAACAGCGTGCAGACTGTCACACCATGCGCAGCGATAGTCGCAGCCGCCCGTGCGCACAAAAACAGTCGGCTCGCCGCTTAATACGCCTTCGCCCTGAATGGTTGGGCCGAAAATCTCGCTGATGCGAATTTCGGGTTCGATCTTCATGGCTGATGTCCGGGCCGATACTCAGCCCATGTTTTTGGCGTTTCGCTGACCCGCACCGCCGTCACTTCCTGCCAGCGGCTCTTGCACCAGTCAAAGAGATGACGTGCCAGCACTTCCGCCGTCACGCGATTATGGCCAAGCACATCATTGAGATGGCGGTGATCGAGTTCATCATCAATATAGCGCTTGAGCGGTGCCAACTCGTGATAATCACGCACAAAACCGTGTTCATCGAGAACCGAAGCGGAAAGCTCGACTTCCACGATGTAATTGTGCCCGTGCAGCCGCGCACACTGATGATCGGCTGGCAGTTCGGTTAACTGATGCGAGGCGGAGAAATGAAATTCCTTGGTGATGCGAAACATCAGGCACCCCCTCTTTCGATGGCGGCACGCCAGAAATCAGCATCTTCGTAGAGCGTTGGATCTTGGATCCCGGCCAGATGAAAGGCCTCGCGGCGTTCCACGCATGTGCCGCAGCGTCCGCAATGATGCGCACCGCCTTTGTAGCAGGACCATGTTGCCTCAAATGGTGTTTTGTATTTCGCACCATCCACGACGATGTCGCTTTTTGTCTTTTGCACATAGGGTGCGAGCAGCCTGACATCGGCATAGCCTTCCAGCGCATGATCCTGCATGGTCTGGAAAGCATTGATAAAGCCGGGGCGGCAATCGGGATAGATGAAATGATCGCCGCCGTGAACGGCAAGCGCCACGGCTTCAGCTTTTTGTGCTGCCGCCACACCAAAGGCAATTGCCAGCATAATGGCATTGCGGTTGGGAACGACCGTGATTTTCATTGTTTCTTCGGCATAATGGCCGTCAGGAACATCAACATCGTCGGTTAGGGCCGAACCGGTGAGGCTTGAACCAATCGGGCGAATATCGATGATCTGATGAGGGACATTGAGCCGCTTTGCACAAGAGGCCGCAAAGTCGAGTTCTTTTTTGTGCCGCTGGCCATAATCAAAAGAGATCAGGCCAGTGAGCTGATGTTCCGCCGCAATTTTATAGCTAAGCGAAACAGAGTCCAATCCGCCGGAGCAGATGACGAGTGTTTTCATCGTTTGAGTCCTTGTTTTGACCGGGTAGGCTGCGACCGGATGTTTACGGGGTTCTCCTAACCCACAAGATTGGGGTTGTAAACGCTATGAAGTTGGGATGCCTGTGATCGTGCAGGACGAAACATGGTGGAAAGCATCACAGGGACCAGATGCGATCGGGGTTAGTGCGAAAACGGAATGACTACCTGTAACAATAAATTCATTTAAATCGATATTGCCGCCCATCCGTGATTGACGTGCACGTCAACCGTCTTTAGGTTTCGGTCCGGTTCCTGACGCTGCGGGGAGGTGCCGGTTTCACGGCGTTTGTGTCAGCAGCGTTTTCATGTCGGATTCTGACATGTGGGCAGAGATTCATGGCGGCATAGTCGCGCCGCAAAAGTCATTGAAGAGGTAATCGCGGATGAAAGTCCTTGTCGCAGTAAAGCGGGTTGTAGATTACAACGTAAAGATCCGGGTCAAGGGTGATGGCTCTGGCGTTGAGCTTGCCAATGTCAAGATGTCGATGAACCCGTTTGACGAGATTGCAGTTGAAGAAGCGCTGCGCCTGAAAGAAGCGGGCAAGGTCTCGGAAATCGTTGTGGTCTCGATTGGTCCGGCACAGGCGCAGGAAACCATCCGCACAGCTCTTGCCATGGGTGCTGATCGCGGCATTCTGGTTAAGGTTGAAGAAACCGTCGAGCCGCTTGGCGTGGCCAAGGTTTTGAAGGGGGTTGTTGAAGCTGAACAGCCAGACCTCGTGTTTCTCGGCAAGCAGGCGATTGACGATGATGCCAACCAGACCGGCCAGATGCTTTCAGCTCTGCTTAACTGGAGTCAGGCAACCTTTGCGTCCAAGGTTGAACTGGGCGATGGTTCTGCCAAGATAACACGCGAAGTCGATGGCGGTCTTCAGACCATTGATGTGAAACTGCCTGCGATTGTGACCGTTGATCTTCGTCTGAACCAGCCGCGCTATGCTTCGCTGCCAAACATCATGAAGGCCAAGAAGAAGCCACTCGAGGAAAAGTCACCGGCTGATTTTGGCGCCGATATTGCACCGCGTCTTAAGGTTTTGAAGACCGAAGAACCCGGTGGCCGTAAGGCTGGCATCAAGGTTGGTTCGGTTTCTGAACTGGTTGAGAAGCTCAAAGCTGACGGCGTTCTGTAAGAAATCGGAAAGGACAAACACATGGCTATTCTTCTTATTGCCGAACACGACAATGCAAGCCTTTCTGATCAGACGGCAAAGGCTCTGACGGCCGCGGCACAGATCGGCGGCGACGTCGATGTGCTGGTTGCAGGCAAGGGCGCAAAAGCTGCGGCTGATGCAGCAGCCAAGCTTTCCGGCGTGCGCAAGGTTCTGCTTGCTGAAGGCGATGCGCTGGAAAACCAGCTGGCAGAGCCAGTGGCAGCGCTTATCGTTGAACTCGCTGGCAATTACGACACGATCATTGCACCAGCCACCACATCGGCCAAGAATATTCTGCCGCGCGTGGCAGCCCTTCTTGATGTGATGCAGTTGTCTGAAATCATGGAAGTCGTGTCCGCTGACACCTTCAAGCGTCCGATCTATGCCGGCAATGCGGTCCAGACCGTGCAGTCGACTGATGCCAAGAAGGTGATCACCGTGCGCACGGCTTCGTTCTCGGCTACCGGCGAAGGTGGTTCGGCTGCGGTTGAGAGCGTGAATGCAGCGAGCGATCCGGGTCTGTCGCGCTTTGTTGAAAATGCGCTTTCGGGCGGTGATCGTCCAGAACTGACTTCCGCCAAGATTATCATCTCGGGTGGTCGTGCGCTTGGGTCGTCGGAAAAGTTCGAGGAAGTGATCCTGCCGGTTGCTGACAAGCTTGGCGCAGCGGTTGGTGCCAGCCGTGCAGCAGTTGATGCGGGTTATGCACCAAACGACTGGCAGGTTGGCCAGACGGGTAAGGTGGTTGCGCCTGAGCTTTACATTGCGGTTGGTATTTCCGGCGCGATCCAGCATCTGGCGGGCATGAAAGACAGCCGCGTGATCGTCGCGATCAACAAGGATGAAGAAGCACCGATCTTCCAGGTGGCCGATTATGGCCTCGTCGGTGATCTCTTCACGATCCTGCCAGAGCTCGAAAAAGCGCTTTGATTTAAAAGGCGGCAGGGATGACCTGCCGCTTTCTTCTTCTAAGAGCGTTTCGCGTTTTGATGGATCCACGCGAAACGCTCCGAGTCGTTTTTATCGCATTATCCTACGCAACAAAACTTATGCATTTTTGCTGGAAATGCTCTGGTCCTGCGACAATGGCGAGTGGGGCGGCGAATGTGATTGTCTTGCATTTTCTGCCTATAGCTGTCTTGGTAGGTGAGCGTTTTTATAAGCGTGAATGCTTGGCATGAAGGAGTTGGTACTGTGGCAATCAAGACAGTCGGTATTGTTGGCGCGGGGCAGATGGGCAGCGGTATTGCACATGTCTGCGCATTGGCAGGTTACGACGTGCTGCTGCATGATGCGGCTGCGGACAGGCTCGAAAAGGGTATTGCCACCATCAACGGCAACATGGCGCGGCAGGTCTCGTCGGGAAAGCTCGAAGAACAGCAGCGCGCTGATGCGATGAAGCTGATCCGTGCCGCCAATTCCATGCAGGATCTGGCGGGCGTCGATCTTGCCATTGAAGCCGCAACAGAAGACGAAACCGTCAAGCGCAAGATTTTTGCGCAGCTTTGCCCGGTGCTGAACCCGGAAGCGATCGTTGCGACCAATACGTCATCAATCTCCATCACGCGCCTTGCATCTACCACGGATCGCCCGGAGCGTTTCATCGGCATTCATTTCATGAATCCGGTGCCGCTGATGAAGCTGGTTGAACTGGTGCGCGGTATTGCGACCGAGGAAGATACATTCCGCAAGTCAAAGGACTTTGTGACGGCGCTTGGCAAGACCGTCACGGTGGCAGAAGATTTTCCGGCCTTCATCGTTAATCGTATTTTGTTGCCGATGATCAATGAGGCGATCTACACGCTTTATGAGGGTGTTGGCAGTGTGGAAGCCATCGATACGGCCATGAAGCTTGGTGCCAATCATCCGATGGGACCTTTGCAGCTTGCCGATTTCATCGGGCTTGATACCTGTCTTTCGATTATGCAGGTGCTGCATGACGGCCTGTCAGATTCGAAATACCGCCCATGTCCCCTTCTGGTCAAATATGTCGAAGCGGGATGGCTGGGCCGCAAAACGGGCCGTGGCTTTTATGATTATCGCGGAGAGCATCCCGTTCCGACCCGCTGATCAAGTCTTTTTTTTCTCCAAAGCCGGTATTTCGATACCGGCTTTTTTAGTTGTGTCTAATTTCCCACGCCTGTGGAAAACTTGAATATCCTTACCGTTAACTTAACCTTAACCACGACGCTTCAGGAGTTATTCATCTTTAATGGTTAAAGTTTTCATTAAGATGTTCGGAAGCGAAAAGCATTCAATAGAGCTTAAACGTTTCAGTATCGGGCATTATTTTTCGAGCAGCAAATTCGTGATGAGGTGAAGACGATGAACATTATCGTTCAGCTACGTGACAGCGTTAATGTCATCCGTGAATTCGTCGCACCAAGCTACAGGCCAGAGCGCCATTATATGCGCGGACCTGGCCCGGCTTGCGCGGCACGCACGGTCAATTAGAATCGAAAAACCGGTTCGCACTTTTGATGGAAATGCTCTAGTTCCAGAATTTCGTTCTGGTTTCAGGCAACAGAAAAGCCAGAGTGGGTGACCACTCTGGCTTTTTGTTTAGCGCTTTTGCTTATTCCAAGCCTTCAAACAGTGCCGTTGAAAGATAGCGTTCTGCGAAGGATGGAATGATGATGACGATGTTCTTGCCCTTGTTTTCAGGACGTTTGCCAATTTCGATGGCAGCGGTGAGGGCGGCACCTGAAGAAATGCCGACCGGAATGCCTTCAAGACGTGCAATCAGACGGGCGTTGGCAAAGGAATCTTCGTTGGAGACGGTAACAATTTCGTCATAGATGCTTGTGTCGAGGGTCTTTGGTGCAAAGCCGGCACCGATGCCCTGAATTTTATGCGGGCCGGGTGTTCCGCCGGAAAGAATGGGCGAGTCTTTTGGCTCGACAGCAACCACTTTGAAAGACGGTTTGCGCGCCTTGATGACCTGACCAACGCCGGTGATCGTGCCGCCGGTGCCGATGCCTGAGATCAGAATATCGGCTTCGCCATTGGTGTCGTTCCAGATTTCCTCAGCCGTCGTCAGGCGATGAATTTCTGGATTTGCCGGGTTTTCAAACTGCTGTGGAATGATCGCATTTGGATTGCCTTCAGCAATTTCTTCAGCCTTTGTGATCGCGCCTTTCATGCCTTTTGCACCCTCGGTCAAAACGAGTTCAGCACCCAGAAGCTTGAGCAACTTGCGGCGTTCAACCGACATGGTTTCAGGCATGGTCAGCACAAGGCGGTAACCCTTTGCTGCGGCAGCAAAGGCCAGCGCGATACCGGTGTTGCCGGATGTCGGCTCGACAAAAACAGTTTTTCCCGGAACAGCCTTGCCCTGTGCCTCAAGCGCTTCGATCAGTGCCAGACCGATGCGGTCCTTGACGCTTGCCAGCGGATTGAAGAATTCCAGCTTTACCAGCAGATTGGCTTCAACGCCCTTTTCCTTGGCGAATTTGTCGATGCGCACGAGCGGTGTGTTGCCGATTGTATCGAGAATGGAATTATAGATGCGACCGCGCCCTGCGGGTTCACCGTTTTTTCCGCCAAGTGGCTTGCTCATGGAATAATCTCCTTCTGTTGAGGGCGAAGTTTATGAGGAAATGGCGCAAAAGCATAGCTGCTTCCATGCTTCTGATTGGATAATAATGGAATTATATTCTAAAAATTTCTCCTTGCTAGAAGAATATTCCAGGTTGTTGCGTGCCGTTAAAGCGCATGATCATTTGTTGGAAAATCGCGCAATGCTCAAGTGAAAACAGATCGCGTGCTCTTTCGATCAGCCTCTTATGTCTGTAAGCTTTTGGCGTCTGATTGATCCGCATCAATGTTCTTTTTGCGACGAGCGCACATGATCGGGTCGTGATCGCAAACTGGAGGCATGGGCCGTGTATAAGACAATACTGATTGCAACCGATGGGTCTGAACTTGCCGATAAGGGCATTGAACAGGGCGTGGCGCTGGCCAAGAAGTTTGGCTCGAAAGTGCTGCTCGTTTCTGTGACCGAGCTTCTGCCATCCTATGGGATCGTGGTTGCTGCAGAATGGGCCTCAAGCCCTGCTGCTTTTCAGGAATATCGTGAGGCAATCACCAAAGCGGCGACAGAATTGCTCTTGAAAGCCAAAGCCAAGGCGGAAGCCGCAGGCGTTCATGCCGAAACTTTACACATTGAGAATCAGTCGCCAGCGCAGGGCATCATTGAAGCCGCCAAGCAGACAGGCAGTGACCTGATCGTTATCGCATCGCATGGCCGCCGTGGTGTCAATAAGCTACTTCTTGGCAGTCAGGCTGCTGAAATCCTCTCTTTAAGCTCTGTACCTGTGCTTGTGGTCAAATAAATCACGCAATCTGCAAAATGCTAAACACAGGGCAATGTTCGCTCACAGTCGCATAAGAGACTAACAACGCAAGAAGATTGCCCCATATCTCTGTTAGACTTCTCTGGCCTCTAAGGGCAGGAGAAGTTTTTCAGGAGATTATCATGACCGCGCCGCGTCCATCGAAGACCAGCATTGGCAATCATCTGCTTCATCCCGAAACACAGATGCTTAATTATGGTTACGATCCCGAGCTATCCGAGGGAGCTGTCAAACCGCCTGTTTTTCTGACATCGACCTTTGTGTTCAAAAGCGCTGAAGATGGGCGCGACTTTTTTGATTTTGTTTCCGGGCGCAAAGAGCCTCCTGCTGGCGTTGGGGCGGGGCTCGTTTATTCGCGTTTCAACCATCCTAACAGCGAGATCGTAGAAGATCGCCTGGCTGTTTATGAAGGCACGGAAAGCGGTGCGCTGTTTTCCTCCGGCATGTCGGCGATTGCCACGACCCTCTTTGCATTCACTCGGCCCGGTGATGTGATTCTGCATTCGCAGCCGCTTTATGGCGGCACAGAAACGCTGCTTGCCAAGACATTCCATAATTTCGGTGTTGAGGCTGTGGCCTTTGCTGACGGTGTCCACGAGACTTCTATCCAAGAGGCAGCCGATAGGGCGGTACAGAAGGGGCGCGTGTCGGTTATTCTGATTGAAACGCCTGCCAATCCAACCAACAGCCTTGTCGATATTGCTGCGATCCGGCGCGTTGCAGAAAAGATCGCCGCCAAGCAGAATGGCCACCGCCCTGTGATCGTGTGCGATAACACATTGCTTGGCCCGGTTTTTCAGAAGCCGCTTGATCACGGTGCAGACCTGTCACTCTATTCGCTGACGAAATATGTCGGTGGCCATTCCGATCTGATTGCCGGTGCCGTTCTTGGCGCGAAGGCGGTTGTCAAACAGGTGAAAGCGCTGCGTGGCGCCATTGGCACACAGCTTGATCCGCATTCGTGCTGGATGCTGGGGCGATCGCTTGAAACACTTGGCATTCGTATGGAACGTGCGAACAACAACGCACGCGCGGTTGCGGATTTCCTGCGGGTGCACCCCAGGGTCGAAAAACTGCATTATCTGCCTTTTGAGGATGAAAATTCGGCGGCTGGGCAATTGTTCAAGCGCCAATGCACCGGAGCGGGTTCGACTTTCTCCTTTGATATCAAAGGCGGTCAAGCGGCAGCATTTCGCTTCCTCAATGCACTGGAAATATTGAAGCTGGCCGTTAGCTGTCATTAAGCATGGAATAAGGACCCCATTTGAGGGGTTATCGGCATCCAAACGGGACCCCTTATTTAAAGGGTAACATGACCTTCGATTTCAATCG
>NZ_JAYEXN010000038.1:0-30399 GCF_044435015.1 Ochrobactrum sp. S1502_03
CCGATTGAAATCGAAGGTCATGTTACCCTTTAAATAAGGGGTCCCGTTTGGATGCCGATAACCCCTCAAATGGGGTCCTTATTCCATGCTTAATGACAAAGGGAATTCCGCGCAATCCGTTTATCAATGCCGGTGCAATTGTTATTGCCGATCTGTTGCTCAGCACGCATAAGCCCCGTGAAACCATTGGCGAGATCGTTCGTTTTGTTCAGTCAGCAGCAGACGATCATGACATCTATATTGATGAAAATGTAGCCAAGGCGGAAGACCTTACTGGCTTCAATAATGCTGCACTTGCCAATATGCTAAAGGCCAATAACAATCTCGATAATATACCGTCTCATGTGCTGGGTGTTTATCATCACCAATGTGCACTGGCGATGTCGTGTGAACAGCTCGTCCGTTCTGCGCTTTTCCTTTCCAGCTCCGGTCGAGACCCGATCAGCAAACACCGCATTGTCAGCGTCGAGCGTGCACGCCGCATAAATGCCCTTATGATGACCTGTGGCCATTATGACGGCTCTGGTGATTTCGCATTCCGGGTTGGCGTGCCGGCAAAAAGTGGCGTGGGTGGGGGGATTCTGGCGGTTGTGCCCGGTATCGCTTCAATATCTGTTTGGTCTCCGGGACTCAACCAACATGGCAATTCATTATTGGGAACGCGTGCTTTGGAAATCTTGTGCTGGGACATGAATTGGTCGGTGTTTGGCGGTGTTTAAACGATTGTGATGGCAAGCACCCGATCTCGCCATCAACGTTCCGGACGATTATGTTGTGCGCGATATGCACTGACGCTTAGGTGAAAGTCATGCAGCGAAGGCGAACAACGGCGGCTTTCCCCTGTCTGAGCGTCCTGGCGCAGCAGATCGCCTGTTCACTTTGGTGTCCGAAGGATGTGGCCCATCCGCTCGCGTATAAATCGCTGGTCCAGTTCGAGATGATGAACCGAAAATTAGTGCCAAAAGCTCTTCACTAAACAGGGGCAAGCCCACAGAAATGCTCTGCACTTTTGCTGAAAATATTGCATATAAAAACAGCCGCCCTTGCGAGGCGGCTGTCATTCTGAAAATTCAAATTGCTATCATCGGTACGGCGAATAGCACTGCTGGCGAGGCCCATTATATGGCTGGAACGTGTTGTCCGAAGCGCGATAGGACTTATAGCGATTATAGCACCACTGAACATGGTTGTTGCTGTAACGATATACCGGCTGCGGTGCCGGCTGGTTCGCAATTGCGCCGCCAATGATTGCACCAGCGCCGAACGCTGCCAGCGGATACCACCAGCCATCATTGTGACGGCGGTAGCCGTTACGATAATGGTTATAGCCACGATGGCCGTTCCAATAACCCGGACGCGGGCGATGATTGTCATTCCAGCCGGGACGTGGGCCAGGACGGTGACCATTCCAGCCCGGACGTGGACCGGGGCGGTGGCTATTCCAGTTGCCGTTACCGTGGCGCCGCCAGCGATCATCCCGAACATTGGCAATGTTATCGCTACTGGCGATTTGTGCAGTGGGCAGGACCGGCGATGCGGAAACAGGAGCAATCGCCCCCACTAAAAATGTTGCGCCAATCAAGCCGACCATCATTTTTTTCAGTGAATTAATCATATTCTTCTCCACTTCAACTGCAAACATCATGATTGATGGTTGATGAACCTGCGCTGAATAGTAGGGATAAATATATAGCGGCCCAAAGGCCTGACAAGGAACCGCGAGAAATCTGCGCAAACCTTTTTGTGTAGATCTGCATAAGACGTTTTGATTGCAACAGGCTGTTGAGGCAGAGGCATTTTGACATCTGGCAGTATACCTACAAAAACGTCATATGCTGCGATCATGAAAGAAAGCTCTGCATCCCCCCTTCCCGAAAAATCCGGCGACGGATACCGCCCAACGCATTTTCTGCCCATATCGTCAAACGATCAGCCTGTCGATTGGCTGATCACTGACGGTTTAACGGATTACGAAGAAGCGCTCGCCTTTATGGAAGCGCGTGTCGCAGCCATTCGCGAAGGGACAGCAAATGAGCTGATCTGGCTTGTTGAACACCCTTCACTCTATACCGCAGGCACCAGCGCAAATTCCGAGGACCTGCTGACACCGGATCGCTTTCCAGTGTTCAACACCGGGCGCGGTGGCGAATATACTTATCACGGTCCCGGCCAACGGGTGGCCTATGTCATGCTCGATCTGAAGCGTCGCCGCGAAGATGTGCGCGCATTTGTGACGGCGCTAGAGCAATGGATCGTCGAAACACTTGCACAATTCAATATCAAAGGCGAACGGCGCGCAGATCGCGTTGGCGTCTGGGTTGTTCGCCCGGAAAAGCCCCTGCTTGCCACTGGTGGCATGTGCGAAGACAAGATTGCCGCGATCGGCATCCGCCTGCGCCGCTGGGTGAGCTTCCACGGCATTGCCATCAATGTCGAGCCGGAGCTCGAACATTTCGGCGGCATCGTACCGTGCGGGATTGCTGATTACGGCGTGACAAGCCTCGTCGATCTGGGGCTACCGGTGACGATGGGCGATGTCGATGTGGCATTGGGCAAAGCTTTCGAAAGCGTCTTTGGCCCTCGTCAGACCAAATAATCAGACGCTCTTCACGCGCCGCTCGCGCATAAACACATAGAAACCTGATCCCACGATAATTGCGATTCCGAACCATTTGGAGGGCGTTGGGAAATCGCCGAAGACAATCAAACCGACCAGAACCGCATTGACGATCTCCAGATACTGGAACGGCGCGAGCATCGACGCCGGTGCAAGCTTGAATGCCTGCACCACCAGAAGGTGACTGACAGTGCCGATTGTACCCAGCAAAAGCAGAAGCAGCCAGGGCTGTAGACTATGCGGCAACGAAAAACCTAAGTCTTGCACGCCCATAGCCGTGCCGAAAACCATAAACAGCCCCGCAATCAGCGATCCACCGATACCGGCGTAAAACTGCATCACGACCGGGCCTTCTTTCGCACCATATTTCCGGTTCAGGATCAGATAGATCGCAAAAGTTACAGCCGTTGCGAGAGGCAACAAGGATACTGCGCCGAAAATCTCGAAGCTTGGCTGAATAACGATCATCGTCCCGATCAGGCCGATACCAACAGCGCTGAAACGACGCCAGCCGACTTTCTCCTTGAGAAATACCGCTGAAAGCAGCGTCAGGATCAACGGCTCGGCAAAAAACACCGCCATGGCATCCGCCAGAGGCATATATTTGACGGCAGTGAAGAAACACGTTCCGCCAAAGCCCATCAGTGCGCCGCGCACAAGATTGCCGACAAGATGCGTGGTCCGCAGCGCTGCGATCCCGCCCATCACAACAAGGATCAGGAACATTAGCCAGGATTGAATGAAAAAGCGCATAAAGGTGACGGTCGCCGGCGGCATATTATCCATCATCGCAAGCCATTTGCCGATGGCATCCATAAGCGGCAACAGCAATACCGAGAGCACCATGATCGCCATGCCCTTTACATGCGCTTCTAAGCCGCCTGCCGCCCTGCCCTGCATCTCGCTACTCGCAATTTTCTCAACTCCATTGCGCTTACGCGAATGCCATGCCCGTTTCCATCCTAATTCGATTACGAAAAGCGCCCGGTTTGACTTTCGCCACGTTTCTGGTGCAAATCTGTTGCGCTGCGAGCAAAATCATTTGATAACTCCGGGCAAAAGCGGAACGTAAGGCGAACTTTGTTCGCATTGCGGGTATTCTCATGGCATTATCATTGTGATTCGCAGACAACTTATTTCGTGCCGTTCAGTGGGGACGGTTCTTTCGGTTTCAGACAGAAAGCTTTTCGGACAAAGATGGACGACAGCAACGATCTCTTTTCCAGAGTAGTCAACAATGCCCGTGAACGGCAGATGGAGCAGCAGCCCAAAAAGGCGCCTGCATCGACGCCTGTTGCGCCAACGGCGACGCCATCATCTGCACCGAAGCCAGCACCTGCTGCAACCAAAGCTCCACCTGTTTCATCAGGCGGCGATGATTATAACGCCTCCTCCATTCGCGTTCTCGAAGGCCTTGAGCCGGTTCGTCTGCGCCCCGGCATGTATATTGGCGGCACCGACGAAAAAGCCCTGCATCACCTCTTCGCAGAAGTCATCGATAACTCGATGGACGAAGCCGTTGCAGGCCATGCCAATTTCATCGAAGTCAGTCTTGATGCCGAAGGCTTCCTGACTGTGAGCGATAATGGACGCGGCATTCCAGTGGACGAGCATCCACAGGTGCCGGGAAAATCGACGCTTGAAGTGATCATGACCAAGCTGCACGCAGGCGGCAAGTTTGACGGCAAGGCCTATGAAACCTCCGGCGGTCTGCATGGTGTCGGTGTCTCAGTGGTTAATGCGCTTTCCGATGTTCTGGAAGTTGAAGTCGCCCGCAATCGCCGTCTTTATCGCCAGCGCTTCTCGCGCGGCATTCCACAAGGCGGCCTTGAAGATGTCGGCGAAGTGCATAATCGTCGTGGCACGCGCGTCCGCTTTCATCCCGACCCGGATATTTTCGGAAAGGCTGCACATTTCGATCCGCACCGGCTTTACCGCATGGCGCGCTCGAAAGCCTATCTGTTTGGCGGTGTTGAAATCCGCTGGAACTGCGATCCATCTCTTCTTGATCCAAAAAAAGAAACACCCGAAAAGGCTGTTTTCCACTTTCCCGGCGGCCTGAAAGATTATCTCGCAGCCTCACTGGGTAAAGAGCATCAGGTGACGCGCGAGATTTTCTCGGGCCGCACCGAAAAGCAGGGCGGGCATGGCGCCGTTGAATGGGCTGTGTCCTGGTATGGCGGCGATGGTTTTGTCAATTCCTACTGTAATACGATCCCAACCGGCGATGGCGGCACGCATGAAGCAGGCCTTCGCATTGCATTGACGCGCGGCCTTAAGGCTTATGCAGAACTGACTAACAACAAGCGCGCCTCAATCATCACAACGGATGACGTGATGACATCGGCTGCTGCCATGATGTCAGTTTTTATTCGCGAACCAGAATTTGTTGGCCAAACCAAAGACAAGCTTGCGACGGTTGAAGCGCAGCGCATTGTCGAAAATGTTATCCGCGACCCGTTTGACCACTGGCTGGCGGCTTCACCGCAGGAAGCTTCGCGCTTGCTCGACTGGGTTGTTGATCGCGCCGAAGAACGCCTGCGTCGCCGTCAGGAAAAGGAAACCGTCCGCAAGAGTGCGACACGAAAGCTGCGCCTTCCGGGCAAGCTTGCAGACTGTACGCAGAATGCGGCGGCAGGTGCAGAACTTTTCATCGTCGAAGGTGACTCGGCCGGCGGCTCCGCCAAGCAGGCACGCAATCGTTCCAATCAGGCGATCCTGCCACTGCGTGGCAAGATTCTCAATGTGGCCAGTGCTGGCCGTGAAAAACTGACAGCCAACCAGCAGATTGCCGACCTCGTACAGGCACTGGGAGCAGGTACGCGCAAAAATTATCGCGAAGACGATCTGCGCTATGATCGCGTGATCGTCATGACTGATGCTGACGTTGACGGCGCGCATATCGCATCGCTGCTCATCACGTTCTTCTATCAGGAAATGCCGGACCTCATCCGCAACGGCCATCTTTATCTGGCAGTCCCGCCACTTTATCGTTTGAGCCAAGGCGGCAAAGTCGCCTATGCGCGCGACGATGCGCACAAGGATGAACTGCTTCGCACGATGTTCACCGGGCGCGGTAAAATCGAAATCGGCCGTTTCAAAGGTCTTGGCGAAATGCGTGCCGATCAGCTGAAAGAAACGACCATGGACCCAAAGAAGCGCACGCTTCTGCGCGTTCATGTCGATGAAGATTACGTTGATGAAACGCGCAGCACTGTTGATGATCTGATGGGTACAAAGCCGGAAGCACGCTTCCGCTTCATTCAGGATCGCGCTGCATTTGTGGAAGAGCTTGATATTTAAGCTTTTCGCCAGCCAGATCACAAAAGATAAACGTCAGCGTGTTATGCACGCTGACGTTTTTTCTATATGTTTCAGCTTTTCACATCGATGCCGAGCTTGGTTTGAATGTCATCGATCGACTCTTTAACGAAGAATGTCAGATCAGTGCTCAGCGTCACAATACGCGTTCCGGTGCCATATGCATTGTAAGACAGGACGTGATTGAAGTTGACGGCAACACGCTCGCCACTGACATCCGTAAGCATAATCCACATAAGCCCCTCCTGCTGAAAAATGATTCCTTACAGAGGATAGGCGCATATGCCCAAATGACAATGAAACTTTACAAGACGATCCGCATACGGACTTTTTCAACCGTTCGGCCAAAGCACTCCGACCATTCTTCGCTGCGGTGATAGATCCTGAACCCTGCTTTTTCATAAAGCCCGATTGCTGGAAAATTATCGGCATGGGTGCCAATTTCGGCTTCCACAAAACCATCAAGAACAATCTGTGCCATCAGTGCGTCAAGCAGGGCGCCGCCCACTCCCTGACCGTGAAAGGCAGGGGCAATCCAAAGATCAGAAACATAGTTTGTTTTCGGGACGCGAGCGCCCCAGCCGCAAATCTCGCCGCTTCGCTCCGCCAACAGAACACCATCGGTATTTTCGCGCAAATCGCGAAGGAATTTGGACTGAAGTTCTGACCGTCTTTCATCCGTCAGAACAATCTCACGCGCTGCGGTTTGCCATGCGCGCACCGCAATTTCAGCCATCAAAACAAATTCGCCAGACATAGAGCGCTGTGCGTCCACTTGGACGCACAAAGGTCGCTCTAATTTTTTATATTCTGGCTTCGATCCTCTTGAAAATCGATCCCGATTTTCGGATCGAAGCCGGGCACGGCGAATAAGAGTTTCAGATTTTACCACCACTTCTTTGGCGTAAAGCGTCCCGCAGCCTGCTCGATTGCACTTGCTGCCTGGAACAATGTTTCTTCCTCAAACGGACGGCCAATCAGCTGAAGCCCAAGCGGCAGGCCCTGATCGTTGAGACCCGCAGGGACTGCGATGCCCGGCAGACCAGCCATGTTGAGCGTGATAGTGAAGATGTCGTTGAGATACATCTTGACCGGATCGTTTGCGAGTTCCTTATCGCCAATGCTGAATGCAGCAGAAGGCGTAACCGGCGTCAGGATTGCATGAACGCCGCTTGCAAAGACATTTTCAAAGTCTTTCTTGATCAGCGTGCGAACCTTCTGCGCGCGCAGATAATAAGCATCGTAATAGCCAGCTGACAGAACATAGGTACCAGTCAGAATGCGGCGCTTTACTTCCTTGCCAAAGCCAGCGGCGCGGCTCTGTTCGTACATGTCGGCAATATCCTTGCCCGGTACGCGCAGCCCGTAACGCACACCATCATAACGTGCGAGGTTAGACGAAGCCTCTGCAGGTGCCACAATATAATAGGCAGCAAGCGCATATTTGGTGTGCGGCAGCGATACATCAACGACTTCCGCACCCGCATCCTTGAGATACTGAACGCCCTGCTGCCAAAGCTTTTCGATTTCTTCTGGCATGCCATCCATACGATATTCTTTTGGAATACCGATTTTGAGACCTTTCAGCGATTTGCCGATCGCTGCTTCATAATCCGGCACAGGCAGATCAACAGATGTCGTATCTTTGAGATCAAGCGATGCCATGGATTTCAGCAGGATCGCAGCATCACGTACATCGCGAGCAATCGGACCAGCCTGATCAAGCGACGATGCATAAGCAACGACACCCCAACGCGAAACACGGCCATAAGTCGGCTTGATACCCACTGTGCCTGTGAAGGCTGCTGGCTGGCGGATCGAACCGCCGGTATCGGTCGCCGTAGCGCCTGCACAAAGATGTGCAGCAACAGCCGCCGCTGAACCACCCGAAGAGCCACCCGGCACCAGATCAACATCTGAGCCGTTTGCGCGCCAAGGGTTTTTCACAGGGCCATAATAGGAGCTTTCGTTGGACGAGCCCATGGCAAATTCGTCCATATTGAGCTTGCCCAGCATGACCGCGCCATCAGCCCAGAGATTGGCGGTGACGGTCGATTCGTATTCCGGCTTGAAACCATCAAGAATATGCGAGCAGGCCTGCGTGTGCACGCCTTTGGTCGCGAACAGGTCTTTCACACCAAGCGGAATACCTTCGAGAGCACCGGCCTTGCCTTCGGCAATGCGTGCATCCGATGCTTTTGCCATTTCGCGCGCCTTTTCAGGCGTCAAAGCGACATAGGCATTGAGCTTGTCATTGGCGGAATCAATAGCCGCAATATAGGCTTCTGTCAGTTCGGTCGCGGTGAAGGCTTTAGCCTTCAGCTTATCGCGCGCTTCGGCAATAGTCAGTGCGGTCAGTTCGCTCATCATCAAATCCTGTAAAGTCACGCCTCAGCAAGACGCTTTTCAAAAAAGGCGCTGTATTCGGAGTCAGGATAATCCAGAACCACTCCGCAACGCGCAAAACCCGAATTTTCATAAAGCCGCCAGGCCGGATCAAAGCCGGGGCCGGTACCCGTTTCAAGCACCAGCCGCGAAACACCCTTGGCTCTTGCCAGCTCGACAATTGCAGCGACAAGATGCGAGCCGATACGCTTGCCCCGGACTTCCGGGCGGGTGAACATGCGTTTGAGTTCTCCCACACCGTTATCGTGCATCTTCAGCGCACCACAGCCGACGGCCTTGCCATCTTCATCCCGTGCGACGAAAACCGTCGTATCCGGCTCAGCCATCTGTTCAACAGTCATCTTGAACTGGAACTCGAGAGGCGAAAGCGGCAGCATATGCGCGTTCAATGCTCTAACAAGATCACGCACATCATCCTGCAATGGGGTCTCGACGGAAACCCGAACAGCCATCGACTTACTCCACGACCTTTGGCACCACGAAGAAATTGTCTTCGGTCACAGGCGCGTTGGCAACAATGGCATTGGCGATATTGCCGTCCGTCACTGCATCTTCACGCAGACGCATCTTCATCGGCGTTACAGAAGTCATGGGTTCAACGCCCTCAATATCGACTTCGTTCAATTGCTCGACAAAGCCCAGAATTGCATTGAGTTCACCGGTCATGCGCTCGGCTTCGTCTTCATTGACGGCGATGCGCGCAAGATTCGCAACGCGCTTGACGGTGGAAATATCGACGGACATCCTGTTCTCCGCAAATTTATAATTTAGGGCAGCGAACCGCCACCCTGAAAAGGTTCTTTTACCGGCTATAGCGGTGCAGGTTGGGAAGCGCAACATTTCTTGCGCTTCCATCCGCAGTTAGAACGTGTGGACAGTGCCGGCGTCAGCGACAAGCACCTTCGTTTCTTTATAGTCAGACATTGCCGCAACAAACTTGTCTGCGGTCTTTTCAATGAATGGGAACGAGGCGTAATGGCATGGCAGAACGGTTTTGAAATTGAAATAGCGCTGGCACGCAAGCGCTGCCACAGCACCACCCATCGTAAAACGATCTCCGATAGGCACAATGCCGATTTCTGGCTGGTGCAGTTCATTGATCAGCGCCATATCGGAGAAAATGTCCGTGTCACCCATATGGTAGAGTGTCGGCGCATCCTCAAAATGGAATACCAGACCGTTCGGATTACCCATTGATTGCGTGATGCCATCTTCAGTCATCATGGCGGAAGAATGCAGCGCATTCACAAACGTTACGCTGAACCCCTCGCGAACAATGGTTCCCCCTGTATTACCCATGCTGAATTTTTCCAAACCTTGGCGGCCAAGCCAACCGGTAATTTCGGGGTTCGCAATCACAGTCGCACCGGTTTCTTTGGCAATCTCAACAGTGTCACCAATATGATCGCCATGACCGTGGGTGAGCGCGATATGCGTGACGCCCTTGGTCGCTTCTTTGAAATCAATGCCTTTAGCGCCTGGGTTTCCATGAATGAACGGGTCGATCAGAATGACCGCCTTATCTGTCTCAACGCGAAAGGCAGCGTGGCCCAACCAGGTGATTTTCATTGTGTTTCTCCTTGCGGCTCGATTTTCAGTTTCAAAACAGATATTACGGCTCAATTCCATCAGGCAATATGAAGCCTGATCAAAATACTATGAGGACCTATGGCCGTCGTTGAGATCGAAGACATTTTGGAAATTCTGCAACCCGGCCAGACAATTGCCGGGCTTGATCTTGGCACCAAAACGATTGGCCTTGCTGTTTCCGATCTTGGCTTGTCATTCTCCCATCCCCGCCCCGTTATAAAACGCACAAAGTTCACAATCGATGCACAGGTGCTGTTAAAAGCGCTCGAAGCAGACAAAGTCGGCGTCATTATTATTGGCCTGCCGATGAATATGGATGGCTCAGCCGGGCCCCGCGTTCAGGCAACCCGCGCCTTTGTGCGCACCATGCAGCCGCTGACCGATCTGCCCTTCGTGTTCTGGGACGAGCGCCTGTCGACGGTCGCCGCTGAACGCGTGTTAATCGGTATGGATGTCTCTCGCGGGAAACGGGCCGAACGCATCGATTCGGCCGCGGCTTCCTTCATTCTGCAAGGCGCGCTTGATCGTCTGCACCTGCTTCGCTCATCGCCTTATGATGATGACGATCACGACGCCGGATAAAGCTGATCAAGGATCCGATTGGCGTCGTGGCGCGCATCCAGCATGCCATAGGTTGAGCGCCATTGTCCGCCCAGACGGGTTTCAATAAAGGCGTCTGCAATATCATCAGCCCCGAGATTTCGCAGTTCGGCTGCAGCTGCGGCATAGGCAAGCTGCTCTGTCAGAAGACGCGCAACACCCTGATCGGATTCGGTCAATTGCAAAGCAGCCTGAAGCACATCAATGGTACCCTGCCCGCGCACGCCAAGCTTTTCGCTAATCCAGTCCAGCACTTCATCAAATAAAGATGGGGCACGCGACAGCACGCGCGCCACATCAAGCGCCATGACATTGCCCGAGCCTTCCCATATTGCGTTGACTGGGGCCTCGCGATAGGCGCGCGCAAGATTGCCATCCTCAATATAGCCATTGCCGCCGAGGCACTCCATCGCTTCGTAAAGCAGTGACGGGGCAATCTTGCAGACCCAATATTTAACAACCGGTGTCATGCAGCGTGCAAAAGCCGCTTCCGCACGGTCCGTTGCAGCCATATCGAATGCGCGCGCAAGGCGCATGGAAAGTGCTGTCGCACCTGCAACATCCAGCGCCATATCAGCAAGAACCCGGCTCATCAGCGGCTGTTCGATCAGAGGCTTATCGAAAACAATGCGATGGCGGGCATGGTGAATAGCCTCCGCCAACCCCGAACGCATCAGACCGGCAGAGGCAACCGCACAATCCAGCCGCGTCAGCGTCACCATATCCATAATGGTTTTAACGCCTTCGCCGGGATTACCGACCAGATGACCGATAGCGCCATCAAATTCGACTTCTGCCGAAGCATTGGACTTATTGCCGAGCTTGTCTTTGAGACGCTGGAAGAAAAAGCCGTTGCCAGCCGCCCCATTGGTCAATCGCGGCAGCAGGAAGCATGAAAGCCCCTCCTCCGCCTGCGCAAGCACCAAAAATGCATCGGACATGGGCGCGGACATAAACCACTTATGTCCGCTCAATGTATAAGTGCCATCCTCATTGCGTTCGGCGCGGGTCGTGTTGGCGCGAACATCGGTACCGCCCTGCTTTTCGGTCATGCCCATGCCAAGCGTGATACCCTGCTTGTTGAATGCAGGCTTTTGCGAGGAATCATATTTGCGCGACAAAATCTGCGGCGACCATAGCTTGTAAAGATCAGGCGAAGCCATGACAGCCGCAAGCGACGCATTGGTCATCGTCAGCGGACAAAGATGCCCGGCTTCAAGCTGAGCAGTCAGAAAGAAACGGGCAGCGCGCGCCTGATGGCGGCGTCCGGCTTCTGCAGGATTGGCCTCCCAGATCGAGCAATGCAGGCCCTGCGCAATCGAACGACGCATCAGCGCATGATAGGCCGGATGATATTCCACCAGATCAATGCGACGCCCCTGACGGTCATGACTGCGCAGCTTTGGCAGTTCCGTATTGGCAAGACGCGCAAGATCCTGCGCTTCTGCCGACATGACAAAACGACCGTTGCTCTCCAGATCGGAATGCAGTTCTTTTGGGAAACGTGCTGCAATCTGCATGAGAAGCGGATCGCCCAGATATGCATTCGTGCCCGTCATAAACGGGGTCTGGTTGGTAACTTCATGCGTTTTCACAGGCTGATCCGTTTGGTTTGTTCAATTCAATGATCTCAATACAAGCATTTTAATGCCTGCTGATTTAACATTCTATGCTTTCTTGCGTTCCAATTTCCTAACATTTTCGCACACACATGCAATTTCTGCGCAAAACAACACAGGTTTTTCTTTGTGAATCGGCCAAAGCCATTATAAGGGCGGTTACTGTCCAGCTTTCGCGGCTCTAAACGCCGGTTCTAAACGCCGGTTCTAAACGGATGACTTGCCATGACCCAACAACCGGCCTCTCCGATTTTTCCTCATCGCCATCTGCTTGGCATCAAGGGGCTATCGCCCCTGGACATTAATTGTCTTCTTGACCTTGCAGATCAGGAAGTGGCTGTTTCCCGACAGTCCGAGAAGAAAAAATCCGTGCTGCGTGGTCGCACCCAGATCAACCTGTTCTTTGAAGCATCGACGCGAACGCAATCATCGTTCGAACTCGCCGGAAAACGGCTGGGCGCAGACGTGATGAACATGTCGGTCGGCAATTCGTCGGTCAAGAAGGGCGAAACGCTCATCGACACAGCCATGACGCTGAACGCCATGCAGCCGGATATTCTGGTCATACGCCATGCATCTGCGGGTGCAGCCGCACTTCTTGCGCAAAAAGTCGGCTGTGCTGTGGTCAATGCAGGCGATGGCGCGCACGAGCACCCGACACAGGCACTGCTTGATGCGCTGACAATCCGCCGTGCCAAGGGTGACATTGGCAATCTTATCGTTGCCATTTGCGGTGACGTACTGCATTCGCGCGTTGCGCGCTCAAACATCCTGCTGCTCAATGCGCTTGGCGCACGCGTCCGCGTTGTTGCCCCGTCAACCCTGCTGCCTGCTGGCATCGCTGACATGAGTGTTGAAGTTTACAACACGATGGAAGAGGGTCTCAAAGACGCCGATGTCGTGATGATGTTGCGTCTGCAACGCGAACGTATGGCGGGTTCATTCGTGCCTTCAGTGCGCGAATATTTCCACTTTTATGGCCTCGATAATGAAAAGCTCAAATATGCCAAGCCTGACGCTCTGGTTATGCATCCCGGTCCGATGAACCGCGGCGTCGAGATTGCATCCGATGTGGCAGATGGACCGCAGAGCATGATCCAGCAACAGGTTGAAATGGGCGTGGCTGTGCGCATGGCAGTGATGGAAGCTCTGCTTGATCCGCGTCGCGCAGAAACCGCAGGAGAACGCGCATGAGTGCGATCCTTTTTGAAAATGCCCGCATTGTTGATCCATCGCGCGGGCTGGATGAACACGGCAGCTTGCTCATTCAAGATGGCAAGATCACCGCAAGTGGTGCTGATGCCCGCAATCAGGGCGCACCGGAAGGTGCGGAGGTCGTCGATCTGAACGGCATGGCAATCCTGCCCGGCCTGGTCGATTCGCGCGTCTTTATCGGCGAACCGGGCGCTGAACATCGCGAAACGATTGCTTCTGCCAGCCGTGCCGCCGCAGCGGGTGGTGTAACCTCCATCATCATGATGCCGGATACCGATCCGGTGATCGATGATGTAGCGCTGGTCGAGTTCGTCAAGCGCACGGCGCGCGATACCGCGATCGTCAATGTGCATCCGGCAGCCGCCATCACCAAAGGCTTGCATGGCGAGGAAATGACGGAAATCGGCCTGCTGCGTGATGCCGGTGCGGTTGCCTTCACGGAAGGCCGCAACACGCTTATCAATACACAATTGATGCGCCGCGCTCTGACCTATGCGCGCGATTTTGATGCGGTGATTGCCTGCGAAACCCGTGACCCCTATCTCGGCGCCAATGGCGTGATGAATGAAGGCCTTTTTGCAAGCTGGCTCGGCCTTTCGGGTAGCCCACGCGAAGCAGAAGTCATCCCGCTGGAGCGTGACCTGCGTTTGGCCGCTCTCACCCGCAGCAAATATCACGCAGCCCAGCTCTCCTGCGCCATGTCTGCGGATGCGCTTCGTCGTGCGAAAGACCTTGGCACCAAGGTAACAGCCGGTGTTTCAATCAATCACCTGTCGCTGAATGAAAACGACATTGGTGAGTTCCGCACCTTCTTCCGTCTGTCACCGCCTCTGCGCAGCGAAGAAGATCGTCTGGCGATGGTTGAAGCAGTCAAAAATGGCACAATCGACATTGTCGTTTCGGCACATGATCCGCAGGACGTTGACACCAAACGCCTGCCTTTTGCCGATGCTGAAGCTGGCGCGATTGGTCTGGAAACACTACTGGCGGCGGCGCTTCGCCTGCACCACAACGACAGCATTCCGCTGCTGCGTCTGGTAGAAGTGCTCTCAACCGCTCCTGCACGTATTTTCGGGCTGGATGCCGGCACATTGATGCCCGGCGCAAAAGCCGATCTTGCAATCGTCGATCTTGACGAACCATGGGTGGTTCGCGAAGAAGACCTGCATTCGCGCTCGAAGAACAGCTGCTTTGAAGGTGCCCGCTTCCAGGGACGCGTGAACCGCACTATAGTCGGCGGCAAAACAGTTTATTCAGTTTAAAAATTTCAGATCAGCCGTCTTGATTTCAGGCGGCTTTTCTTCTCAACTGGTTTTAATAAAGTGCATATGGGGAACTTCATGACCGAAACAGGTCTGTTCAGTCTGGTGTCGCTGGGGACACTGATTTTCGGTTACATTCTCGGCTCCATTCCTTTCGGGCTTGTTCTGACCCGGCTTGCGGGTCTGGGCGATGTGCGTGCAATCGGGTCCGGCAATATTGGTGCAACCAATGTTTTGCGCACCGGCAACAAAAAGCTCGCAGCCGCAACACTCATTCTTGATGCGCTCAAAGGCACCGTTGCGGTGCTGATCGCATGGCGGTTTGGCGAAGCGGCTGCAATTGCCGCGGGTTTTGGTGCCTTCATCGGCCATCTTTTCCCGGTGTGGATTGGTTTTAAGGGCGGCAAAGGTGTCGCAACCTATCTCGGCATTCTGATCGGTCTCGCATGGCCCAGCGCACTGGTTTTTATCGCGGCATGGATCATCACCGCCCTTCTCACCCGCTATTCTTCGCTGTCAGCACTGGTGGCAAGTCTTATTGTTCCGATTGTGCTTTATATGCGTGGTGATCCGGCAATTGCCGGCTTGTTTGCCGTCATGACATTGATCATCTTTATCAAGCATCACACCAACATCTCGCGGCTTTTAAGCGGCACCGAGAGCAAGATCGGCAAAAAGGGATGACAGAAAGCGCGAATTCGAAAAATGGAATTCGCCTCTCAGATCGGCAGCGGCTCAACTGGCTGCGTCTTATCCGCACTGACAATATCGGATCGGTGACGTTCCGTGATCTGATTTTGTTTTGCGGATCAGCCGCCAACGCGATTGAACGGCTGCCAAGCCTCAACATTCGTGGCGGCGGCTCGCGAACTATACGCGTCACACCGCTCGAAGATGCCGAGCGTGAGCTTGAAGCCATTGAGCGCATCGGCGCGCGTCTTGTTGGCATGGGCGAACCCGACTATCCGCAACAATTGAAAAACTGCGAAGCGCCTCCTCCGCTGGTCATCATCAAGGGTGATGTCAATGTGTTTCGCAAACCGCCCATAGCGATCGTTGGCTCACGCAATGCGTCAG
This sequence comes from Ochrobactrum sp. S1502_03, assembly GCF_044435015.1. NCBI lineage: Bacteria > Pseudomonadati > Pseudomonadota > Alphaproteobacteria > Hyphomicrobiales > Brucellaceae > Ochrobactrum > Ochrobactrum sp. S1502_03. Next base: position 15,708 of record NZ_JAYEXN010000038.1, read on the forward strand.
TCGTCGGCGCACGTTTTACCGAAAAAATTGCACGTGATCTGGGTGATGCAGGTTTCGCTATTGTCTCCGGCCTTGCACGCGGCATTGATGCCGCAGCGCATAAGGCAAGCATGCAAAGCGGAACGGTGGCTGTGCTGGCTGGCGGCCTTGATAAGCCCTATCCACCCGAAAACCTGCCGATTTATCGTGCCATTCCTGAACATAGCGGCGCGCTGATCACCGAAATGCCGATGGGGGCTGAACCACGCTCGCGTGATTTCCCGCGCCGTAACCGCATTATTGCAGGCCTTTCACTCGGTCTCATCGTGGTTGAAGCAGCGGAGCGTTCGGGTTCGCTCATCAGTGCCCGTATGGCTGGTGAAATGGGCCGCACAGTCTTTGCCGTGCCCGGCTCACCGCTTGATCCGCGTGCACGCGGCACCAATGCGCTTTTGAAGCAAGGGGCAACACTGGTAACGCATGCCGATGATGTCATTGAAGCCCTTGCTCCGCTGACAGGCGGCGAAACTATGCGCAACAAGACGGATCAACCTGATCTTCTCAAACAGTTTGAGGAACCACCAGAGCACCGTCAGGCAGCAACCACGGATGAAGAGCGAGACATTCTTATGAATGCGCTCGGACCGGTCCCTGTCGATATTGACACGCTTGTCAGACACACGGGCCTGGAATCGGGCAATGTACAATTCATTCTGCTGGAACTCGATCTTGCCGGGAGGCTATTACGGTATCCCGGCAATCAGGTGGCGCTTATGCCTCAATAAAAATAAACGGATAATTATTGAGCATTCTCGCAAAGGCGGCGCTCGTCCCGCGCTTCCTGCAATGCCATATCCATCATATATGCCAGCATATGCTGATTATTTTTTTTGGCCATAATGATCAGTTCTTCAAGCATCTGTTCAATATACATGATTATCTCCCCGCGCGTTGCTATCCGTTGAACCATTCTTGCCCCCAAGATCGTTCGGTTTCATGCTTATGAAAACCACCCTTCTGGCGCTTGCCCGTTGGATATACCCCAACGCAATACTACCATTTGGTTTATAATTAACAAAAGCAATTTTAAGTTGTATTTATCGATTTTTCGCTCGTCGCTCTTGACCAAACGCAAACCGCTGTTCATGTGAAAGGCAAATATTTGAACGCGATAAAAGGATAATCCATCCGTAAGCATCGCGAATCTGGGCAGTTTTAATGAACGTCGTCGTAGTCGAATCGCCTGCCAAGGCAAAAACCATCAATAAATATCTAGGCTCGAACTATAAGGTTCTGGCCTCGTTTGGTCACGTGCGAGATCTACCAGCTAAGGACGGATCGGTCCGTCCGGATGAAGATTTTGCAATGTCATGGGAGGTAGACAGCAATTCCTCCAAGCGTCTGGCAGACATTGTCAAAGCGCTCAAAGACAGCGATGCATTGTTTCTTGCAACTGACCCTGATCGCGAAGGGGAAGCCATTTCGTGGCACGTGCTGGAAGTTCTTAATCAGAAGAAAGCGCTCAAGGGCAAAACGGTCAAGCGTGTTGCATTCAATGCGATCACCAAAAAGGCCGTTCTGGATGCTATCGCCAATCCACGCGATATTGATGAGCCGCTGGTCGATGCCTATCTAGCGCGCCGTGCCCTCGACTATCTGGTTGGCTTCAACCTCTCTCCGGTTTTGTGGCGCAAGTTGCCCGGCGCGCGTTCTGCGGGCCGTGTGCAGTCTGTGGCGCTGCGTCTGGTCTGTGATCGCGAATCCGAGATTGAACGCTTCATTCGTGAAGAATACTGGAATATCGCTGCTGCGCTTAAAACCCCGCGCAACGATGCTTTCACTGCGCGGCTGACCGTTCTTGACGGCAAAAAAGTCGGCAAGCTCGACATCAAGAATGAAGAGCAGGCAACTGCCATCCGTACCATGCTGGAAGGCGCAAGCTTCAAGGCCATCTCTGTCGAGGCCAAGCCAACCAAGCGCAATCCCGGTCCTCCATTCACCACTTCAACACTTCAGCAGGCCGCATCCGGCCAGCTTGGCTTCTCGGCATCGCGCACCATGCAGGTTGCACAGCGCCTTTATGAAGGTGTGGATATTGGCGGCGAAACTGCGGGTCTCATCACCTATATGCGTACCGACGGCGTACAGATGGCTCCAGAGGCGATCAGTGCCGCCCGTGATGCTATTGGCAACAATTTCGGTGCAAAATACGTTCCCGAAAAACCGCGCTATTACTCCAGCAAGGCCAAGAACGCACAGGAAGCGCACGAAGCAATCCGTCCAACGGATTTCTCGCGTCATCCAAAGGAAGTCCGCCGCTATCTCGACGAAGATCAGGCACGCCTTTATGAACTGATCTGGAAGCGCGCCATTGCCAGCCAGATGCAGGCTGCCGACATTGAACGCACGACCGCCGATATTGAAGCCATTAACGGCGCAAAATCGGCGATGCTGCGAGCCAATGGTTCGGTTACGAAGTTTGACGGCTTCCTTGCTGCTTATACAGACCATCGCGAGGAAGAAGACGAGGACGAAGATAGCGCAAAGCTGCCTGAAATCCGTTCTGGTGAGGCCATTTCACGAGAAAAAATCGATGCGACCCAGCATTCGACCGAACCGCCGCCACGCTATTCGGAAGCTTCGCTTATCAAGAAGATGGAAGAGCTTGGCATCGGCCGTCCATCGACCTATGCCGCCACGCTCGCAACGCTGCGCGACCGCGAATATATCACCATCGACAAGCGCAAGCTTATACCGGAACCCAAAGGCCGTCTGGTAACATCGTTTCTTGAAAGCTTTTTCAAACGCTATGTCGAATATGATTTCACGGCGGATCTCGAAGAAAAGCTCGATCTGATTTCCGACGGTAAGCTTTCCTGGAAAGACGTGCTGCGCGATTTCTGGCGCGATTTTTCCGGCTCTATTGATGACATCAAGGAACTGCGCGTTACCAACGTGCTTGATGCACTCAATGAAGAACTCGCGCCGCTCGCCTTCCCTGATCGCGGCGATGGCAGCGATCCACGCACATGCCCAACCTGTGGCACCGGCCAACTTTCGCTCAAACTTGGCAAATATGGTGCATTCGTTGGTTGCTCAAACTATCCTGAATGCAAATTCACCCGCCAGCTCGGCGGTGACGGCAATGGCGAAGCAGCAGCTTCTGATGAACCGAAGTCGCTCGGCAAAGACCCGTTTACCGGTGAGGAAATTACGGCACGCACAGGACGTTTTGGCCCCTATATCCAGCGCGGTGAAGGCAAGGAAGCCAAGCGTGCCAGCCTGCCTAAAGGCTGGTCAGTTGATACAATCGATCATGAAAAGGCCGTGGCACTGTTGTCGCTTCCACGCGATGTTGGCCAGCACCCAGAAACCGGCAAGATGATTTCAGCAGGCATCGGGCGCTATGGGCCTTATGTCAGCCATGACGGCACCTTCGCCAATCTCGAAAACGCCGAAGAGGTATTTTCAGTTGGTCTTAATCGCGCCGTTGCGGTTCTTGCAGACAAGCAATCCAAAGGCCCCGGTCGCGGACGCTCGACACCGGCAGCCCTTGCAACGCTTGGCGATCACCCCGATGGCGGTCCCATCACCGTGCGCGATGGCCGTTATGGCCCTTATGTCAATTGGGGCAAGGTCAATGCCACACTGCCAAAAGGCCAGGAGCCGACCAGTGTGACACTGGAAGAAGCGCTCGCTTTGATTGCCGCCAAGGCTGGCAGCACCAAGACCAAGAAGGCGCCGGCCCGCAAAACCGCCGCAAAAACTGCGACCGCTGAAAAAAAGACAGCAACGAAAAAGACCGCCGCAAAAAAGCCTGCTGCAAAATCAAAAAGCAAGGCGAAAGCGGCAGAGGAGTAAGACTTGGCACGCCGTTTCCCCAAATCCGATACCGGACGATCCGCACGGACCGAACGGCGTGCAGCAACAGCAAAACGCAACGAGGCAAAGTCGGCTGATCCCATTGCTCATTTGCCGACGCGTCAGGACGTCCTCAAATTCATTGAAGAAAACCCGGACCGCGCTGGCAAGCGTGAACTTGCCAAGGCGTTCAATATCAAGGGCGATGCACGGGTTTATCTTAAAAACCTGCTGCGAGAACTTGCAGACGATGGATTGCTCGAAAAGCGCGCACGCCGATTGTCCCGCCCCGGTTCTCTCCCCCCGATCGCCACGCTCCACATCACCGGCCGCGACAATGATGGCGGCCTCGTTGCCCGTCCGAGCGACTGGGATGAGGCCGAATATGGCAAGCCGCCTGTCGTTCTGATCCGCCGCACACGCCTTAACAAATCATCCGATGGACCGACGGTTGGTGTTGGTGACCGCGTCTTGGCGAAGATTTTCCGCAACAAGGAAAATGAAGGTCCGGAATATTCGGCCCGCGTCATCAAGGTTATAGACCAGAGCAGCAATGCGGTTCTCGGCGTTTTGCGCCGGCTGAGCAGCGGCGAGTGGCGGCTTGAACCCGTTAACCGCAAGCAGCCGGAAGTGCAGCTTGACCCGCAATCGCTGCTCGACGCCAAAAGCGGCGATCTGGTCGAAGTCGAACTTCAGTCTTCACGCCGCTACGGTCTACCGAGTGGGAAGGTGCGTCAGGTCGTAGGCTCTGTCGATAGTGAAAAAGCGCTTTCGATGATCGCGATCCATGAACACGAAATTCCGCATATCTTCCCAGAAGACGTGATCCGCGAAGCCGAAAATGCCAAGCCTGCAACGCTGGAAGGCCGCGAAGACTGGCGCAAAATTCCGCTCGTCACTATTGATCCGGCCGATGCAAAGGATCACGATGATGCGGTCTATGCCGAGCCGGATACCGACCCGACCAATCTGGGCGGCCACGTCGTCATCGTGGCGATTGCCGATGTTGCAGCCTATGTGCGTCCCAATTCAGCACTCGACCGTGAAGCATTGAAGCGCGGCAACTCAGTCTATTTTCCCGACCGCGTTGTGCCGATGCTTCTAGAGCGCATTTCCAATGATCTGTGCTCACTGCGTGAACTGGAAGATCGCCCAGCACTTGCTGTGCGCATGGTTTTCGACGCCAATGGTCACAAGAAGTCTCACAAGTTCCATCGCATCCTGATGCGTTCGGCTGCAAAACTCGCCTATGCGCAGGCACAGGCCGCGATTGATGGCGCAACCGACGAGAAGACCGCACCGATACTCGACATGATCCTCAAGCCGTTGTGGGCTGCATATGGCGCTCTCAAACGCGGTCGCGATGCGCGTGAACCGCTTGAGCTGGATTTGCCTGAGAAAAAAATCATTCTGGCACCCGATGGCAAGGTGGACAAAGTGGTCGTGCCTGAACGGCTTGATGCGCATAAGCTCATCGAGGAGTTCATGATTCAGGCCAATGTTGCAGCGGCAGAAGTGCTTGAAGCGCATCGCCAGCCACTGATCTTCCGCATTCACGATGAACCCGCCCTTGCGAAGCAGGAATCCTTGCGCGAGTTTCTGCGCACGCTTGATATGAACCTGGCCAAAGGCGCCGCTCTCAAGCCGGCACAGTTCAACCGCATTTTAGAGGCTGTTGAAGGCACGGATCATCAGGATCTGGTCAATCAGGTTGTGCTGCGCACGCAAAGTCAGGCGATTTACAGCCCTGATAATATTGGTCATTTTGGCCTGCATTTGCATAAATATGCGCATTTCACTTCGCCCATCCGCCGTTATGCCGATCTGATCGTGCATCGGGCTTTGATCAAGGCTCTGAATCTTGGCAAGGATGGCCTGACCACCGATGAAGAAGCCCAGCTTGAAGAAACAGCAGCACTGATTTCATCCACGGAACGCCGCGCGATGCTTGCCGAGCGCGAAACCGTGGACCGTCTGATCGCACATTTCCTCGCCGCCCATCTGGGCGATGATTATGAAGCCCGTGTTACCGGAGTGACGAGGGCCGGATTGTTTGTGTCTCTTGCGACATATGGCGCAGATGGGCTTGTGCCTATTTCAACTTTGGGTGATGAATACTATCTTTACGATGAAGCCAATCATGCAATTGCCGGTGAAAGAAGCGGAAAAGGCTTCCGTCTCGGTGATACGGTGACGGTAAGGCTTGTGGAAGCGCTCCCTGTTGCGGGGGCACTTCGTTTTGAGATGGTTTCGGAACCGCATTCCCTGCCGATGTCGACGCGTTCGCATCATAAGGCAAGCAAAGGAATGCGCGGGCGCAAAGGAAAACCTTCGGGCGTTTCGCGCTCTAAGAGCAGAGGTCGCAGATGAGCATGCTAGAGGCCAGTTCCACAGACAGTCCAGTTCAGGTTTTCGGTGGCGAAAGCCCGAAAGCCGCACGACCGAGCCGTGATTTGAAGCAAGCCATGTGGCGTGGCTTCAAATCCCGCTGCCCGCATTGCGGCGAAGGAAAGCTGTTTCGTGCGTTTGTGAAACCGGTCGACCATTGCTCCGTCTGCGGTGAAGATTACACAGAACAGCGCGCCGATGATCTGCCGGCCTATCTGACGATCCTCATCGTCGGCCATATCGTGGTTGCGGCTTTCATGGGCGTGGAAGCCACCACCAATCTATCGCTGTTGACCCATATGGCCATATGGGGGCCGATGATCGTTCTGTTGAGCCTGCTCCTGCTACAGCCTGTCAAAGGCGCGACAATCGGGCTGCAATGGGCTTTGTTCATGCACGGATTCGGTGGACACGGCGAAGGCGATTACAGCGACGTCACATAACAAGCGGTTCTACCGTGACAGCCTGCGCCCCTTCAAAGCCGACCTCTCCCAAGCCAGCATTGCGGCCCTGCGATGCCGCATCCTTGGTGTTGATTGACCGCACAGGCAACACACCGCGTATTCTTATGGGGCGGCGCCACCCCAGTCTGGTTTTCATGCCGGGAAAATTCGTCTTCCCCGGCGGCAGAGCCGATGCGGAAGATGGTGCCATCGCCGCCGCAAGCGAACTGACAGAGGATGACACACAGAAACTGCTTTCCGGCATGGGTGCTCGGGCAACATTGCGTCGGGCACGCGCGCTTGGGCTTTGTGCCATCCGCGAAACATTTGAGGAAACGGGGTTGCGGATTGCACGCCGCGTCACAGCCGAAGCCACAGCCGAAGCCTCGTCTCGCAAACAACTGTCATCAAACACCATAATAATGCCTGATAATAAGGATTGGTGTGCATTCCTTGAGCGTGGCGCATTGCCTGCACTTGGCGATCTGCGCTATTTCGCCCGTGCTGTGACACCACCAGGCAATATTCGTCGATTCGATACGCGATTTTTCATCGCATTTCGCGACAGTTTACCGGGACTGGAAAGCTCAGCACTTGTCCCAAGCGGAGAATTGGAAGATTTGGATTGGGTCGCCATTGATGATGTTGATAAACTCGACGTTGCCCGCATTACGCAAGCCATTCTGAAGGAAGCACGAATGCTGCTCTCGCAAAGCCGGTTTGACCTGCCCGTCACTCTTCCTGTGGCGCAATACAGCAAGCGGCATGGCCGCTTTGTGCGTGAAGTGATCTGACCTTATGAATAAAGAAATCTATCCTGCTGAGAGCATTCCTCAGGAACCAAACGGCAGGAACCCTCAGGGGCAGTTGCATTGGCGCTCGCTTGCCGCAGCGATCGCTACGATCAGCGCTATGGGTGCCGCTATCGGGCTTGGCATTCCGCTTTTGAGCGTGCTGCTTGAAAGCCGCGGCTATTCCGCCAGCCTTATCGGGGCAAACACTGCTGTTGCGGGCCTTGCATCGATTGTTGCAGCGCCGCTTGCCGCACCGATTGCTGCCCGCCTTGGTGTGGCCAAGGCCATCGTGTTGATGCTGGTCATCGGCAGCATCGCTTTTGTCGGATTTCACTTTCTGCAACCGCTTTGGGCATGGTTTGCTCTGCGAATCGTGCTGCATTTTGCGTTGACGGTGCTGTTCGTTCTGTCCGAATACTGGATCAATGCCTCCGCACCGCCCGAAAAACGGGGATTGGTGCTCGGAATCTATGCGACATCGCTCTCGCTCGGTTTCGCATTTGGCCCCTGGCTGTTCTCGAAAATTGGCAGCGCCGGTGGCCTGCCCTTCTATGTCGGCTTCGCAATCATCCTGATTGCTACAATTCCGGTGCTTATTGCATGGCGCGACAGCCCGGATTTTGAGGAAGGTGAGCACGTTCCCTTCCTGCCCTTCATTTTTGCTGTTCCCACGGCAACAATGGCCGTGTTTGTGTTTGGCGCCGTTGAAACGGGCGGCTTTGCGCTGTTTCCGGTGTTCGGCGCAAAGGTCGGCTATACGGAGGGTGATGCAGCGCTCTTATTGACCATGATCGGGCTTGGCAATGTGCTTATGCAAATTCCGCTTGGCATCGTCAGCGACCGTATTTCCGACCGCCGTAAACTGCTGCTGTTTTGTGCCGTAGCCGGGCTCTTGGGCATGATCGCGCTGCCTTATCTTATGAGCAACTGGTATCTGATGGCAGGGGTTTTGTTTCTATGGGGCGGCGTTGTCGCCGGACTCTATACTGTTGGCCTCGCCCATCTCGGCTCTGAACTCACCGGACGCGAACTCGCATCCGCCAACGCCGCCTTCATCTTTTGCTATGCCATCGGCATGTTGGCAGGGCCACAAGTGGTCGGTGTGGGCATGGATGCCATGGGTACAAAGGGTTTTCCGCTCACTCTTGGCATGTTTTTTGCGGCTTTCGCACTCTTTGCTGCGATTAGGCTTGTTCAAAGAAAGAAGCGGGGTTGACTTTTCCCCCTTAATCCGTAGTGTCGCGCCGAATTTCCGCTTCTGGCCAACTGGCGAGACTCGCAGCGGTTTAATCATGAAAGAGCAGGTATTTCGATATGGCCAAGGCTACGACCATCAAGATCAAGCTTTTGTCGACCGCTGACACCGGCTTCTTCTACGTAACGAAGAAGAACAGCCGCACGATGACGGATAAGATGACAAAGACAAAATACGACCCGATTGCGCGCAAGCACGTCGAGTTCAAGGAAACGAAGATCAAGTAATTCGTTTCCGACGCCAGTCCACTGGCAGGAATCAAAAAGCCGTCTCTTTCGAGGCGGCTTTTTTGTTGGCTTTTATTCAATATCATGCAGCCGACAGGACAACCCTGTTGCGGCCTTTTTTCTTGGCCTCATAAAGAGCTGCATCGGTGCGTGCGAAAAGCGCTTCAACACTATCCCCCCCATCAGCCGCAAGGCTGCAATCCCGATGCTGATCGTCATGGTGATCTCATGCTTGCCGCGCGCAATCACAAAAGGCTTCGCAGCGATTGCCTCACGCAGACGCTCCGCGACGGCCGCAGCAGATGCAAGATCCGTATCGGGAAGCACCACAGCAAACTCTTCGCCGCCATAGCGACACATTACATCCATGCCGCGAATTTGCGTGCGCAACCGCGATGAGAATTCACGCAGTACATCATCACCGCCATCATGACCGTATTTGTCATTGACGCGCTTGAAATGGTCGAAGTCCACCATGATGACTGATAATGGCCGCTCACGCCCCATAGCGCGAGACAATAGCACCGGCATGTGGGTATCCAGATAACGGCGGTTATGCAGCCCAGTGAGGCTGTCCGTGACCGCCATGGTGATTGTACGGTTCAAGCTCTGCCGCAAAAGATCATTATAACATTTACGTTTGATCTGCGTCCGCAGCCGCGCATAAAGCTCAAGCTTCTCCAGCGGACGCATCACATAATCATTCACCCCCAGTTCAAGCGCACGCACCACCAGAGAGCCTTCTTCTTCATTCACAATAAGAATGATGGGAACAAGCCGCGTGCGTTCAATGGTGCGCATCTGAGAGCAGAGCCGCAAAGGATCGTAATAGATGAAGTCTGCCGAAATGACGATGCTGTCATAGTCGTTCTCGATCGCCTTGATGAGAGCGTCATTGGCATCATGCGCAACATCAACAAAATAATCTTCGCCCAGAATCAAGCGCAGCCGAGCGGCTGCCAGCTCGTTCTCATCGACCACGAGAATGCGCGCTGCGTCCTCACCGGCCCCAAAGCGACCGGAAAGTTTCGCCGCAAGCAGAGCTTCCACTTCCGTATCCGCCACAGTGCCGGTGCGCTGAAACAACTCGTCAGACACCATTCTAAGCCGGGCAAGGCTTTTCACACGTGAAAGAAGTTGGGAATCCTTGACCGGCTTGGACATGAAATCGTCCGCTCCCGCCTCAAGCCCCATGATCTTGTCTTCCGCACTGCTGAGCGCGGTCAGGATGATAACAGGAATATTGGTCGTTCGCGGATCATCCTTCAAACGACGACAAACCTCAAACCCCTCAATACCCGGAATCAAAACATCGAGAATGATCACATCAATCTGACCACCAAGACAGATTTCAATCGCCTCAGCACCATTATTGGCTGTAATAACTTCGTAATACTCGCTCAGCAGCAGCGCTTCGAGCAGCTTTACGTGTGTTTCCTCAGCGTCAACGACGAGAATTCTTGCTGTCATAATACACTGCCCCCAATTCCCGCCCCCTCTGTGCCCTTATAATAAAGACCGCTCTAAGCGTCTCCCAAATATGATTTTATGGTTTCGATAAAACGCGGAACCGAAATAGGTTTTGATATATAAGCCTCGCAGCCGCCCTGCCGGATGCGCTCCTCATCTCCCTTCATCGCAAATGCCGTGACCGCAATCACCGGAATATGCTTGAGTTCGTCATCATCCTTAAGCCACTTGGTGACTTCCAGACCGGAGACTTCAGGAAGCTGAATATCCATCAAAATGAGATCGGGCCTATGCTCGCGGGCAAGATCAAGCGCTTCAAGACCATTCCGGGTCCTGATGGTTTCATATCCGCTGGCTTCGATAAGATCGCGAAACAACTTCATATTGAGTTCGTTGTCCTCGACGATCATCACAGTTTTAGTCATCGAATATTCCCTGGCCTAATTCTTATCCGTCGCAAGACAGGTTGATCTGCCCATTACACCCCTATGGAATTCCTGAGTTTAAGCGCATTTCATTGACGAAAGGCAAATATTCCTTCCATCTTGCATTGAAGCACTGAAGCGTGGGGGATAAAAGCAAGCATATTCGAAGAATGGAGACAGCCCATGAAGACGCTCATGAGCAAGACGGATGCGGAAAACGTTGCAGTTGAAGCGCTGATGTGGCTCGCACAAGACAAGGAACTGATGTCCCGCTTTCTCGCTTTGACCGGTATAGAGGCTTCTTCAATCCGCTCCGCGGCCCAGGAGCCCGGCTTTTTGGCTGGCGTTCTGCAATTTTATCTTGGACACGAACCCACACTGATGCGTTTTTGCCAGGAAACCGCGCGTGACCCGGTGACAATTGAAAAAGCAGCGGTACTTCTGCCGGGCGGACTAAACCAACATTTTTAATAAAAAGCCCCGCAAAAACAGGGCCTTATCAGTTCTATCGCTTAGAGCGCGTTTCGATCTGATTGAATCAGATCAACGCTCTGATCCCTTATTTTAACGCGCATCTTTGTCCGAAAACTGTTTCACAGTTTCCGGGATGCGCTCTAAAAGAAAATCAGGCGCTTGCAGCTTCGGTGTGCGACACGCTGAGAACACTCAGCTCATGCGTCTTTCCGTCACGTGCAACCCAAGACATGGACTGTCCCGGCGTAAGACCAATCAATGCTGTACCAATTGGTGTCAGGATAGAGATTCGACCCTGCGCAATATCGGCCTCGCCCGGATAAACCAGCGTGACTTTACGCTCATGTCCATCATTGGAGCGGAACTCGACCGTCGACCCCATGTGAACGACATCTGCCGGCAATTTCTTGAACGGAACCACCTTGGCGCGGTCCAGTTCCTGCAGTAACTCCTCAGCAACCTCCTCCAGTTTTTCGGAGACGTTGCCGGCCAGAATTGTCAGCCGTTCGTGATCAAGATCACTGACGACGATCTTTGGCTTTTTGCGATTCTTTGCATTCATGACGATAGCTCACTGCTGCCTAATGATGATTGTCCTCCGTAACTCGACTGGCCCGGAGCAACTGTTTGAATTTTTAAAGAAAGCGCTTTTAGTAATTCCGCTTGAAGGTGAGCGGCAAACCGTCCCCCAGAATCCTCTGCGCTAAGCAGGACTCGAGGGTTGCTATCCCGTGATCGGCTGAACCCGATGGAGTATGGAAGCAAAACGATTGTTCATACTGCTAAACTTGGTGATATCTTTGCCAATGTCAAGTGCAGAGCGAACAGGATAGCAGAGTGACGATAGCATTATCGTACATTGGTGCTATAAACGATGTTCCTTTTATGTTCATCAAACCGCACACAGCCATGACCGAGCCATTTGCCGTTAACAGTCCAGAGTTCGGCTTCTGCCGCGATTGTCTATCGCTGCAAAAGGCTGAGTCTGCGCGGCGTTGCCGTAGTTGTGGCAGCCCGCGTCTGGTGCGGCATACCGAACTTTACAAACTCTCACTCGCCCACGTGGATTGCGATGCGTTTTATGCTTCGGTTGAAAAGCGCGACAATCCCGACCTTCGCGATAAGCCGCTCATTATCGGTGGCGGCAAGCGCGGTGTTGTTTCCACGGCCTGCTACATAGCCCGCATTCATGGCGTACGCTCTGCCATGCCGATGTATAAAGCTCTGGAAGCCTGCCCACAGGCTGTCGTCGTCACACCGAATATGGAAAAATATGCACGTGTCGGACGTGAAGTTCGCCAGCTGATGCATGATCTCACGCCGCTCGTCGAACCCATATCCATTGATGAAGCATTCCTTGATCTTGGCGGCACAGAAAGACTGCACCGTGCGCCTGCGGCGATCATACTGGCGCGCTTTGCCAAGCGAGTCGAAGACGAGATCGGCATCACGATCTCTGTGGGGCTGTCCTATTGCAAATATCTGGCCAAAGTCGCATCAGATCTTGAAAAGCCCCGTGGGTTTTCTGTCATAGGCGAGGCAGAGGCACTTGAATTTCTGCGCGACAAGCCAACAAGCATGATCTGGGGGGTTGGAAAATCCTTCAATGCGAAGCTTGAGAGCGACGGTATTCGCACCATAGGCCAGCTTCAAACCATGGATGAGGGCACACTTATGAAAGCCTATGGCACAATGGGCCAGCGGCTTTTCAGACTGTCGCGTGGACAGGATAGCCGCAAAGTTGAACCTGAACATGATATGAAAAGCGTTTCGGCTGAAACAACGTTCAACAAAGACCTTTCTGAAGCGAGCGACCTCGTGCCTGTGCTACGAGCGCTGTCGGAAAAAGTATCTCGACGCCTGAAGTCCGGCAATATTGCGGGGCGCACGATCGTGCTTAAACTCAAAACTCAGGACTTCAAACTGCGCACGCGAAATCGACAGCTGGCGGACCCGACAAAGCTTGCCGACCGTATTTTCCGCACAGGTCTGCAGCTTCTCGAAAAAGAACTGGATGGGACCAAATTCAGATTGCTCGGCATTGGCGTTGGTGAGCTCTCCACGGATGACCGTGCCGATCCGCCAGACCTTGTCGATACGCAGGCTACAAAGCGTGCTGTCACGGAAGGCGCTATTGACCGTCTGCGCAACAAGTTTGGAAATAATGCGGTGGAAACAGGCTACACGTTTTCCAAAGGCAGCCTTGCACGTCCACAGACTCCGCCGGATCGCGATCCAGAAGATTAGCCCCTTTTCACAATACCTTTAGGAAAGTGCTGGAGAAAAGTCTCTCACGCGCCGGTAACGCCTTGACGAAGCGCATCTCTATCAATATTGGAACTTCTCAAGAGAGCATTTGCTGATTTGACATGCCTCTTACGGATGGCCTCATGGCGGAGTGGTTACGCAGAGGACTGCAAATCCTTGCACCCCGGTTCGATTCCGGGTGAGGCCTCCAACATTTTTCCCAACAAAAACAATACATTAAGATACATCACAGGTTAGCTACAGCCTGATTTCATGTTGCATCTTGTCACAAATAGATTACCTGCAATTACAACTAGTTACAAAAATGTCCGGCAAATCCACGCAACATGGAATGCAACATGCTTGACTCTTTCATTAGTATGAACAAAATAAGAACATCGATGGCGGTCGAGACTAACACAGATATACGATTGGCGTGTGTATCTGCTTTTTAACGGAGCAGTACAATGAATGCGTTTGCGCAAGAAAATGAATATGACAATGAAATTGAGCTCGTCCTTGCCTATCACAAAGGCGATGTGCGAGCGGCAATCGAATCGCTTCTAAAAGACCGCGACTTCCTCGTCAAAGAGATCGAGTATGCCAGCCTTGCAATGTCGATGGGCTTTGCTCGCGGCTGGAAACCAACCGTCATTAAATGAAAACCGTCCTTAAGAATCTGAGACACACCAATGTCGTCCGGTTCACCTGTGCGAAATGCAATCACCACTACGAGAAGACAGCGCCCTTAATGGCCGTGCGTTTTGGTGAATGGCAGACGCTGGAAGAACTGGAAAAACGAATCGTATGCAGCAAATGCGGCAATAGAACCGGAAACTTCATAAGCTATGGGAACCCGGAACGATGATTAAATTAGAATGGAAGCGCACTGTAATTGGCGGTCAAACTGCTTCGGGAGATTTTATCGCTTATTGTGAACGTGGCACGTTTGCACGACTTTTGAGAAATGAACATGGTGTCAATCGGCGTTTAAACGGGACCCCTTATCGGCGTCCAAAAAGTACCCCTTCTTTAGGTTGCAAGGTTTAGCGTGCGCGGGCCCGTAACTTTAAATTTAGTGCAGGGTCTGCGCGCGCGGATCGTTAGCGTTCTTCGGCTTTAGCTTTGA
>NZ_JAYEXN010000039.1:0-30331 GCF_044435015.1 Ochrobactrum sp. S1502_03
CGATTGAAATCGAAGGTCATGTTACCCTTTAAATAAGGGGTCCCGTTTGGATGCCGATAACCCCTCAAATGGGGTCCTTATTCCATGCTTAATGACAGTCAAACCCTCAGAATGATCGCACCCGTGCTTTTTTAAGGACGTATCTCGCACATTCGACGCTGCTTTGATCTAACCCAGACAATAGCATTCGAGCATAATCCCCACCGGAGCGCGGCGGGGATTATGCTCTAAAATCAGTGTTTTTATCGCTTTCATTTGCAAATGTGCCACCAAATGAATAACCGTCTTTGATCAGGGGATTTAGAGGTGGATAATCTAGCTAAATGCGTAAGAAGCAATTTCGTATAAGAAGCTCGTTCTGCGGCACAGGCCTTATCATTGGAGCGTTATTTTTTGCTGCTTCCCTGACACCGAGCCTCATACCCCGTAATTATGTCTTTCAGGGCATTCTGGCTGGCGTGGCGTTTGGTTCGGGCTATGGTATCGGCGTGTTGCTGCGATGGTTGTGGTTATATTTAGAGCTACCCACCCTGAATGCGCAGGCATTAAAATATGCAAAAGCAATAACAGCTGTCATTTGCTTAAGCATCATGCTTGTGGCCTTGTATCAAACGGCAAGCTGGCAAAACTCCATCCGCAGCGTTACGAATATGGAGCCTGTAGAAAGCGGTTATCCGTTCAGTGTCAGCGCACTTGCACTTGTAAGCTTTGGCGTTTTGCTTCTTCTGGCGCGCGGGATGATCGTTCTGGGCCGGATCATAATCAACACACTCAATCGTTATCTTCCGCGCAGGGTTTCCATTATCATCGGCTCAGCAATGACGTTTGCGCTTATCTTTACCATCGCAAATGGCGTCTTGGTGGAATATGCGTTCCGTGTTCTGGACAGTTCTTTTCAAAGATTTGACGCTCTGGTCGAACCGGACCGGCCGCAGCCCCTCATCGCAGAGCGCGCTGGCAACCCTCAATCAAAGCTTGATTGGCGAAAATTGGGTCGTGCCGGACGAGAATTTGTTGCTTCAGGGCCGACCGCATCCGAAATCAGTCATTTTAACAAGCGAACCGCTCTTGAACCTATAAGGCTTTACGCTGGTTTGCAGATTGCCGACACGCCCGAAGAACGAGCGGAATTGCTGCTGAGTGAATTAATTCGGACAGGTGCTTTTGATCGGGCTGTGCTTGTTGTTATCACACCGACCGGCACAGGATGGGTGGACCCATCTGCGATTGATGGACTGGAGTTTTTGTTTGATGGCAATGTCGCGAGCGTTGCATTGCAATATTCTTATTTAAACAGCCCGCTTTCACTGATATTTCAGCCCGAAAAGGGACTTGCGTCGTCGCAGGCACTTTTCCGTGCCGTTTATGATCACTGGAAAAAGCTTCCGGTTGATCAGCGTCCGGAGCTCTATCTTCATGGACTGAGCCTTGGTGCTTTCAATTCCCAGCGGTCTATAACTTTCTTTGATATTCTGGGGGATCCAATCAATGGTGCAGTCTGGAGTGGCCCACCATTCCCGAGTGAAAAATGGCGCTCGCTGACCAAAAATCGCGATGCTGGCTCCACCGAATGGTTGCCTGTTTTTCAAAATGGACGGTTCGTGCGCTTCATGAACCAGAATGGCACGCCTGAAGGCAATACAGCGCAGTGGGGCAATACGCGTTTCGTGTATTTACAATATGCCAGCGATGCGATCGTATTTTTTGATAAAAGCCTCGCCTACCGGGAAGCCGACTGGATGAAATCGCCAAGAGGCCCGGATGTCTCCCCGATGCTGGGTTGGTATCCGGTTGTAAGCATGTTGCAATTGCTCATCGACATGCCCTTAGCGGACACAGTGCCGATAGGTTATGGACACGTTTACGCGCCCGATCACTATTTAAATGCGTGGTTGAATGCGACGGGAATAGACAGCTGGAAAGCTGAAGACATTGAGGCGCTTAAAAAACATCTCAACAGCAGAGCGCTGCGTGAAGACGGTTATGAGCATCGCGGCGGCTAAAGTGCCCTATCCCGTATTCGAAACACGATCTGCGGGAAAACACTCGCAGATCATCAATCCATTGTCAGTTGGGAACGCACTGAATCACCGCAGTATTTCAGCTTCCTGTCTATACGTCCTTTATAGCTTTTACGGCTTTGGACGAGGCGACTTTGGCGCCTGGTTCTGTAGCCGCTGATATCTGCCCGTTTTCGCCTGTGAACACCTTCAGTCGCATCGAATGAAGTCTGTTTTGCTCACTTAAACACCCTCACACATGGGTTCATTCTGTATACGCATGAACCCATGTCGGTTTTGCACAACTGCGACAGCAAGAAACATGGGCTTGAGCAGTTGGGCGCTTGACTCCTGTCGGGAGCAACTTCTTATATATCAGAAGTTCGTGCGGGGCGGCGATCACCGATATTTCTCTTTGAAATTTGGTCGGTACTGGCGTCCTGTATGGAACAGGTTTTCAATTGAATGGCGGGCAGCAGCACGTCATTCAGCTAGGAATGAAATATGCAGCGCGTTTTTGACGGACATAATGATGTCCTTCTGCGTCTTTGGGAAAACCAGCGTAACGGTGGTGACCCGATCAAAGAATTTATCCACGGCACAAAGGTTGGTCACATAGACCTGCCCCGCTCACGCAAAGGCGGTTTGGCTGGCGGTATCTGCGCGATTTATATCCCATCCGGCCACCATATCGAACTCGGCAAACCCGACGAAAATGGCCACTACGTAACGCCGCTATCGCCGCCGCTTCAACGTGCCCCTTCCCTTGACATTGCGCTGGAGTTTGCTTCGCTGGCACTGCGCCTTGAACAAGCGGGTGGCTGGAAGCTCTGCCGCAACGGGAAAGATTTGGACGAAGCGCTCGCGGGTGACACATTTGCCGCCGTTCTTCATATGGAAGGCTGTGAGGCCATTGATGCCGACCTGGCGGCGCTTGATGTGTTCTATGCAGCCGGCTTGCGCTCACTTGGCCCGGTCTGGAGCCGCAACAATATTTTCGCACATGGCGTACCGTTTGCATTCCCAATGAGCCCGGACACCGGTCCCGGCCTGACTGAAGCTGGTGAGCGTCTGGTTAAAGAATGCAATCGCAAGGGCATTCTGATCGACCTTGCTCATATCACCGAAAAAGGTTTCTGGGATGTGGCGAAGCTGAGTGACCAGCCTTTGATCGCAAGCCATTCCAACGCCCATGCTCTGACGCCGGTTGCGCGCAATATCACAGACCGCCAGATGGATGCGATCCGCGAGCGCAAAGGTATTGCAGGCCTCAATTATGCAACCACCATGCTGGGCAACGATGGCAAAGAAGACGCCAACATGCCGCTTTCCAATATGGTGCGCCACATCGACTATATGGTCGAGCGTATGGGTATTGATTGTGTAGCACTTGGCTCCGATTTCGACGGTGCAACGATTCCAGCCGAAATCGGTGATGCAGCAGGACAACAGAACCTCGTTATTGCCTTGCAAACGGCGGGCTACAATGACGAAGAACTGACAAAGCTCTGCCGTGGCAACTGGATACGCGTTTTAAAACAGGCATGGCACGAAGCCGCCTGAGCGAAAACAGAAATATAGAAAGGGAACTAAAATGAAGAATCTCGGACGTTTTCGTCTTCTCGCAGCAGGTGCTGCCCTTGCAGCGGTCATGGCTGCAAATCCGGCATTGTCGGCAACGCCTGCCGATACGCTCGTTCAGGCATGGGCCATCGATGACACCATTACGCTTGACCCGGCTGAATCCTTCGAGCTGTCGCCTGCGGAATTCATCGGTAATGCCTATGACATGCTGGTGCGTCTCGACATTAACGACACTTCTAAGGTTGTTCCCGGTGTTGCTGAAAGCTGGACCATTTCGGATGACGGCCTCACCTACACATTCAAGATGAAGCCAGGCATCAAGTTTGCTTCCGGAAACCCGCTGACTGCAAAAGACGTGGCTTACACTTTTGAGCGCGCTGTGCGCCTCGACAAAAGCCCGGCTTTCATTCTCACACAATTCGGTCTCAATGGCGAAAACGTCATTGAAAATGCCAAGGCTGTCGATGACGCGACATTCGTTCTGAAAGTGGACAAGGCTTATGCACCAAGCTTCGTGCTGAACTGCCTGACCGCGACCATCGGCGCAATTGTCGACCAGAAGCTGCTTGAAGAGCATTCGGTCAAGGTTACGCCAACCGATGATTACAAATATGACACCGACTATGGCGCTGCATGGCTCAAAACCGGCTATGCCGGTTCTGGCCCGTTCAAAATCCGTGACTGGCGCGCCAATGAAGTCGTCGTTCTCGAACGCAACGAGAATTATTATGGCGAAAAGGCCAAGCTCGCCCGCGTCTTCTATCGTCATGTCAAGGAAAGCGCCACGCAGCGCCTGATGCTTGAATCGGGTGACGTCGATGTCGCACGTAACCTCGAACCGGGTGATCTCGAAGCCGTTCAAAAGAACAAGGATCTGGCCGTTGCCAGCGCTCCAAAGGGCACTGTCTATTATATCAGCCTCAACCAGAAGAACCCCGAACTGGCAAAGCCGGAAGTGCGAGAAGCTTTCAAATATCTGGTTGATTACGATGCAATCGGCTCGACCCTTATCAAGGGTATTGGTGAGATCCGTCAGACTTATCAGGCAAAGGGTGTTCTCGGCGCACTTGACGCAAGCCCGTACAAACTGGATGTCGAAAAAGCCAAGGAACTGCTTGCAAAAGCGGGTCTGAAAGACGGTCTGTCGGTGACCTTCGACGTGCGTAACACGCAGCCAGTGACCGGCATTGCCGAATCTTTCCAGCAGTCTGCCGCAAAAGCCGGTGTGAAGATCGACATCATTCCGGGTGATGGCAAGCAGACACTGACCAAGTATCGTGCACGTAATCATGATCTTTATATCGGGCAGTGGGGCATGGATTACTGGGATCCGAATTCGAATGCTGAAGCATTCACATCAAATCCTGACAATAGCGACGATGCTTCCACCAAGACACTCGCATGGCGCAATGCCTGGGCAATTCCGGAACTGACCAAGCAGACACAGGCCGCATTGCTTGAACGCGACAATGACAAGCGTGCGGACGAGTACAAGAAGCTTCAGGAAGAAGCTCTTAAAGAAAGCCCGTTTGTGTTGGTGTTCCAGCAGATCGAAGTTGCAGGTCTTCGCGGCGACGTGAAGGGCTACAAGCTCGGACCAACATTCGATTCGAACTTCCTCGCACCAGTCAGCAAAGACTGATCTGAAGAACGGTCAGACAATTGAATACAACAACACCTGTAAAGAAAAAGAGGGGCGCCCGACGGCGCTCCTCTTCCATCGCTATGGCGATTGCCAGTTTTCTGGCGATCGTGATAACCACCTATCTCGGCCTGCTGGCCGTCACCTTCTTCATCGGCCGCGTTGTGCCGATTGACCCTGTACTGGCCATTGTTGGCGACCGTGCTCCCGCCCATGTGGTTGAGCGCGTGCGTCAGGAAATGGGCTTCAACCTGCCCTATTACCAGCAGTTCTTCCTTTATGTGAAAGGCGTCCTGCAAGGCGATTTCGGCACGTCCGTTCTGACCACCAATCCGGTCATGACCGATATTCGCCGCGTGTTCCCTGCGACGATGGAACTTGCAACCATCGGCACGATTATCGGTGCTTTGTTCGGCATTCCGCTTGGCGTTCTGGCAGCCGTCAAGCGCGGCAGCATCATTGACCAGATTGTGCGTGTGATTGGCCTTGTTGGTTATTCCGTACCAATCTTCTGGCTTGGCATGCTGGCCCTTCTGATCTTCTATGCACGCCTCGGCTGGACCTCCGGCCCCGGTCGCATCGACATTACATTTGAATATACATTCACGCCGATTACCGGCTTTTATGTGATTGATGCGATCATTCAACGCGACTGGGAAGCCCTGCGCAACATCGTCTCGCACCTTGTTTTGCCGTCGGCTCTGCTCGGTTACTTCTCACTCGCTTATATCAGCCGCATGACACGTTCTTTCATGCTCAACGAACTTGAGCAGGAATATATCGTGGCGGCACGTGCAAAGGGCATTTCGGAAACCCGGATCATCTGGGGTCATGCACTTCGCAATGCGGCGGTGCCGCTTGTGACCGTGATTGCACTGTCCTACGCAGGTCTTCTTGAAGGCTCGGTTCTCACCGAGACGATCTTCTCATGGCCGGGTCTTGGTCTTTACATCACCAACTCCCTGCAAAATGCTGACATGAATGCCGTTCTCGGTGGCACAATCATCATCGGATCGGTCTTCATCGCGCTCAATCTTGTCTCCGATCTTCTTTATCGGCTTCTCGACCCAAGGACGCGCGCACGATGAGCCAAATGACACAAACATCCAATCTTTCGTGGCGCGACTGGCTGCTCTCCGAGCGCCCACAATCGCGTATGCAAGCGCGCCTCGGCCGCTCCTATATGATCTGGCGTCGCTTTACCGCCAACAAGCTGGCCGTCCTTGGCCTGCTAATCATCATCGCGCTGCTGCTGGTTGCAGCTTTCGCGAATGTGCTGGCACCGCATTCACCCTATACGGGTGATCTCGCCAATGCCCGCCTGCTCCCTCCGGGAACACCGGGTTACTGGCTCGGTACCGATGATCAGGGCCGCGATATTCTTTCGCGGCTAATTTACGGCTCGCGGCTGACACTCTATGTCGTGCTTCTCGTTGCTATAATCGCAGCGCCAATCGGTCTGCTGGTTGGAACGGTAGCCGGTTATGCTGGTGGCTGGGTCGATGCTGTTCTCATGCGCATTACCGACATTTTCCTTGCCTTCCCAAAGCTCATTCTGGCACTTGCCTTCGTCGCAGCCTTGGGACCGGGCATTGAAAACGCCATTATCGCCATCGCAATAACATCGTGGCCGCCTTATGCACGTATTGCGCGCGCTGAAACGCTGACCATTCGCAACTCGGATTACATCTCTGCTGTGCGACTGATGGGAGCTTCACCATTTCGTATCGTTTTGCGCCATATCATGCCGCTTTGCACATCGTCTTTGATCGTGCGTGTCACGCTTGATATGGCCGGCATCATTCTGACCGCAGCAGGCCTTGGCTTCCTTGGCCTCGGTGCTCAGCCGCCATTGCCTGAATGGGGCGCAATGATTGCTTCAGGTCGCCGTTTCATTCTTGATCAGTGGTGGGTGGCCGCTATGCCGGGTATTGCGATCCTCATCGTCAGCCTTGGTTTCAACTTCCTTGGTGATGGTCTGCGCGATGCGCTCGATCCGCGGGGTAACAACCAATGAAGCCCCTTCTGACAGTTGAAGACCTGTGCGTCACTTTCCCAACCCGAACAGGTGCTATTGAAGCCGTGCGCGGCGTCAGCTTTACGCTTGGCCGTGAGCGTCTCGGGATTGTGGGCGAATCCGGTTCAGGTAAATCCCAAACCGGACGCGCTATCATGGGGCTTACCCCTCAACATGCGCAAATCACCGCCAAAAAACTTGAGTTTGACGGTATCGACCTTCTCAACACATCTGCACGCGAACGCCGCTCCTTGCGTGGTGGACGCATCGCAATGGTGTTGCAGGATCCGAAATATTCGCTCAATCCTGTGATGACCATCGGCAAGCAGATTGCTGAAACACTCAAAGCCCATGGCAAATTTTCGAGGGCGGAAATCCGCTCCCGTTCAATGGCCATGCTTGAAGCCGTGCAGATCCGCGATCCTGAACGCGTGATGAAACTCTATCCGCACGAGGTTTCGGGCGGCATGGGGCAGCGCGTCATGATCGCCATGATGCTGGTTGCAGAACCGGAAATGCTGATTGCTGATGAACCGACATCAGCGCTCGATGTGACGGTGCAGCTTGAAGTGCTTGGCATTCTCGACAAGCTGGTTGCAGAGCGTGGGATGGGGCTGATCTTTGTCAGTCACGATCTGCGCCTTGTCTCATCCTTCTGCGACCGCGTGATCGTGATGTATGCAGGCAAGATCGTTGAGGAAATCGCTGCGAGCGATCTTGCTAATGCAAAACATCCCTATACACAAGGACTACTCAACTGCATGCCGACACTCGGAACAGACCGTCATCCGCTTCCCACATTGCAGCGTGAGGAGGCATGGCGTCTATGAGCACCACTCCAGCACTTCGCGTTGATAAGATCGACGTGTTCTTTGATGAATTCCACGCGCTGAAATCGGTGAGTATCGATGTGGCGCGCGGAGAATCCTACGGCTTGGTGGGCGAATCCGGCTCCGGTAAATCCACACTTCTGCGTGCTGTGGCCGGGCTTGCCCCTGTTGACGACGGTGAAATCCGTATTGATGGAAAGCCGCTCAGAACACCGCGCGACAAGGCATTTTATCGCAATGTCCAGATGGTGTTTCAGGACCCTTACGGCTCACTGCATCCACGCCAGACGGTCGACCGCCTGTTGCTTGAGCCGCTTGCCGTGCACGGCATTGGTGATGCCGAAAAGCGTATCGTGCGCGCGCTTGATGAAGTGGGCTTGGGCTCTGGATTCCGCTTCCGCTATCCGCACCAGCTTTCGGGCGGTCAGCGGCAGCGTATCGCGATTGCACGCGCACTCATCATCGAGCCGAGCATTCTGCTTCTTGATGAGCCAACCTCCGCACTTGATGCATCGGTGCAGGCCGAAGTGCTTAACCTGCTCGAACAGGTGCGCCGCGACCGTAAACTGACCTTTGTTATGGTCAGTCATGATCTTGGCGTTGTCACCCATATGTGTGAACGGCTTGCCGTGATGCGCAACGGTGAAGTGGTCGAGCAGCTTGAAGCTGGCGATCTGGTCAACGGTAATATCCATGCCGATTACACAAAGAACCTGATGACAGCCAGCGAAGGCTTCCGGCGTTAAGGAATAAGGTGACAGAAAAAGCCCCTGCTGCAAGGCTCTTGCAAGTCAGAGGCAACGTCTGCCAATTTGGCGACAAAAACGGTCGCCAAATCCTGCAATAGAGCATTTCCTACTTTGATTGAATGATAGGAAATGCTCCATTCTTCAAGTGTGCTGTGAATTTCATCGACAGCAATATTGCGATCACAATAATCATATTGAAATAGAACCTGTCGTCGGGCAGAGGAAAATAAACAAACTTTCCCAATACTCCGATGGTCATAGCAAACAAGATACCATGAAAACGGGGAAACGTCGCTCTGACCTCAGCTTTGTAAGTGGCCGCCCAAGCAACCAACATCACAACCAGCATCGCCAACCAGGTCTCGCTGTAAAGCGCGAATATCACGCCGCGAATATAGGCTTTTACGAGCAATAACGGCGAAAAATCCGGGTGAAATCCAACCATATTTTTCTGTTGTTCGATACAACTGAAATAGAGGTGCGCCCACCAGCCGGGATGCTCGGCAGCATGTGAAATCATGGCACCCGCAACGGCTGAAGCAACAAAAGCAACAAGCAGAGGGAGTTTGCGCCAACCGAACATCACAGAAGCAATCAACAGAGCGAAGATCATGATGATATTATCGGGCCGGATGGTAAACGACAGCAGCAAAAGAATTGCGGCAACCCAATCCCGTTCTCGCATAAATGCAAATATAGCTGCCAAAGAAATAGCCGCCATAACGACATCGGGAAACACCGCTGCACTCATTGGCCCATAGCCTGCGATGAGAAGCGCGGGACCGATGAACAGCCCAGCTTCAAAGGCATTATAACGCCAGAGCATCACGAGGATTATGAAGCCCAATGCAAGCGCCGCTGCAAGGCTGATCAAGTGTCCACCACGGACTAATCCAGTAAAAGGCTCAATCCACCGCAGCAATTGGACATAGCCTGCTTTAACGCGGTACATGACGAGTTGAGACTTAAAAAATTCAGGGTTTTCCCATTGAGCTCGACGCCAACCATCACTTGACCTCAACTGGCTAAGCTGATCCGATGACGCCGCCGCTTCAATCTGACGCCATGTTTCGGCATGAAGCGCAGTCGCATCGGGATATCGATCCTCAAGCGCAGTCGCAACATATGGGATCATATCCCAATTATTGTCGGGCTTTTCAACTGAATAGATCACGACAACAGCCATAGCAATTATAACGGATAATATGCCGGCTATTCGAAGCAACTGTCGGGATGCATAATCTGATAGGCACTTTGAACCAAGCGAGAGAATCCTGTCGATTATTGGTTTATCAGTATGCACTTGATACAGTCCCCTTAGCGTAGCGTAGCATCGTCCCTTAGCTCAAGCTTATTCCATATTCTTCGCACATACGTCATCTAATAATGAGCTGCTCCACCAACTAATTCATCCAAAGCCAACTTATCGAGAGACGATGCGAAATTATTGACGCGTTGGATTAGAACCATTGATGTTGAATAACTGCCCCATCTGACATGCAGCGCTTTAAATTTCTTCGCTTTTTTCGATAGAGTCGTGCTGTCTGTGGGCAACCGGTCTGACTTGGGGTTTAAACGTTGCGGGCTGCATTTTCGGCTCGCATGCATCGGGGTTAATCTGCCGCTGCCACAAGTCCCACAACGATGAAATTATCAATATCAATAATGCGGCGGCAGGAATAAGCCGCGGAAATGCCCATTCGATCTTAAGATGATTAAAACACTTTAATTCGTTTAAGCATCAATCAACACCCCAGATCATAATATAAGTAAAAACTAATATTATGATCCACCAGAACGCCCATTTCTGATTGTTAGCTTTGTTAATATTAAATCAAACAACACGTATAACTTGACACTTAATTTCCCTATACCGTATCGCTGTGTTTAACAGCGGGGGCATTGATGCAGAACACAGTTGCGAACGTAATTTTGACATCGCGCGACACAATCCAAAACCATATGGAATTGGGCAATGTGACCGGCTCAAAGCTGAAAACTTTCAAAGCACCGCAAAGAAGGATCCGCAGCCGCACCGTGCAAAGGACAGAAAACTGCGCCCTTTCTCAGCACTTTGATGGCCGATACATCGACGAACACAGCGGCTTCGATCGCCAGTTGACCCGCCAAGCCTCACGGCACACGCGAGGCGCGATGCCGATGCAGGGCGCTTATCCCATGTATTCGCACATGCGTTCATTCTGATAGGAAAGCTATCAACTTTATCCTCATAGATAAGCGCAGTTTTGCCTGCGCTCTACATGATTTGATTTAAAACCCGATATGAGAGGGCTCGAGCATGAATGCTCATGGAACATCGAAATTCAGAGGCTACGCGCGCACGTTGGCAGCACGCTGCATTCCGAATGGAGTCTTGAATCGAAGTGCTGCCTTGCGCGGGACGCGTTTTCTTGCCCATGCCGCCAGCCTCGCCAAGTCCGGTAAACAGCGCCCCTTTCAGATGGTCAATGTGGGCGCTTGTGACGGTGTTCTCTTTGACGATGTGACGCCTTGGCTTCACCGGATTCCCCGTTCCAAAGCAGTTCTAGTCGAACCTGTGCCATATAACTTGATCAGACTGCGCAAAAACTATCCCGATACGGAACGGTTTAAAATTGAGCCGATAGCGATTACTCGGGAGCCCGGCACGATCACAGTTAAGACCTTCGATGCCAAAGCGCTAGAAGAAGGCGCATTGCCCATAGAGTTTATAGGTTGTTCTTCTGTCACAGACACGAATCTGATGTCTGGCAAGAATGTATGGGGGCCGGATGATCCGAATTTCCATAAGTTTGAACCTTACTTAAAGGAAATTGTTGTTCCGTCCGACACATTACAGGCTGTTCTGGACCGCAATAACGTTGAATATATCGATGCATTCTTAGTCGACTGCGAAGGGGCAGACTGGATTGTTTTCGAGCAGCTTGACCTGCAACGCTATCGTCCCGGCATGATCAAGGTGGAAGTTGGAGCTCTATCTCCAACGGACATTGGGAATGTTATCGTAAAACTGAAGGCTGCGGGCTACGACGTAGGTATATATTGCGAAGACGTTTGGGCGTTCAGCTAAAAAGGCGATCAGACTTACTGGAATCCAGTGCTTAAAAATCGGCACAGCGCGTTCGGCTTTGGCTTTATCTTTCCGTTTGCGCGAAACGCGTGGACAGATTGGATGTGTACGAAAACGGACCGCGGCACATACAGCGGAATAACCTCCGTCTAGAGCACTTTCCAAAAAAGGGAAACCCACTTTCGGGAAAAATGTGCGTAAAAGCAAGCAGATAGAGCATTTCCTGTCTCAGGTGAAACAGGAAATGCTCTCAATGAATAACTTTAGGACAGGTTTGACACATCGTATTGGCATTTTAGGCGATTATCACATTGTATGATGTGGCGCCAAAGGTGCGCGCTCCCGCGCGTATAGCACCACCAATTTTTGTTAGAACGTGTTTCGATCTGTTGGAATTAGACCGGCACTCTAATCATTTGTTTTAACGTACCTCTTGCCCGAAAACCGTTTCACACTTTTCGGGATGCGCTCTAAAAGATGCGGGCCGAGGTAAGCAGAAAGGTTGCAGGCGCAAGGTGCAGCCCCGCAACAACACAACGCACTATGCGTATTGCCGATTGAATTTTCCACAATTACAGGCACAATACCGCTGAAATTTTGGGGAGGGCAAATTGTTAGAAAATGCGCTGCTTTATGATGCGCAAGGCCAGCCGCTGCTGAGCGGAAAACTAAATGCTTCCCGGGACTGGGCAGAGGTCAATGCCTTCTGCCATCGCGTTTATATGCCACTTGTAGCGCGCCCCCTCATCGACGGTGCCGACCCAAATGCCACTTTGCGTACATTATCGATCGGCCGGATCATTTTGAGCCGGTTCTGCTTTGGAGTGCCCACCAAAGCGGATGAATTCGACCCTTCCTCGGGCAACATTATCGTGGTCAACACCATGCGTGGAAGTGTGCGTCATCCATTGACGAACGGCATCAGCGTCGACACCAGCCCCGGTGACAGCTATGTTGTGGATTGCAGTCGCACGGACTACTGGAACGTGGCGGACGGTCACGATCTTCAGTTCAACCTGACGATACCCCATAAGCTCATGGAGGAAACAGCGCAGCGTTGGTACGGCTTCGTCCCGGAAGATGACCTTTGGAAGAAACGTTTGGTTTTCGGCCACCGCCAATCTGCCTGGCTTTCCCTTCTCAACTACGCAACCCTTTCGGTCGACGCCCGGAATGACGGTATTTCCAGCCCCTTGATCGAAAAGCGGATCGAGGAAACCCTTTGTCTGGAGTTACTGCGTGGCTGGGCGGAAAGTGCCGGGCTCAATCTTGAGACCGGAGCGCGCGGTGCAGCCCCCCGATATGTGCGCGAGGCGGAACGTCTCATGAAAGAACGGGCGCATGAGGGACCCTCCGTAGCAGCGATTGCTGAACAGGTCGGCATTTCGGCCCGGAGCCTTTCCGAAGGGTTTCGGCGGTTTCGTGGCGTCACCCCGCATGACTATCTCACGGCCTGCCGTCTTGATGGTCTTCGCAAGGCGCTCGAAGAGGCAACGCCCGGGCAAACCGTGTCTGCAATTGCAGCGGAAAGAGGATATGTAAACCTCACCGCGATGACTGCGTCCTATCATCAGCGTTTCGGCGAAACGCCCTACCAGACACTGCGCAGCCGAACAGGGCGCGTGTGACAACCCTCGCCACAAGGTCCTCATGCTGAGGTGAATTTTGACTGGATACGCGTTGTTCAATCCATTTCGGCAGGTGATCAAATGGTGTAGGCTGATTTCTTCTGATTTGGAGTACTGGCTTCCTGAATGGACCAACCATCAGTCTTCGTCCATCCGCGGTCGTTGTCTACATTGCATGCAAGCGCCGACGGCGCCTCACTATCCGGACAGGAGTCAGGTTTGTGTGATCTTTGCAAAAATATGCTGAGGGGTATGCCCCCGAGGGAGGATATGATGAAAGCGTTGGTTTATCACGGACCAGGTAAAAAAGACTGGGTCGAAAAGCCCAAGCCGACCGTTCAGGAAGCAACGGATGTCATCGTGAGAATTACGAAGACGACGATCTGCGGCAGCGATCTGCATATTCTGAAGGGCGATGTGCCAAGCGTCGCCGAAGGACGGACGCTCGGCCATGAGGGCGTTGGCATTGTTGAAGAGGTTGGCGGTGCGGTTCGCAACTTCCGCCGGGGCGATGCGGTGCTGATCTCGTGCATCACATCCTGCGGTTCCTGCCCAAACTGCAAACGACAGCTTTACTCCCATTGTGATGATGGCGGCTGGCAGCTCGGCAATACGATCGACGGCACACAGGCCGAATTTGTCCGCATTCGGCATGGCGACAACTCGCTCTATCCGATCCCGCAAGGTGCAGATGAAGAAGCATTGGTGATGCTTTCGGACATCTTGCCAACAGGGCTTGAAATCGGCGTGCAGGCGGGCGGTGTGAAGCCCGGTGATACGATCGCCATCGTAGGCGCAGGGCCAGTCGGCATGTCTGCACTCCTGACGGCGCAATTCTATTCACCCGGTAAGATCGTGATGATCGATATGGACCCGGCGCGTCTGGCTCTTGCGCGTCAGTTCGGCGCCACCGACACCATTCAGGTCGGTGAAGAAGACGCAGCCTCCCGGATCATGGAAATGACCGACGGACAGGGCGTCGATGTGGCGATTGAAGCCGTCGGTGTTCCCGCGACATTCGACATCTGCCAGAAGATCGTTTCGGCTGGCGGCAATATCGCGAATGTCGGCGTTCACGGGAAGCCAGTCGAGCTTCGCATTGAAGATCTCTGGATCAAGAACATAAAAATCTCGATGGGGTTGGTGAACACCAACACAACACCGATGCTGCTGAAGACCGTCAAGGCTGGTAAATTCGATCCGAAAAAACTCATCACGCACCGTTTCCGACTTGATCAGATTCTGGACGCTTACGAAGTGTTCGGCAATGCTGCGCGCGAAAAGGCAATGAAAGTCATTCTCGCCGCCTGAAAACAGCAGAGAAACGGACACGAGACGCTGCGCTCTTGAAATCCGACCCGGCAAATGCCGGGTCGGGCAATAACAAAGCCTATAAAGCGAGCGGGCTCTTTCGCGAAAAATTCATTCGAACATGCTTCACTCTCAGAAGACTGGGGTCCCAGAGAGCCGGTACTCTAAAGCATTTCCAGCAAAAGTGCGAAGCGGTTTTGTGTTGGATAATGCATGAAAACAAATAGATAGGGCATTTCCGATGATTCGATCAAAACAGGAAATGCTCTAAGCAGCGCATGATTCAACAATTAGTATCATTTTGAAACCGGCGTTTCTGCGAGCCGGATATTTGCCGTGAGTTCAGATCTCACTTGCGCAGTTCAGCTTCAATCTCATCGAGCGTTTTATCTTTGCCAATACCGGTTAAGAAAGGAAGCCCCTTTATGACAGGTTTGGTAACGGACGCAGAAATGGGGGTTGTGGAAACGATAAAGTCCACATTATCAGCAAGGGACGGCACTTCCGTGGCTTTTGCCTGTTGAGCATTGAAGGTCAAACCGCGTTTTTTCATCTCTTCAGTGACAGCAGCATTGACTGCGGTTGATGTCGCAACACCGGTTCCGCACGCGAAGAGAATTGTTTTCATTTTAGCCATGTTTTCCTCCATATGACTTTTGCAGCCAACAAAATGTGCAGTCTTTATTGTAATGCGGTTGTAATGTCTTCAAAGCTGCATGCTGCTTTGAGCCTGTCGAGGGCATCAGCATCCTGAATGGTTGCCATGATCTGCTGCAAGGTCTCAATCTGTTGGTCCTTGTCATTGATGGCGAGCAGAAAGACATATCCGACCGGAACTGTCTCTTCCGGATCTTCCATATTGGCAAATGCAATCGGCATTTTGAGCGTTGCAAATGCAACACCGGCCTTGATCACATGTTCCGGGTCAGTATGCGGCACCGCAACATTGTCATCACGCTCAAGCGGCAATCCGGTTGGCATCGATAATTCACGGCTTACAACTGCATCTGCGTAGCTGGGCTTTACATAGCCCAATTTTTCCAGCTTGCCTGCCAGAATGCGGATGATCTCTTCATTGGTTTTTGCGTCACTCTGAAGCTCGATTGCGTGTGGATTGAGATAATCAATCAGACCAGCAGCCATTCCATTCTCCATTTGGAAACGACCGCACGCCTGCTTCGACGTGCGGCTTTGATTATATTGCAAAATTGGCAGCCGAGGTCAGGCGGCCTTTTCTTCTGCGGGTTCGTCTTCGGCACCCGCCGCACGTTCCCATGCGAGTGTGTTGCGACGATAGAGCATGAACAGCACTGCAATCACAACCGCAATCACTGCGACGCCAAGCGTACCGCCAAGCCAGCTGATTGTTTTGATGATAATGTCTGGAACCCACAGGAACCCATCGACCACGGACGTAATCTGCAAGGCATTTTCTGGCAACTTGAAGCCTGACGAGACTGCCGCACTGGTAAAGAGGGGCGCGAGCGCATTGGCAACATAGAAGCCGATGGTCAAAGTCACGGTCCCCACCACAACCATGCGGAACACATTGCCTTTCAGAAGCGGAGCCGTCATTGCAACGATAAACGGAATAACCGCAAGATCGGCGAACAGGATCACGCGATTGCCCGGCAGAATGACCGAAAGGATGATCGCAATCGGCACCAGAATGAGCGCCGACGAAATTGCTGCCGGATGCCCGATCAGGATGGCCGAATCGAGGCCGACGAGAAGTTCGCGGTCGCCTGTCCGCTTACGCACAAATTCCTGTGCAGCATCGGAAACCGGCAACAAGCCTTCCATCAGGATTTTGACCATGCGAGGCAAAAGCAACATCACCGCTGCCAGCGTCATACCCGTGCCCAGAACCTTGGCAAGCACCGTGCCAAAATCACCCGCATTATAAAATGCTATTGTGCCAAGCACGAGACCGATGACCAGCCCCATAACAACGGGCTCACCAAACACACCAAAGCGGCGTTCAATGGTTTCGGTGTTGATGTTGATTTTATTAATGCCGGGAATGCGGTCCATGATCCAGTTGAGCACAATAGCAATCGGCAAGATCTGCGCAGAAGCCAAATGCGGCACAGACACACCCGGAATGCCGTAGAACTGTTGCACCGCGCGTGCCGACCAATCGGCAAACAACAAGGACAAGGCCGCAACAAGTGCTGCAACAATAATGCCATAAGCGATGTTATCCGTTGCAGCGACAACCAATGAGCCTACGAAAGCAAAGTGCCAGAAATTCCAGACATCGACATTGAGCGTGCGCGTCCAACGCATCAGCAACAGGGCGATGTTGACCAGAATTCCAACTGGAATAACCCACAAGCCCACCGATGAACCAAAGGCAATGGCCGCAGCGGACGGCCAGCCCACATCGACGATATCACGCTTGATGCCAGTGTTGGTGACAATTGCCTGGGCCACTTCACCGATAGAGGTGAACATCAGGCCCAGAACCAGATTAATACCGATGAAAGCGACACCGATGGTTATGGCAGCGCGGAAGGCTTTACCGACTTTCGCGCCCAGTACCACCGCAATAATGAAGATGACGATAGGCAACAGAACCGTTGCCCCAAGCGTATCGACCGCCGTTTTTAGTCCGCTCAGAAATGCGTCCATTTAATTCTCCTCCCGCCGGAACACTCCCAAAGTGCGCCGAGCTACCAGAACGCCATTATTAGCTTGCACGTATCGGCGTTTCAAAATCTGAATTGCGCGAAACAGCAGAACTTTTGTATTCTATAACAAACTAAAGTCTAATAACAAGCTGCCATTAACGTTCGCGTGCCGACGCGTCATTGTGAACACTGGTATTGACTTAAAAACAAATGTTCATTAATTGATTATGCATCAGAGGAGACTGCGAGAATTTTGCAGAGACGTTCAGGAGGAAACGATGGCAACCAATGTGGCGTTGACAGGTTTGGCGCGTGATATGCAGGCGCGGGCGGATAGTGGCCGACCAATCCGCATCGGACTGATTGGCTCCGGTGAAATGGGGACGGATATTGTCACGCGCGTCGCACATATGCCTGGCATTGAAGTGGGTGCTATCTCCGAACTGCGTATTCCCAATGCGCTGAAAGCCGTCGATATTGCCTTTCAGGAAGAAGGCCACGGTGGCGAAGTTTCGACCGCTTCCGATCTGACTGCTGCGATGGAAGCGCATAAAGTTGCTGTAACCGACAATGCCAATCTGATCCTCGAAAATGATCTTATTGATGTTGTGATCGACGCCACGGGCGTTCCGGCCGTTGGTGCCGAGATCGGCCTGCGTGCCATGGAGCATGGCAAGCATCTGGTTATGATGAATGTTGAAGCAGATGTGACCATCGGTGCTTATTTGAAAGCAGAAGCCGAGCGCCTTGGCGTCACCTATTCGCTTGGCGCGGGCGACGAGCCGTCATCCTGCATGGAGCTGATTGAGTTCGTGTCCGCGATGGGCCATCCGATTGTGGCTGCGGGCAAAGGCAAAAACAATCCGCTCAACATCGATGCCGTGCCCGACCAATATATGGAAGAAGCCACGCGCCGTAATATGAATGTGCGTATGCTGGTGGAATTCGTCGATGGTTCAAAAACCATGGTCGAAATGGCTGCCATTGCTAACGCCACAGGACTTGTCCCGGATAAAGCCGGTATGCATGGGCCTGCCGCAACGCTCGACCAGCTCAACAAAACGCTGATCCCCGAAAAGGATGGCGGGGTGCTGTCCAAGGTCGGCGTGGTTGACTATTCGATCGGTAAAGGCGTTGCTCCGGGCGTCTTTGTCGTCGCCGACATGTCGCATCCGCGTATTTCCGAGCGTATGGAAGATCTGAAGATGGGCAAGGGTCCATATTTCACCTTTCACCGCCCCTATCATTTGACGTCTCTCGAAGTGCCGCTGACTTGCGCGCGCGTTGTTCTTTACGGCAAGCCGGACATGGTTCCGCTGTCAAAGCCGGTCGCAGAAGTGGCGGCGGTCGCAAAGAAAGACATGCAGCCAGGCGAAAAACTCGATGCCATTGGCGAATATTGCTATCGCGCATGGATCATGACTTCGAGCGAAGCACGCAGTGCACATGCGATCCCATGCGGACTTCTACAAGGTGGCAGCGTGACCAAGCCGATCAAGAAGGGCGAGCTTATCACTTACGACAATGCGGCCGTGGCTCCGGGTTCCAAGATTGCCGAACTGCGCGCGCGTCAAGACAAGCTCGTTTACGGAGCGTGAGGACAAAACATTATGGTTCAAGCCAAAAAAGTCGAACCGCAGGATACGGGCGACCGTCATAACTTGCCTTATGCATTTCGCACCTATTCGCCGGAACAGCTCAAAGAAGCACTGCATAAAATGTATCTGATCCGCCGTTTTGAAGAAGGGGCGGAAGAAAGCTACACGCGCGGTCTCATTCACGGAACGATGCATCTTTCCATCGGGCAGGAAGCGAGTGCGGTTGCGTCCTGTCTGCCGCTCAATGATGATGACATGATCACATCGACCCATCGCGGACACGGCCATTGCATCGCCAAGGGTGCTGACGTGAAGCGTATGTTTGCCGAATTTTTCGGCAAGGAAACAGGCTATTGCAAAGGCCGTGGCGGCTCAATGCACATTGCCGACGTTTCCAAGGGAAATCTCGGCGCAAACGGTATTGTCGGTGGTGGCATTCCAATTGCGGTGGGCGCTGCGCTTTCTGCCAAGAAGCAGAAAAATGGCAAGGTTGTCGTGTCGTTCTTCGGTGACGGCGCTAACAATGAAGGCGCTTTTCACGAAGCGCTCAATATGGCTGCGGTCTGGAAGCTGCCCGTTGTTTTCATTTGTGAAAACAATGGCTACGGCATGTCCACCTCGACAAAACGTTCGACCGCTGTTGCCAATGTAGCGGACCGCGCCTCGGCCTATAACATGCCCGGCGTGATCGTGGATGGCAATAATCTGTCGGAAGTGGCAGAGGCAGTCAACGAAGCGAGCGAACGCGCACGGCGCGGCGAAGGGCCGACGCTCATTGAAAACAAAACATACCGTATTCGTGGGCATTCCAAGAGCGATCGCAACCGCTATCGCACCAAGGAAGAAATCGAGCATTGGCAGAATGATCGCGATCCAATCGCGCATTTTGAGGCTGATTTGAAAGCCTATGGCTTCATCAATGATGCCGAGATCGAGGACATCCGCGCTCAGGTGGAGAAGGAAATCGCTGAGGCGATTGAGTTCGCCAAGAACAGCCCGGCACCTGATCTGACCAACCTGACCCGCGACGTTTATACGGATGATATTTAAACATGGACACAACAATCCGTGAGTTGAGCTATTCGCAAGCCATCCAGGAAGCAATGGCAATTGCCATGGAACGCGACGAGCGCGTCTTCCTGATGGGTGAAGATATTGGCGTCTATGGCGGCGCATTTCAGGTGACTGGTGATCTGGTGCATCGCTTTGGCGAAGACCGTGTCATGGATACGCCTATTTCCGAACTGGGCGGTGCAGGTGTCGCGGTCGGTGCAGCACTGACCGGTATGCGTCCGATTTTTGAGTTCCAGTTTTCTGACTTTGCAGCACTGGCGATGGAACAGATCGTCAATCAGGCTGCAAAAATCCGCTATATGCTTGGTGGTGCAGTTTCGGTGCCGCTGGTTATGCGGTTTCCGGCAGGGTCGGGAACGGGTGCTGCGGCACAGCACAGCCAGAGCCTTGAAGCATGGCTTGGCCATGTGCCGGGGCTCAAAGTCTTACAGCCTTCAACGCCTTATGATGCCAAGGGCATGTTGCTTGCGGCCGTCGAAGACCCCGATCCGGTTATGATTTTTGAGCACAAGCTGCTCTACAAGACCAAAGGTCCGGTTCCAGAAGGTTTTTACACCGTGCCAATTGGCAAGGCAGAGGTGGTCCGTGAAGGCCGTGATCTTACCATTGTCGCAACGGCAATCATGGTACACAAAGCCCTTGATGCCGCTGCTGAGCTTGCCAAGGAAGGCATTGATGTTGAAGTGATCGATCTGCGCACAGTGCGTCCGATTGATCGCGAAACCATTATTAAAAGCGTCAAAAAAACGTCAAAACTTCTCTGCGTTTATGAAGCGGTCAAGACGCTTGGTATTGGTGCTGAAATCTCTGCTATTGTAGCGGAGAGTGATGCCTTCGACTATCTTGATGCGCCAATCGTGCGTCTTGGCGGGGCCGAAACGCCAATTCCTTATAATCCCGACCTTGAACGCGCGACCGTTCCACAGGTGCCTGATATCCTGAAAAGCGCTCGTGATCTGGCTAAAGGAGTGCGCTGACCATGGCTGTGGAAGTCATTCTCCCCAAGGTCGATATGGATATGGAGACGGGGCAGATTTCGCGGTGGTATGCCAAAGATGGTGATACGGTCACGAAAGGTCAGCTTCTCTTTGAAATCGAGACCGACAAGGCCGCAATGGAAGTCGATGCACCAGCATCGGGCATCCTTGCAGATATCAGCGCTGCGGAAGGAACGGTTGTTCCTGTCGGGCAGGCAGTTGCATGGATTTATGCCGAAGGCGAAGAGCGTCATGCCAAATCAGCGCCCGTCGCTCAAGAAACGATTGTTGCGGCACCCATAGAAACAGCCATTGCGCCAGCCGCTCTGGAAAAGGTTGAACCTGCATCTTCGCACGATGATCAAACGGGGGCAGCCAATGATGTGCGGGCAACGCCGCTTGCCCGTCGGCTGGCGCGGGAGGCAGGCATTGATCTCTCGTCTGTTCAGGGTTCAGGACCGAAGGGCCGCGTGCAGAAGAAGGATGTTGAAGGCAATATCAGCGTCGCAAAGATGCCAAGTGCTGCTGTCGCTGCGAAACCTGCTTCAAGAAACAATGCAGAGCCTGCCACTGCGGGACAGCTCAATGTCGTCTGGTTGCGCGAGGGAGAAGCTGGCCGTTTGCCAGTTGTTCTGATCCACGGCTTTGCCGCTGATCTTAATTCATGGCGTGGATTGTTTGCTGGCGCATCGCTTGGCCATCCGATCCTCGCTCTTGATCTTCCGGGACATGGCAATTCACCACGGGTCGTTCCTGAAAGCATTGACGACATTGCAGCAAGCGTGGAGGCAACGCTCGCAGCATTGGGCGTAACATCCTGCTTGCTGGTTGGGCATTCGCTGGGTGGTGCGGTCGCGACTGTCACCGCTTCACGCGGTGTTATCGATGTGCGTTCTTTGCTGCTCATCTCGTCGGGTGGTTTGGGGCCGCAAGTCAATGCTGCGTTTATCAACGGTCTTATCGGCGCGAAAAGCGAAGCCAGCATCGTTCCCTGGCTGAAGCTTCTCGTTGCCGATGAGAGCCATCTGACGAAGCCGTTCATCAATGCGACCATCGCTCAGGCGGCGGATGCAGAACTGCGCGAAACGCAGGGCGCCATTGGTGCGCGGTTCTTCGCAGATGGCACACAGACCTTTGACGTTCGCTCAAGCATTGCTACGCTTGCAATGCCGGTGCGGCTTATTTTTGGTGCGCAAGACCGGGTGATACCCGTCGCCCATGCGCATGGTCTGCCGGGAAAAGTGGGCGTCCACATTTTCGCAGGCTGTGGGCATATGCCACAAATCGAAGAGCGGGCTGCGGTGCTGCAAATTTTCAAAGAATGCGCAGCCGCTGCCAATTAGAGCGTGTTTCAAGCTGATTGGATCAGATCGGCACTCTAATCGTACAAAAGCACATCGTTTGGCGACGATGTGCTTTTTTGTTTTTAATCAGACTGCGCTTTGTCTTTGAGCATCTGCGCAGCGCTTTCCTCATCTGTGATGAGGACTGTCGGTTTGAGAAGCTTGACTGCGCCAAGCAGCGCTGCGATTTTCTCCTTGCCGCCCGATGTCAGAATCCGTTGCGGCGTCTTCTGAAGGCTCTCGATTTTCGCCGACATGACACGGTCATGCACAGGATCATCAACGATCTTGCCGTTTCTGTCGTAGAAATGGAACAGCACGTCACCGACGGCGCCATTTTCAATGAGCGATAGTTTCTGCTGCTCATCAATCAGGCCCACACGATATGATGTGCTGCTGGCTGTCTGAATGTCACCGACACTGAGCAGGACCATGTCGAGGTCCTCGGCCATATCCAGCACAGTATTCAACCCGCAGCGCTCAATAAGTGCAGTTCGGGTTTCCCTGCTATCAACAAGCGCCGGGGCAGGAATGAGATAACCCTCGCCCTGAAAAATCTGTGCAAACTGCCACGCAAATTCCGGTGGGTTTGACCGCCGTGGCTGTACGATGCCACCAAGCAGAGAAATGACCTTCAAGTCATTGAGCGGGCGTGCACCGATATGCTGCAGGGTGCTGGAAAGGGTACGCCCCCAGCCCACGCCAATCGTCATGCCGTGCTGCACTTTTTCCGAAAGATAGGCACCGGTTGCCGCGCTGATTGGTGGAATCGGGTCAATGTCCGACGAAGAAAGCGGCGCGACAATGGCGCGCTCAAGACCAAAGGTCTTTTCAAGCTCAACTTCCAGAGATGTCAGACTTGCCAGCTTGCCCTCAATGGTAATTTTTACTTCATTGCGCGCACGGGCATCAGCAAGAAGGCGGACGATTGTCACACGACCGACACCGAGCGCTTCCGCAATGTCATTCTGCGTCATTTGTTCAACGTAATACATCCACGCAGCGCGTGTTCTCAATCGGCTTGTACGGTTTTCGGCCGCAACCCCTTCAGACCCAACGATAAGGTCTGCCGCTTCCGGTTTTTCTTTGGTCTTCCTGGCGGCCTTTTTCAAAACTATCCCTCAAATTAATGGTGCAATACAGCGTTATCGAACTGGTGTTGTTATACCTAAACTATTGCTTTTCCACGCAGAGGCAAACAATAATTCCTATGCATTGTCCATTCTGTTATCATGGTGCTGCAGGTGAGGAAAACAAACATGTTACGCATTCTTTCCGAAGAAATTGCAGTCAACCTAAAGGACCGTCTGCGCGAGGCTCGATATATGATCCGGCGCAATCGTCATGAAAGTTTGCAAACAGAACGGCCGGCTCCGCGACCCGGTGAAATTGTATCTCCAGAATTGCTGCTGGGACATGCCGCGAGCATGATGGACAAGGCGCTGACAACGGCTGAAACAATTTCGATTTCGTTGATTTCCTCTGATCCGAAAGCACATAGCGGCGCCCCGCATGTGAAGAGCCTAGCAATTTATTTTGGTGGCTCGGCTGAGGGCGTGCGGGCTTTCCGCAAAGATATGTATTACCTCACGAAAGAAGTGCTCCGCCGTCATAAGTTGCAAAATATGCTGATCCAGGAGGCTGTCTTTTTAACCGTTCATGAAAAGGTAATGCAGAACCATGCTGCTTTATTGAAAAATGTATTTTCAGCTGAAGCAGGTGAGAAGAAAATCGCGACAACAGCCAAAGTTGTTGCAGCTATTTTTCTGCAATTGCTTGCCGAAAGACCTGTGCGGTTCATTTCGCTCAATAGCCATTGTGACCCAAAGGCTTTGCGCCGGTTTGAAGCCGCGTGTTTTGCCGCAGTCAGTGTTGCTTGTGGCTTGATCACCGTTAAGGCGGCGGATCTTGCTGGCATTGATCCTTTGGAAAGCGCTATTCTGGCATTGGATGTGCGCGGGGAGCGTCTCATTAAGGCGGCAGAAGATTGCGATCAGGCCAATCTTGAAACTCTGTTCCAGACCCTCATTACGCATCTTCCATGAAATAAGAGCCCGGATTGAATCCGAGCTTTTTGATAGGGGCCTTATAGACGAGGTTTAGCTTCCAAACATATCTGCAATCAGCTTTTTCGCGCGAGGAATGGAAGCAGGGCTCATGCTGAGTTCGGTCAGTCCCATGCGAATAAACTCGCCTATAAGCTCCGGCTTTCCAGCTGCTTCACCGCACATCCCCACCATGATGCCGGCCTCTGTTGCCGCTTTTGCGGTCATCTCAATTGCAGCCATGACAGCCGGATGGCTAACATCGTTAAGCTTTGCAACGGTTGGATTGAGGCGATCCGCAGCCATCACATACTGTGTCAGATCATTGGTGCCGATGGAGAAGAAAGCCGCTTCTTTTGCAAGTTCTCGGGCAGCGAAAACCGCCGCAGGCGTCTCGATCATTACGCCAAGGTCAAACGCGGCAAAAGCTTTGCCTTCGCTGTTCAGCTCAGTGATGCATTCCGCAATAAGGCGCTTGGTTGCACGGATTTCTTCAACATCCGATACCATAGGCAACATGACTTTGAGATTGCCATTCACAGCTGCACGCAACAGTGCGCGCAGTTGTGGTTTGAACACATCCGGGCGGTCGAGACACATGCGAATGCCGCGCCAGCCAAGGAAAGGGTTTTCCTCATCAGGAAATTCGATTCCGGCAACAGGCTTGTCACCGCCAATGTCCAGCGTGCGGACAATAACCGGGTTCGGGGTGAAAGCTCTTAGAAGCGTCGCATAGGTTTCCGTCTGCATATCTTCAGAAGGCAGGTGAATGTGCTTCATAAACAGAAGCTCGGTGCGGAACAATCCAACCCCCATCGCACCCGCTTCGAGTGCCACATCAATCTCTTCCAGCGCGCCCATATTCGCTGCGACTTCAATGATTGTACCGTCGGCACGACGCGGCGTGATGGAGCGGTAAGCATCCAGTGCCTGCTTTTCCTGGAGTGCTTTGGAAATGCGCGCCTCAATTTCGTTGCGGGTGGCTATATCCGGGTCGGCATGAACGATGCCGTGGCTTCCATCCACTGCAACGGTTTTCGCATTCTTAAGATATTGAACTGCACTGCCAAGGCCAAGAACCGCCGGAATGCCGTGCGTGCGTGCAATGATGGCCACGTGCGATGTTGCCCCGCCATGGCCGCAGACAACGCCTTTGATCTTCTTAAGCGGTGCGCGCGCCAGATCCCACGCACCGATGTCCTCAGCGATCAGCACCGAGCCTTCCGGCAAACCTTCCAAATTGATGTCTTCCTTGCCAAGCAGAGCCAGACAAATCTGGCGGCTGACGGCATGAACATCATCTGCGCGCGCGTTAAGATACGGATCATCCAGTGCCGCAAATTGCCCGGCAACCGTTGACGCTGCGGCAAGCATGGCCGAAATAGCGTCAAGGCCACCTCGAATAAGCGCGAGCGCTTCATCGGACAGGCTATCATCCGCGGCAATATCTTTTAATGCAGCAATGATGCCCCTGTCGGCATCGGCCAGATTTCCACCCGACAACGACGCATCCATGCGCTGTTGAACAGTTGCGATTGCAGATTTGAAATGGTCGATTTCTGCATCAATTTCAGATGCTGAAAGTTTTCGACCCGAAGGCTTGATCTCTTCAGGAAAAAACGCAAACGCAGCGCCCAAGGAAACGCCTTCACTCGCCCCAACGCCCTTTATCTGACCTGCAGGCAGCTCGCTCTTGATCTCAGGTTGAGGAGTGGCTGCGACTTGAGGGGAAGCGGTGGAAGTGGCGGCAATCGGGCTGGCTGCCTCTTCAAGGCCCGCCTGTGGATTTTCAAGATACCCGATCAAAGCCTCAATGGCTTCAATCGCATCGGCTCCATCGGCACGAACGGTCACTTCATCAAGCTCTTTCACGCCAAGCAGCATCAGCTTGACGGAGCTTTTGGCACTGACGCTTTTCCCGGCCTTGGCAATTTCGATGTCACTCTCAAAGCCCTTGGCCAGTTTAACAAAGCGCGTTGCTGGGCGCGCATGCAGCCCTTCATGCACCCGGACGATAGTCGAGCGTTCCATTTATGTAAGCCTCAAATCGACATCTAAAACGATTTCACGTCTATCGCACCAAAATCGTTTCAACTGTCTGTTTTAACACGCAATTCTTATCCGAAAAACGGCCAGCTCTAGCCGCCGATGGTGATAATCTGCCCTTCTTTGAGAGCAGCGACAAGGTCTTCGCCTGCTATTTCGCTGGCACAGATTTCACCCGGGCGATCCGTTGAATTCGCACCCGTGAAAGAAATCACAACGTGCCCGATTTCACGCACCTTCTGCCAGGCACTTTCGCCAACGGCAGTAATCTCGGCTTTAAGAGAGCCAATGGTGATCTTTGCTCCAATTGCAGGAGCCCCTGCTTCAGGGCCTTCTTCGACCACGTGAAGAACAGATACCTCTGCCAGTTCAGGTGGTGAGCCGTCTGCAAACAGGATCAGAACACCGCCTTCTGCGAGATCTGCAACCTCCGGGCCGATCGCGGTAATCCGCGTTTTCAGATGTATCGACATAGATGGTCCTTTCTCGGTATTCTCATTTTGGTCTTTTGATTTTTCATAAGCTTGGATTGGGCCTGCTCTCTTTTAAGAGCAGGCCCACCGTTTTTAAAGCACTGCAAGGCTGACAACCCAGGCAATCAGAACGGAAAGCGGGCCCATAAACTGACGGCTGATCAAAACGGCCGGAACACCAATTTCAATGGTTTTCGGCTTTGCTTCTCCAAGCGCCAGACCAACAGGAACAAAGTCACACCCAACCTGAGCGTTGTAAGCAAACAGAGCAGGCAAAGCCATTGCCGGTGCAATGGTGCCATTGGCAATTTGTGGCCCGATAATCGCCACACCAACGACCTGTGCAATAACAGCGCCTGGCCCCAGAATGGGTGAAAGAAACGGCAGGCTGCAAATCGCAGACAGGACCAAAAGGCCCGCAATGTTATTGGCAAGAGGGCCAAGCGGCTGGGCGAGAATATCGCCAATACCTGTATAAAGGATCAGACCGATCAGCATCGTGACAAACGCCATGAACGGCAGCACGTTTCTGACCACCTGATCGATTGTGCGGCGGCCCGCCTGGAAGAAGATACCGACCACCCGACCCATCACGCGGCCGATGCTGCTGATCATACCGACAATGCCGCCATCATTTGGCAGATCGACAGGCTGCGGTTTTTCCTCTTCTTCAACAGGGGCTGATGTTGCAGATGC
Organism: Ochrobactrum sp. S1502_03; assembly: GCF_044435015.1. Taxonomy (NCBI): domain Bacteria; kingdom Pseudomonadati; phylum Pseudomonadota; class Alphaproteobacteria; order Hyphomicrobiales; family Brucellaceae; genus Ochrobactrum; species Ochrobactrum sp. S1502_03. Next base: position 27,717 of record NZ_JAYEXN010000039.1, read on the forward strand.
GCTTGCTTCTGACCCATCCGCGAGCACAATGTCTTCGGGCTTCACACCGGAAACATAAATGTCTTCGGTTATGAACTGAGCCAGTGGTCCTGACTGGCCGACCGGTGTGATATTAACGGTTGGAATGCGCTTGCGCGGATAAACGCCGCAACGCGCCGTGCCGCCGCAATCAACAACGACAACGGCCATTTCGCTTTCAATGGGTGGCGTGCGAAATCCATCAACGGCTTCAGCGCCGGTGAGATCGGCAATGCGTCGGGCGAGCGGATGAATGCCGCCGCCTGTGACCGAAACAACTTTATTGCGCTGCTCGGTTGGCTGAATAACCAGTGGCCCACCCCAGCCATTGGAACCGCGGGAAATCTTAACTGCCTTATAGGTCTTTACCATGATATCCTCCCCGGATTCCGTTTAAAGTTCGATGCCCTGACGCCGCGCCATAATCATGGTGATGCGTTCTGTGAGCATGCCTTTAAGAAGGATGACGAGAAGACCGACAATCGCGTACCAGATGGCCACGCTGATATGATAACCGACCGGAACCGCGCCTTTTTTCTCAAGTTCGAGCAGCGCGACCAGAATGCCGCCCCAGACGAAATATTCACCGGGATTGATGTGCGGGAATAGACCCAGCGGTGGATGAACATAAGAAACAGCAGCATCATAAAAAGCTGGCTTATATTTCTCATCCAGAAACGAGCCAAAGGTATAGGCCATCGGATTGGTCAGGAAGAAAACCGCAAGAACAGGCAGGACAGTGTAGCGGGTAAGCGCGATACGACCCGCACTGCGTGCAAGGCCATGAACGCGCTTTTCACCGACCAGCTCCGTGATCGCGTAAAATGCGGTCATCAGCACGACCAGCGTTGGGATGATACCCGTCACAAAGCCCGAAAAAACCTCGCCACCTTTCTGGAACACACCAATGAAGTGCTTCCCGATTGAAGCCAGCCAGCCAAGCTGTTCTTCCTGAGCAACATTCTGCAAACGCTCTTTGAACTGATCGACTGAAATGCCGCCCGTGCCTGTGGCAGCCCCGGCATCAGCGGGGGCGGTCGTTGTCGCCTGAGCCAGTTGAAGCAGATCATTTCCTGCGTGTTCCGCTGCATGTTTTCCATGCAGGGCGGCATCCGAAATCATGCTTCCGGCCAAATGTATAGATTGCATTGTTGTGTCGGCATGTTGCGCCAACATTGTCACTATCGACATTGTTCCTCCTCGATTGCTTGTTTCAGGCAAGCAACTCCTATGCTCCCACTGCTTTGAGACCCGCGAGTTCGATCCCATCGGACTGATCGCTGATGCGACCGATCTGCTCCATCGCCTGTTTGGTAGCAGCCACCACTTCAGGCTTTCCTTCTCCAATTTCAGGGTTGTCCTGCAACTCGCTCAGGCGCATTCCCTCAAAACCTTCGCGTCGGATAAATTTGGCAAAAACTGTTCGTCCGCTCATTTGCAGAAAGCCCCGGACAATCTGATTACGATCAACAACAATCAATACGATAACGCCTTTGCCGAAACGCGCGCGTACATGCCCCGCCCCCACAAAGCCGTCCGAATACTTTGAAGTGATCCCTTTCATGACATCGGAATAGTGGCGCATCTGAAACCAGACGCCCAAAGACTGAAAGCCCCAAAGCATAGCCAGGCCCAATAAGGCCCACTGCCAGATTGCCATTTTCTCCTCCTCCCACGAAGAGCGAGCGGGATATTTTCCCGCTTCTTCATCCTGCAAATAGAGAACATTTGTTTTCTTGTATGTCAATATGTATAATTATTAGAGGTGACTGAAAGCGAATAGGACCTGACTTTTCAATTGGTTTCGCATAGTATCATTTGCAAACGGGAGGTCGCTCGCGACATGGATTTGCTACTCAGAGAACAAATGGCTTCAATGCCTGATCTTCGGCATCGATTGCGCCAGTTGCGCTGGTTTCGCGCGACATTCCGCAAGCATGCGAGCTTGTTGCATACGCTCTATGGCGTTGAATATGAGATTGATGAAAAGAAGCTGACAGAGGCTTTTCTCAACTGGGTTGAGATTGTCGATCAAAACAAGCGTTTTGCCAAAATAGATCGCAATGATTTCATCACTTTTGCGGCGGGGCTGGTGTTGCGGGAGCTTATTCGTCTTTCACCGGCCAAAGTCATTTCACCACCACGCCATGCAACCGGCGATTCTGCCAGGATGTACGAAATTATCAGCTTCTGGCCGGAAGGGTTTCTCTATACAAATTATTGCATCTGCGCGATTGCGGCTGTTCATGAACAGGAATTCGCAACTTTGCCTGATATTGATCAATGTGCAGATGATCTTCGAACATGGTGGTCTTACAAAGAAAACGTGTCGGAAGTCCCCGCTTACGCAATTGCATTTCTGGATAAGTTTCTGGGCAGTGAACCAAATTGGAGCATGCCTGACATGGCTTCGGCACGCGCTGCTGTAAAACGCGCTCTTGGAACGAACGGCACTTTATTTGAGAAGCCTTGAAGCTTATCGTGCTTTGACGTGCTTGTAAGAGCCGAACCGAAAATTAAGTTGAGCGATTTCAGGAGTTTATGATTCTCTGTGGTTTACCAAGACTACGGAGGATCACATGGCCTGGACTGAAACC
>NZ_JAYEXN010000040.1:0-28926 GCF_044435015.1 Ochrobactrum sp. S1502_03
ACCCAATCCCTTGACCAAACCATGATCTGAAAAACATACTCGAAGGTGGCTCAATTCTCGGTGAAAAAACCGGCTCAGTTCCGCGTGAAAACCAACACTCGGTGTGCCGGTCGAGGATATCCCGGAACTGGCTGCAACAGGTGCACGGACTGTGCCGGTGATGATGCCTTATATCACCGCGTTCTTTATGCCACGTCAGGCCGGAGACCGGCCGGATGTGGTGCCGCAGGGGGCGGTCAACTTCGCATTCATCGGTCAGTTTGCTGAATCAAAGCAGCGGGACTGCGTTTTCACGACGGAATATTCCGTGCGCACCCCCATGGAGGCAGTCTATACATTGCTCAATGTCGAACGTGGTGTGCCTGAGGTCTTTAACTCGACTTATGATATTCGCACGCTGCTCGCCGCGATTGGTCCTCTCAGAGACGGCAAACCGGTCGGTATTCCCGGTCCTGAATTTCTCCGAAAGCTATTGATAAAAAAGCTCGACTCTACCGAGATTGGGGCATTGCTGAGAGAGTTTCACCTGATTTCAACCGAATAATCTCCACCCACCGCGCCGATCATGCGGTGGGTGAGAATGCCAATCTTCGAGCAGGGGTGCACTTCCATAAAACCTGGCATGTGAACGTGTTCACATGCCCCTTTTACTTGAAGCATTGCTTCACCGATTCTCGTTTCACGCCGACAGGACTTATGTCCTATCTGCCTGCTTTTACGCATTATCCTCCGTAAAAGCGCGAAACGGTTTTGCTGGAAGTGTCCTAATCTTCGTCAACAACACGAAGATGCAGCTGACTGCCAGAGTTCTCTGCTGAGCGTGTCGGGTTGCGCGGTGTTTCTTCAGCCGGTGCCGGACCAAATTCAAGCGCTTCAATCTTTGCACCGCGCTTGGTGACTTTATTGGAAGACACCAGAATGTCATCAATATCCTTGTTGGCCTGCAAGAAATGGGTTTGCAGCTTGCGCACACGCTCATCAAGGCGACCCACATCTTCCATCAGGCGGATCACTTCACCCTGAATGACATGCGCCTGTTCGCGCATACGGGCATCTTTTAAGATCGCCTGAATAACCTGAATGGACAGCATCAGGAGCGATGGCGAGACAATGACGATCCGCGCCCGGTGCGCGCGCTGGATCAGCGCTTCAAAATGCTCATGAATATCGGCAAAAATGGATTCCGATGGGACAAACAGGAAAGCCGTGTCCTGTGTTTCGCCGGTAATCAGATATTTGTCGGAAACATCCTTGATATGCACTTCCATATCGCGGCGGAACTGTGCAACGGCTGTCTTGCGTGCTTCCGGCGCTTCCGTTTCGCGCATGGAATTCCATGCCTCAAGCGGGAATTTCGCGTCGATGACCAGTGATGGCGCGTTGTTTGGCATTTTAACAAGGCAATCGGGGCGCGTGCCATTGGACAGTGTCGCCTGAAACTCATAAGCGCCCTGCGGCAGACCATCGGCAATGATCGCTTCCATGCGCGACTGGCCAAAGGCACCGCGCGTCTGCTTGTTGGCAAGGATTGCCTGCAACTGCACGACCTGACCGGCAAGCGACTGGATATTGTTCTGCGCCGTGTCGATAACCGCCAGACGCTCCTGCAACTTTGCGAGGTTTTCATGGGTCGAACGGGTTTGCTCGGTCATGGTCTGGCCGATGCGATGGGTCATGCCATCGAGCCGTTCGCGTATTGACTGATTGAGCTCGGCCTGCCGTGAGCCAAAAACTTCGGCCATGGTCTGCATGCGACCCTGCATTTCAGATTGTGCCTTCAAAATCTCCGCCATGCGATATTCCGCATCGCGCGCACGGTCCTCAGCCTGCGCTTCCGCAACAGCTCTGAGACGCGCAGAACGCGCTGCCGCAATGAGAAAAATAGCGAGGCAAATGACCAGCACAACAATGCCCGCAAGGAGAATATTTCCCAGCGTGAAAGAGGTTGCACCAAGCTGCAAAAGCGGTTCGTTCAAGAGATTCTGGTTTTCCATTGCACAAGCTTAACTGATTCGTGTCGTCTTGATGAGATCAAAACAAGAACATTTTGCAAGTTACAATTGACGATTCTTGCGCAAGCGATTACGTGAAGCGCATGTCTATTAAACCGCTCATCATCCTTCCCGATCCCGTCCTGCGCCAGCTTTCCAAGCCTGTCGAGCGCTTTGACGATCAGTTGCGCAAATTTGCCGGCGACATGCTCGACACGATGTATGACGCGCCGGGCATTGGCCTTGCCGCCATTCAGGTGGGCGAACCTCTGCAGATGCTTGTCATTGATCTTGCCAAGGAAGACGAGCCCAAGGCGCCGCATGTCTTCATCAATCCGGAGATTGTCGCCTCATCAGACGAACGCAGCGTCTATGAAGAAGGCTGTCTTTCGATCCCGGATTATTATGCGGAGGTCGAGCGGCCTGCGAGTATCACGGTCAATTATTTCGATGCGGACGGCAAGGAAAAGTCGATAGAAGCCGATGGGCTGATGGCGACCTGTTTGCAGCATGAAATCGACCATCTCAATGGCATACTGTTTATCGATCATATCTCCAAGCTCAAGCGCGATATGGTCATCAAGAAGTTCAAGAAGCTCGCCAGCCAGCGCGCGTCAAACAGGGCTTTGTGATGCGGATTATCTTTATGGGGACGCCGGATTTCTCCGTGCCAATCCTCACAGCCATCATCGGACAGGGCTATGATGTCGTTGCGGTTTATTCGCAGCCACCGCGTCCGGCTGGCCGTCGCGGACTGGAACTGACAAAGTCGCCGGTGCATGAAAAGGCCGAGGAATTCGGCATTCCGGTCTTCACGCCGAAAAGCCTGAAAGGCGCGGAAGAGCAAGACGTCTTTGCGAGCCTTGAAGCGGATGTGGCAATCGTCGTGGCCTATGGCCTGCTGCTGCCGCAGGCCATTCTCGATGCGCCGCGCCTTGGATGTTACAATGGTCATGCCTCGCTTCTGCCGCGCTGGCGCGGGGCTGCTCCCATTCAGCGCGCCATCATGTCGGGCGACACTGAAACCGGCATGATGATCATGAAAATGGACGCGGGGCTTGATACCGGTCCTATCGCCATGGCCGAAAAAGTTGCGATCACGCCGGACATGACAGCTGGTGAGCTGCATGATCGTCTCAGCATGATCGGTGCCGATCTGATGGTGCGTGCGCTTGGTGCGCTTGAGCGCGAAAGTCTCACTCTTCAGCCGCAGGCTGAGGAAGGTGTGACCTATGCCGCCAAGATCGATAAGGCCGAGGCGCGTATCGACTGGTCGAAGCCTGCGAAGGACGTTCACAACACGATCCGCGGCATCTCACCATTTCCGGGCGCCTGGTGCGAGATGGAAATCAACGGCGCGGTTGAACGTGTCAAACTCCAGCGCTCTACATTGGGCGAGGGAAGCGGCGCTCCGGGCACTGTACTTGACGATCGCCTGACGATCGCGTGCGGCGAGGGTGCTGTGCGGCTCGTCACGCTACAACGTTCAGGCGGTAAGCCTTTGCCTGCGCAGGAGTTTTTGCGTGGTGCAACAGTGACGAAGGTTCTCTGAGCGGTGCCTCGTTACAAGATCACTGTCGAATATGACGGCACGCCTTATGTCGGCTGGCAGCGGCAGGAAAATGGCCATGCTGTTCAGAACGCAATTGAGCAGGCGTTTAAAAAGTTCTGCGGCGAAGATCTCACGTTGAGCGCGGCAGGCCGCACTGATGCAGGCGTTCATGCGAGCGCGCAGGTCATTCATGTCGATCTGACAAAAGATTGGGGTGCTGCGAAAGTGCGCGATGCGCTCAATGCGCATCTGGTGATGGCTGATGAACGCATCAGCATTCTCAATGTCGAGAAGACGACGGATGCCTTTGACGCGCGTTTTTCGGCGCGTGCCCGGCACTATCTTTATCGCATTCACAATCGTCGTGCGCCGCTGGCGATTGATTATCAGCGCGTTTGGTGGGTGCAGAAACGCCTTGACCACGAAGCGATGCATGAGGCTGCCAAGCGGCTTCTGGGCGAACATGATTTTACGACATTTCGCGCAACGCAATGTCAGGCAAAAAGCCCGATCAAAACGCTTGACCGGCTCGATGTCACGCGCAATGGCGATTATGTCGAAATGCGCGTTTCAGCGCGTTCGTTCCTGCATAATCAGGTGCGCTCCTTTGCGGGAAGCCTGATGGAAGTGGGGGTTGGCCGCTGGACGGCTGATGATTTGCAGGCCGCACTCGAGGCCAAAGATCGCAAAGCCTGCGGTCAGGTTGCGCCGCCTTATGGTCTCTATCTGATTGGCGTTGATTACCCGTTTCCGTTTTAAAAACTGTTCGCGCCAATTCCGATGCCAAAAAGCTGTTGCAGGAACACTGTGATAAACAGTGAGCCGAAGAACATGCAGGCAAAGAACGGGGCCACATAAGCGTGTGGGCGTTGCAGCACGATAAAGGTCAGCCGGTAGCTCAGGATGATTGAGATGGTGAAGAGCACCAGCGCAAACAGTGTCGCGATATCAAGAAAACCCGGAAAGAACAGCTGCAGCAGTGTGATTGGCGCAAAAAGCCATGCGAGAAAGGCGCTGCCCCAATTGATGGCGATTACATAGGCTGCATAGCGCTTTGCAATGCCAATCCGTTTGGCAAGCATCCCGACGATTGCGAGTGGGATGACCCATGCGGCAACATCCACAAATGCGGCGCGCATGACGATGGCAAGGCGTATGCCTGCCTCATCGCTCCCTGCGGTCAGATCCGCCGCATAGGCAACCCATGTTGCTAAAAGCGGCGGAAGAGCGACGACAATCGCATAGAAAGATGTCCAGAAATCTTCTGCGGAGATGTCGAGATATGCGAGGCCGTCCTTGCGGCCAAGCATCATCTTCCAGACGCCCGTGAAATATCTGAAAACATCATCCAGACTGGGCATGGCGTTCCTCTAGCCAAAAAAATCAGCGATGAATCGTTCGTAAATCTGTGTGAGACCTTCAAGATCAGACAAGGCGACACGTTCGTCAACCATGTGCATGGTCTGTCCGACAAGCCCGAATTCAACCACCGGACAATAATCCTTGATGAAACGCGCGTCCGATGTGCCGCCTGACGTGGAAAGCGCCGGGCGCTTGCCGGTGACCGCTTCCACAGAAGCGGTCAGTGTGCCGATCAGCTTTTCGTCGCGGGTGAGAAACACGTGGCTCGGGTTCTCGCGCCATGTCAGCTCATACTTGATTGGGGCTTCCCGGCCCGGACGCAGACGGTCGTTGCGCGAAGCCTTTTCAAGGCGCGAGATGATCTCGGCCTTCAGGCTGTCTGCGGTCCATGAATCGTTGAAGCGGATATTGAAGGAAGCGGTTGCCTTGTTGGCGATGACGTTGGTTGCCGTGTTGCCCACATCAACCGTTGTCACTTCCATGTTGCTGGCCTGAAAATCAGCCGTGCCTTCATCGAAAGCCGGATAAAGCAGGCCGTCGATCAGCGTGGTGACGCCACGAACCGGATTTTCTGCCAGATGCGGATAAGCAGCGTGACCCTGCACGCCATGCACTGTGATTGTGCCGGAGATCGAGCCGCGACGCCCGATCTTGATCATGTCGCCGAGGGTGTTCGGGTTGGTTGGTTCGCCAACAAGGGAAGCGTCCCAGGTTTCACCCCTGTCCTTGGCCCATTGCAGCAGCTTTTCGGTGCCGTTAACGGCCGGTCCTTCTTCATCACCTGTGATGAGGAAGGAGATGCTGCCCTTGAGGCTGTCATGCTTTTCAATATGGCGCGCAACAGCAGCCACAAAGCAGGCGATGCCGCCCTTCATATCGACTGCGCCACGGCCATACATGATGCCGTCTTCGATCGCGGCAGAGAAAGGCGGGTGTTTCCAGTCGCTCTCATTGCCCGGAGGCACGACATCGGTGTGGCCTGCAAACATTAGATGAGCGCCATTTCCGGATTTGCGCGCATAAAGGTTTTCAATGTCCGGCGTGTCTTCGTCCGTGAAGACCGGGCGCTGAATGGAAAAGCCCATTGGCTCAAGCATCGCTTCTAAGGCCGTCAGCGCGCCACCTTCAGCGGGCGTTACGGACGGGCAGCGGAGGAGAGCGGCGAGGTTATCGGCGGGATTGGTAGGAAGGCTCATGATGTCGATGCTTTGTTCCGGGAATCGTATGGGCCTGAGATTAGATCGGGAAGCTTTCAGATGAAATAGCAATCGCCTCTTTCGATAAACAAGTTCGAGGGTGTGTAAAAATCGCAGCTTTTCTCAGGCCGTTGCAATTTGCGAATGAAATTTCCTTGACCAGAGGGGCTTTGTCATCGTTAGTTAAAAAAAGGTTGATAGCGAGATCCAGAAAATGGGCCGGTCAACTGGGGAATTGTCACTTGAAATTGTTTCTGGCGACATTTTAAAAATGGGAATCTGCCATGCGTTTACTGGTTTGTGCATCAGCAGCTATAATTTTCGGAGCGTCACTTTTACCGGCCAAAGCTGCGCAATGGAGTGAAGCCGGTGGACTGACCAGCATTCCCTATGGGCATCTTGATTATTGCAAGCGTAACCCGCGTGATTGCGGTTCACATCATGTGCAGGCTCCTATGAAGCTGACACCTGATCGCATGAAGATGCTGCAAGCCGTCAACGCATCCGTTAATGCTGCCATCAAGCCGGTTTCCGATCAGGATAATTACGGTAAGCGCGATTACTGGACTATTCCGAAGAATGGCAAGGGTGATTGTGAAGACTATGTGCTTTTAAAGCGTGCCAAGCTTTTGGCAAAGGGTATCAGCGCGTCGCAGCTTCTGATTACCATGGTTCAGGGCAGCGAGGCGCATATTGTGCTGAGCGTGCGCACGGATCATGGCGACTTTATTCTCGACAATATGCGCTCGGAAGTGCTGCCGCTGGAGAAGACATCATATCGCTATATCAAGATGCAGTCGCCGGGCAATTCCGGTCAATGGGTGTCGATTGCAGGCCGAGGTATGACGGTTGCTAATAATTGATATGGGGTGGCTGCCTTTGCAAAAGGCAGTTATCTTTTGAAGAAAATGGACAGGGTCGCATTGTGCGGCCCTATTATTTTTCCGGTTGGGTGCGTGCGGATAAAGCATTCAAACGCTGTCAAAACTGATTTGCGGATCATGTCGAGGATGAAATGTTCAGCTACCAAATTGTCGCCAATGAGCTTTATTGTTCGATATTAATATACAGTGATTGCAAACAGACTGTTCAGGAAAAATGAACAAAAATACCCTTATAACAGTTGCGTGAATGCTGATATATGATTTAAATAATTGTTTGTAAAGAGTATTTTTCAACAAACCGGTTGGTTGTGAAAAAATTGTTTGCACGAATGTGTGATTAAGAAAACATTTTTGTGACTGGAACTTTCTCCCACTGTCACCCATTTGAGGTGCATCAGGACGATGCGCAGAACGTCGTCATGTGACTAAGGAGATAGAAAATGAATAAGTTTGTTCTTGCTGCTGCTGCGCTTGCTCTGAGCGCCGGTGCTGCTTTTGCTGAAAACCCACATGTTGGTGAACCAGCTGATCTTTATGCAAATGACCGTACGCCAGTGGCAACACAGGGTGTTGATTACTCGGCCCCTGCGTCGATCAATTCGACCTATAAGGATGGTTCTGCAAACCGCTTCGGTGATGCATCGCCATCAAGCTACCAGAACTAAGCATTTGATCAAAAATCTGGTTATGGGGCTTCGATTTTATCGTGTCATAGCCAGTCGATCACATCGTGAGTACGCCCTCCCAAGGTGCTCATAGATTGATCAAGAAGACAGAGAATTTAACACATCTCCCCGGAGGATGGCTGCTTGCCATCCGATGGGGGGATAGAAGGACTATGAAAATGAAGAAGTTCGTTCTTGCTGCAGCCGCTCTTGCTCTGAGCGCCGGTGCCGCTTTCGCTGAAAACCCAAATGTTGGTATACCAGCTGATCTTTATGCAAATGATCGTACGCCAGTGGCAACACAGGGCGTCGATTACACCGCTCCTGCTTCCATTCACACGCAGACCTATAGCGATGGTTCCGCACATCGTTTTGGTGATGCATCGCCATCAAGCTACCAGAACTAAATTTGAGAGCTTGTTTGCGGACTGCCTTGTCAATTTTATCAAGGCGGCCCGCATCAAATACTGTCCGTAAATATTGCTGTTACTGAATATATGTTTTTTAAAAGTATAGTAATTTAATTGATTAAATATATCTGAATTTTTTACTTAAAAGGTTTGAAAAATGAAAAAAATTTCGATTGCTATCCTCACCCTAACGTTGAGCGCGGGAGCTGCTTACGCTGAAAATCCTTTCGTTGGTGAACCGCCCGCTATGGCCGCCCAGGATAAATTAAACATTCTCCCTGGCAATCCATCCATTTCCGCCATGAAGAGGGATGTGGATTATACTGCACCTGCATCCATTAATAGTGGAAACCATAACCCCAGCCGCGCGAACCGCCTCCATCGTCACGATGGATCAGCGCATCGGTTTGGCGATGCTTCACCTGCAAGCTATCCGCAAGGGGACTGGCATTGAGGTATTCCTGATTGAGCGTTTGACTTTGCCTGCATTGGCAGTCGTCGAAGTGCTTTCGGATTATTCTTAAAAAAAGGCGAAGCTTTCGGGCTTCGCCTTTTTGGTTTGGTCATGCGGACAAATTAGTCGCGCAGCAATTCATTGATCGAGGTCTTGGAGCGGGTCTTTTCATCGACGCGTTTGACGATCACGGCGCAATAAAGGCTTGGCCCCCAGTTTTCGCCCGGGACGTTTTTGCCGGGCATGGTGCCAGCAACAACGACCGAATATGGTGGGACTTCGCCGTAGAAGACTTCGCCTGTCGCACGGTCGACGATCTTGGTCGACTTACCAATAAACACACCCATGCCGAGCACGGCACCTTCGCGAACGATACAGCCTTCGACGACTTCCGAACGCGCACCAATGAAGCAGTTGTCTTCGATGATGGTCGGGCCTGCCTGCATTGGTTCCAGAACGCCGCCAATGCCGACGCCGCCGGAAAGATGCACGTTCTTGCCGATCTGTGCACAGGAGCCCACAGTTGCCCAGGTGTCGACCATCGTTCCTTCATCGACATAAGCGCCGAGGTTGACGAAAGACGGCATCAGAATCGCGTTGGGCGCGATGTAAGCAGAATGACGGACAACGCAGTTTGGAACAGCGCGGAAACCGGCCTTTTCGAATTCATTGGCTGTCCAGCCGTCGAACTTGGAAGGAACCTTGTCCCACCAGGAAGACTGGCCGGGGCCACCCTTGATGACTTCCATCGGGTTGAGACGGAAAGAAAGCAGGACGGCTTTCTTGAGCCACTGATTAACCTGCCAGTTGCCGTCCGCCTGTTTTTCTGCCACACGCGCTTCACCGCGATCAAGCATAAGCAGCGACTGCTCAACAGCATCGCGCACTTCGCCGCGTGTTGTCGTGTTAATGCCATCGCGCTCGTCAAAAGCCTTTTCGATGACCTTTTCAAGGGAGGCGAAATCTGGCTTGGTCATATGGCGGTCTCCATAAAATGGCAGGATAAGCGGCTGCCGTCTTTTGGTCGGCAGTTGTCACAGAAGTGATTAAGCGAAGGGAACATATGGGTCAATCGCGATATTGTGGGAAATAACTGAACGCGGTTGGGCCAGATTAAGAATTTAGCGCCCAAATTGATGCTAAGGCATCAATACGCATTGAAATTGAAGGAGCAGGCAAGCATGAACCCAATGGAGAAGTCCGGCTGGACGCCTTTCCCCAATTCTGAGGAAGCCGTTAAACAGGCGCGCACTGTGCCTCAGACACCTCAGACCGAAGCTCCGGCATATCGTCTTGCCTTTATGGACGATGACTTCATGACCCGACGCGACATGCGTCCGGTCCGGCTTCAGCTTGAGCTTCTTAAACCAGAGCTGATCCTTGCAGATCGTGGCATCAAGTCTACGGTTGTCATGTTCGGCGGCGCACGTATTCCGGAGCCGGGCGGTCAAGCCTGGGCTGCGAAGAACGAAGTGCAGAAAAAAAACCTTGAGGCCAATGCGCGCTATTATGAAGAAGCGCGCAAATTTGCCCGCATCTGCTCGGAATATTCGGCAACCACCTATTATCGTGAATTCATCATTGTCACAGGCGGCGGTCCGGGCGTGATGGAGGCTGGCAACCGCGGTGCCGCCGATGTTGGTGCGCCGACCATTGGCCTTAATATCGTGTTGCCGCATGAGCAGGCACCAAACGCGTATGTAACGCCAGAACTCTGCTTCAACTTCCATTATTTTGCGCTGCGCAAAATGCATTTTCTGATGCGTGCAAAGGCCGTCTGCGTCTTCCCCGGCGGCTTCGGTACGATGGATGAACTCTTTGAAGCGATGACGCTGATTCAGACAGACCGTATGGAGCGTATGCCGCTCATCCTGTTTGGTAAAGATTTCTGGAGCAAGGCGATCAATATCGAGTTTCTGGCAGAGCAAGGCACAATTTCGCCTGCGGATATTGAGCTGCTGACTTTTGTTGAGACTGCGGACGAAGCATGGGATGAGATCAAAAAATTCTACAATCTCTGAATAAGAATGTAGAAGCCCGGCTGTTATCAGCCGGGCTTTTTTATCGCTCTGCAATAATGGTTTGTAGAAACTGGGTCAGATTGTCGGTGACATAATCGACCTGATCGGTGAATTCTGGATCGCTTTCCCATATTTCGGAGAATGTGGGTTCAAAATTGTTTGGAACCACCAGCACGGTTTTCATGCCCAATGTTTTTGGCACAACAAGATTGCGCGCCAGATCTTCGAACATCACAGCCTTTTGTGCATCAACGCCGAATGCTCCAAGAAAACGATCATAAGTGACGCGCTCTGGTTTGGGCGTCAGGCCTGCTGCAACGATGTCGAAAATATCGTCGAAATCATCGAGAATACCGAGCTGTTGTGCTGCACGTTCTGCATGGCCGCGATCACCATTGGTGAAGATGAAACGGCGGCCGGGGAGGGCGCGAATGGCTTCCCCCAGTGCCGGGTCCGGTTTCAACCATGTGTAATCAATGTCGTGGACCTTTTTGAGAAAGTCGTCGGGATCAATCTGATGGCATTCCATCAGGCCTTTCAGCGTGGTGCCATATTCCAGATAAAACTGCTTCTGAATCTTGCGCGCTTCCTCACGCGGCAATTTCAGGAGGGTCTCGACATAGCTCGTCATCCGCACGTCGATCTGCGAAAACAGATCGGTTGCATGCGGATAGAGCGTATTGTCGAGATCGAATATCCAGTCAGTGACATGGGCAAAGGCTGGAGTGTCGGGTTGGTTGGTCATGGTTTTATTACGGCACGATCAGCGTGCCGGCGCCATGCTCGGTGAAAAGTTCGAGCAGGACCGCATGCGGTGTCTTGCCATTGAGAATGACCACGCCCTCAACGCCGCGACGGATCGCATCGATACAGGTTTCAACCTTCGGAATCATGCCGCCGGAAATCGTGCCGTCTTTGATCAGCGCCTGTGCATCGGCGACGGATAATTCCTTGATCAGGTTCTTATCCTTGTCGAGAACGCCCGGAACATCCGTCAGGAACAGAAGGCGTGTTGCAGCCAGCGCGCCAGCAATAGCGCCTGCAAATGTATCGGCATTGATGTTGTAGGTGTGACCATCGCGACCCGGAGCCACAGGCGCAATAACCGGGATCATTTCGGAGCGCGCCAAAAGATCGAGAAGTGTGCGGTCAACTTCGGCGGGTTCGCCGACAAAGCCCAGATCAAGCACTTTTTCAATGTTGGAATCCGGGTCGAGCACTGTCTTGTGCGCTTTTTGCGCAAAAACCAAATTACCGTCTTTGCCACAAAGACCAATAGCCCATTCACCTTCAGCGTTAATGAGGGCGACAATTTCCTTGTTGATGGAACCGGCCAGAACCATTTCCACCACTTCAACCGTCTTTTCATCGGTGACGCGAAGGCCGCCTTCAAAGCGCGATTCGATGCCGAGCTTGGTCAGCATGGCCTGAATCTGCGGACCACCGCCATGAACAACGATCGGATTGATGCCTGATTGTTTTAAAAGCGCTATGTCGCGGGCGAAGGCTTTGCCCAGCTCCGGGTTGCCCATAGCGTGGCCGCCATATTTGACGACGACATTCTTGTTTTCATAGCGCTGCATATAGGGCAGGGCTGCGGACAGGAGTTGCGCTTGCATTTCAGGATTTTCAAGAGTCGTCATCGCGGTTTCCATGGCTGGCGACAGAGGCAAGAGAGGCAGGCTTTTCTAAGCAATATGCGGTGCGGTGTAAAACGGTTTTCCGTTTTTTGTTCGCGATAATTTGAATGCGTTGCGAAAGATCGCCGCATTAAAATCTTTTGTGAGCGTTAGAAGATTGCTCATTTGCATATTCTTGAATGGAATAATTTTATGCGACGCGTATTTTTTACGTCTTTGATTTTGCTGGCGGGTATCAGTGCTTCGCAGGCGGCATCGACCACAGAAACGATCATCATGCTGCGCCATGGCGAAAAGCCGGAGCAGGGCCTTGGACAACTCAATTGTCAGGGGCTTAACCGGTCGCTGAAACTGCCTGCGGTGATCGCGCAAAAATTTGGCAAGCCGGATGTGATTTTTGCGCCCGACCCTGCACAGATGAAGGAGGATAAGGGCGTAAGCTACGCTTATAATCGTCCGCTCGCCACGATTGAGCCGACAGCGATCGCCTTTGGAATGCCTGTAGACACGCGTTTTGGCTATCAGGATATCAGAGCGTTGCAGAAAGTGCTTGAGCAGCCAGAATATGCTGGCAAGACGGTGCTGATCAGCTGGGAGCACAAGCAGATCGCCAAGCTTGCCGAAGGGCTTTTAACGGATAACGGGGGCGACAAAACCATCGTTCCCAAGTGGCGTGGCGATGATTTTGACAGCATTTATGTTCTTCACATCATGCGCGATGGTGCGAACACCACCATGCGATTTGAGCGGCTTAATCAGGGGCTAAACCATCAGCCCACTGTGTGCCCCAGTTAGAGCGCATACGCAAAAGTAGAAACCGGTTATTGGAGCAAGATGCGTGCCGTTGCGAAGCTCTTACGTGCTTCGCGGGCATTTGCCGTCACTTATTGCTTTGCGACGAGCGCAATGGCTGCGCGCAACTCATCAAGGCCCAAGCCTTTTTCAGATGAGGTTGTGATGATGCCGGGGAAGCATGCCGCACGCTTTTTCGTGAGTGCGTTGGTTTCTTCGATCAGGCGTGGAATGCCTGCGGCCTTGATCTTGTCGATCTTGGTCAGGACGATCTGATAAGAAACGGCAGCCTTGTCGAGCAGATCGAGCACTTCGGCGTCGTTTTTCTTGATGCCGTGGCGCGAGTCAATGAGCACATAAACGCGCTTCAAGGTGGTGCGTCCACGCAGATAGTCGAATACGAGACGCGTCCAAGCATCGACATGGGATTTTGGCGCTTCCGCAAAACCATAGCCCGGCATGTCGACCAGAGCGAGCGGTGGCAGATCACCATTCTCGCCGGAATAACCATCGGGAACGAAATAGTTGAGTTCCTGTGTGCGGCCCGGCGTGTTGGATGTACGGGCAAGGCCCTTTTTGCCAACAAGCGCATTGATCAGCGATGATTTGCCAACATTGGAACGACCTGCAAAGGCAATTTCAACCGGACCTTCCGGTGGCAGGAATTTCATCGAAGGCACACCACGAATGAAGATCCACGATTTTTTGAAGAGCAGGCGCCCTTCTTCGACCAAAGCTGCGTGTGCTGCGCGGGCTGCATCTGCTGCTAACTGGGCGGCTGCCTGCTTTTTATCCTGATCGCTCAATGTGGTCTTCCTGATACGTGTCTTTTATTAAGTACACGCATCAATGCTATGCGCTGCATTGTCAACCGCTGAGCATGATGGAGCACAAAAAAAGCCCGATCTTACGACCGGGCTTTTGTCTTTTTACTTTTTCGCCTCTTTTGGCTTTCGCTTGAAGAGGGCTTTGATATTGTCGAAGAGTTCGATCTTTACCCCCTGACGCTTCATGATGAAGCCCTGCTGGAGGATCGACAATGTGTTGTTCCATGCCCAGTAGATCACAAGTCCGGCCGGGAACGATGCCAGCATGAACGTGAAGATGATTGGCATCCAGGTGAAGATCATCGCCTGTGTTGGATCTGGAGGCGTTGGGTTCATGCGCATCTGAAGGAACATGGTGATGCCCATAATGATTGGCCAGACGCCGATCATCAGGAAGGCTGGCACTGCATAAGGCAACAGACCAAACAGATTGAAGATCGATGTTGGATCTGGTGCCGCAAGGTCGTGAATCCAGCCAAAGAACGGCGCATGGCGCATTTCAATGGTGACGTAGAGAACCTTATAGAGCGCAAAAAACACCGGAATCTGAACCAGCACCGGCCAGCAACCTGCAAGCGGATTAATCTTCTCCTGCTTGTAAAGCTGCATCATTTCCTGCTGCTGCTTCATCTTGTCATCCGCATATTTTTCGCGGATTTCCGTCATTTTAGGCTGCACCAGCTTCATGCGTGCCATCGACTTGTACGACTTGTTGGCAAGCGGGAAGAAAAGACCCTTGAGCAGAACAGTGACAACCAGAATGGCGACGCCGAAATTGCCGGAGAACTTGTAAATCCAGTCGATGAGGTAGAACATCGGCTTGGTGATGAAGTAGAACCAGCCCCAGTCGATCAGCAGCTCGAACTGCTTGATACCAAGCTTTGTTTCGTAGTTCTGGATTTCCTGAACCACTTTCGCACCAGCGAAAACATGGTTCTTGATCGTCTGCGACTGACCGGCATCAATCGTGATTGGTGCGCCAAGAAGATCGGACTGATAACGCGGACGTCCATCGGTAAAGTGCGAGAAACGCGCGGTGAATTTTTCATTCTGAGGTGGAACGAGCGTCGCCGCCCAGTATTTGTCGGTGATACCGACCCAGCCGCCAGTGACATCCTTGAACGAAATGTCCTTGTCGTCTTCAACCTTGGAATATTTGATTTCCTGCAAGCCGTCCTGGCCCATGACGCCGATCAGGCCTTCATGGAGAACATAGGTTGCGCTTGCGTGCTCAGGCTGGTTGAAGCGGGTGACGCGACCATAGGAGGCCAGCGAAACCGGCGCGCCTGCGTTGTTTGTGATCGTGTCATCAACCTCGAACATATAGGCATCATCGACTGAGATGACGCGCTTGAAGGTGATGTTCTTGTCGTTGGTGTAAGTCAGTGTAACCGGCGACGATGGCGTCAGCTTGTTGTTGCCTTCAACCGTCCAGACAGTATTGGGGCCGGGAACAGTTCCGGTTGTCTCATTGCCTGTGAAGCCGAGCTCGACGAAATAGCCCTGCTTCAGTGCAGATGGCGCAAGCAGTTCGATTTCAGGTGAATCTGGATTGACCGTTTCACGATATTTCTTGAGATAGAGATCATCAAGACGTGCACCGGTCAGGTTGATCGAACCGCGCAGGGAGGGCGTATCGATGTCAACGCGTTGCGACTGCGCAACAGCAGCTTCACGGGTGAGTGTTCCAGCTGCGGCTGCACCATCGCTATGACCCGGAACTGTGCCGGAAGCTGTATTGGGCAACTGCGGGGTATCGCCAGCTGCACCACTTTGGGTTGCCTGCTGGGTCTGGCGCTGTTGCTCTTCAATACGTGTTTGCTCCCGCTGGGCTTCCGATTTCGGGCCCAGATAAAACACTTGCCACAGAGTCAATACAAGGATGGACAGGGCAATGGTGATGAAGAAATTACGATTATTTTCCATTGACGGGTCCTGATTCCGGTCTTTCCGTTCGGCGTTTCTTTTCACTCCGCCGTCCATCCGTCGCTTTTATGCGTTTGGAGAGTTCTGCGGTGAGCTGCGAAAAGGGCGCAGTGAGTGCTTGCTCGCGTGCTACGATCACATAGTCTGTAGAAGGCGCCATGTCACTCCCTACGTGACAACGAACCGCTTCTCTTAACCTGCGACGGATACGATTTCGTACCACTGCATTGCCGTTTTTCTTGGTGACGGTGAAGCCTGCGCGGGGTTTTTCGCCGATTTTCGCGGCTTTAGATTCTTCTTCAGACCGTTCCCGGACCTCCAAAAGAAACAGTGGACCACGCCGTTTTTCACCATTCCTGACAGACAAAAACTCCGCTCTCTTGCGAAGGCGGAGTATTTGTTTCTGCTTTTTCATATCTTTATTCACCGCGCTGGTCGCGCGGGGAAAGATTAAGCGGAAAGCCGCTTGCGGCCGCGCGAACGGCGAGCGGCAAGAACCTTACGTCCTGCAGCAGTTGCCATGCGTGCACGGAAACCGTGACGACGCTTGCGGACGATGTTTGATGGCTGGAAAGTGCGCTTCATTTATTTAATACCGCGGTGTGCGGCCCTTCTTGGTTCTGTCTATTGAACAGGAGCTGGTTCTTAACCCAAAAGGAAGACAGCGAAAGCCATCCATTAACCCCCATGGGCGAACGTGCTGCGGCTTATAGGGAAAGGTGCCTGAAGAGTCAATCGTCCGGCAAGAAATCTCAAGCGTATCAGCAGTTCAGCATTGCCAAAGCGGGCGGAGGCTTTCATAAGGATGCGCAACATTTTTACATGCGGGTCAATTCCGCAGCAGTCATGAGAGGAGTTCACCATGAGCATCCGTCGTATCGAAGTCGGACCACGCATGAGCCAGGCCGTTGTTCACGGCAATACCGTTTATCTCGCTGGGCAGGTTGGAAATCCGGGCGAAAGCGTGACCGATCAGACCAAGGCTGTTCTGGCTGAAGTTGACCGTCTTCTCGCGGCCGCAGGTTCGGACAAGTCGAAGATTCTTCAGGCCATCATCTGGCTTGCAGACATGAAGGATTTTGGCGAAATGAACGCGGTTTGGGATAGCTGGGTCGACAAGGCCAACACGCCAGCCCGCGCGACCGGTGAAGCAGCACTTGCAACGCCTGATTACAAGGTCGAAATCATCATTACGGCTGCAATCTGATAGATTGCAATTTGCTGATTGATTTAAAACCCTGCGCGAGCGGGGTTTTTTATTTGCGTATGCGCTCTGAATAGTTTTCGCGGCCGCCTGCCTGTGCCTTTGCATCAATCGATGCACGCTCCCTTATCTGTTCTATCGTGCCCTGATCCTTGAGCCAGCCATGCTCGTGAAGATAATCCGGCAGATATCCAGACAGAAGAATGCGGTAATCGAATGGAATGCCCGGATCGAGCACGCGCACCATCTGGAAAATGATGGTCGTGCAGTTCGTAACCACAGTGTTGTAGAATCTGGGTTGTTGGGCCAGATCGTTGGCGCGTTCTACATAGGAGAGAAACAGTTCTTTTGCCGCTGCCGGTGACAGATCGATCTGATAGCGATAGACGTCTTCGTCGCGCACATTGGTGCGCAGGAAAATAATGTCGCTTTCTTCGGCAGCGATCATTGCAAGTTCAAACTCTCGGAAGAAACCACCGATCGCCGAATAGACTTCGTGGTGCTCTTTGCGGATTTCGCCGGAGAAGACAACGTGGCGTCCATCTTCAAAGCCGAACGACAAAAGGGTGTGCGCAATTGCCGGGCCTGTCCAGTAGGACAGATATGCATCCACGGAGCTTATTTTGTCGAGGTCGTAGGTTTCGTCTTTCCAGTTTGGTGTGAAATCGTCTGTTGTCCGCCAGTCGAAATCACGCACATTGAAAAGCGTGACCTGATTGCCATCAATTTTACCGGTGACAGTGCGGGCGACATCAGGCGCCCAGATGCGGTCAAGCGAGGGGCGGATGGTGGCCCACCAACCCAGAAACACAAGTGCGAGCAGACAGAAAAGCAGCCGTTTGCGGCGGCAAAAGAATTGCCGCTCGCCTGCAATCACCCAAAGCGCAATGGCAATCCAGGCTGTAATGATTGAGCCGCGCACAGCGTTGCCAAAGGGCAGCTGAAACCACATCCCGAAGCTTGACCAGATTGTAAAGATTATAACGAATAGGATGAAGACGAATTTGCCTGCGAAGCGTAAGGACTTGGATTTTACTTTAGAAGACATGGACATCTCATATTCGTCGGCAGCTTCGTTTATCAAAACTGTGGCGATACTGGCATGATTTGCATTGTTATGTCATTGCCAATCCTTTGTTGCGGGCAATTTATCCGCCAGATTAAAACTTGCAGAAAAAAACAGCAGCGCGCTTATTTCTTGAGTATTGCCGCTGTCTGTTGTGAGCGCTTTATTTGTTTGGTCGGTTTGGTAAAGGGACGTGCCACACGCCATAGCAGAAGTACTGCGACAATTGCTGCATAGATGATTGGCTCTGCGGGCCAGCTTTTGACGGACATGAGGAAATGGAGCGCGCCACCGGCAAAAGCTATATAGACCAGTTTGTGCAATGTGACCCAGCGCCGACCGAGCTTGCGGATTGACCACATGTTGGAGGTGAGCGCCAGCGGTATCAAAAGCACAAAGCTGATCATGCCAATGGTGATGAAGGGGCGGCGGATAATATCGGCAATAACCACCTGAATATTGAGAGCCTGATCCAGAACCATATAGACGGCCATATGCATCAGCACATAATAAAAGGCGAGCAATCCGAGTGCCCGGCGATAGCGTAAAAAGCTGATGCCTGTCAGGTCACGGATGGGTGTGACAAGCAGCGTCAGAATCAGAAAGCGGAGCGCCCAAAGCCCAAGCATATGCTCGAAGCTTTTGACAGGATCAGCGCCAAGTTGATTGCTTGCACCTAAATAAAACGCCCAGACAGCCGGAACGAACCCGAGGCCATAAAGGCCCCATATTTTCAATTCTGTGATGCGCGCCGATCTGGCTTTTGTGGGTGCCATGTCAGTAGTTTTTCCGCAGATCCATGCCATCGTAAAGCGAAGCAACCTCTTCGGCATAGCCATTGAAGGGCAGGGTGGGGCGTCGGCTGGAGCCAAAGAAACTGCCTTCGCCGATACGCCGCTCTGTTGCCTGTGACCAGCGGGGATGATCCACATCAGGGTTCACATTGGCATAGAAGCCATATTCATTGGCGGCCTGCTGCTGCCATGATGTCGGCGGTTGTTTTTCAACAAAGCTGATTTTGGTGATCGATTTGATGCCCTTGAAACCGTATTTCCATGGCACGACGAGACGAACGGGCGCGCCATTGGCGTTGGGGAGCGTTTCGCCATAAAGGCCGACAGAGAGGATCGTGAGCGGGTGCATGGCTTCATCAAGGCGCAGGCCTTCGACGTAAGGCCAGTTCAAAACCTGAAACAGTCCTGTCTGGCCGGGCATTTCTTCCGGGCGGACCACGCCCGTAAAGGCGATGTATTTTGCAGAACCCAATGGCTCGACCTGCGCGAGCAGGCTTGCCAGCGGAAAGCCAATCCAAGGAATGACCATGGACCAAGCTTCAACGCAACGCATCCGGTAGATGCGCTCTTCAAGCGGCATTTTGGCGATCAGTTCCTGCATGTCGAATTCTTTGGGCTGTTTAACCAAACCATCGACTTTCAATCGCCACGGCAGTGGTTTGAAATTGCCGGAATTGGCGGAAGGGTCGCTCTTGTCTGTGCCAAATTCGTAGAAATTATTGTAGGTTGTAACGGCCTCTTTGGGTGTCAATTTTTCATCGACCTTATAGACGGAAGCCGCTGCCTTTAATGGGTCCGCGAAAGCCGCTGAAGCCAAGCCTGTTGCAGCAAGAGCGCCTGCGCCGATTAACAATTCTCGCCGGCGCAGATAGATATTCTTTGGCGTCACTTCGCTTGAACCAAGATGGGCAGACGAATAACGGCCGGGTTTAAAACTGCTCATAATGAAATCCTTGTTGTCAGGATAATTCGCAGACGTCGTGAGCCTTTCATGCTTTGATGAAAGCACAGGAAAGGCTCCAACGGTTTCATTGTCGCATTTTCCACGCAAAAGGCGCACGCATTTTTGTTTGTGATGCTTATTGTTACGCTAAACACGTCAAAAACATGGATTTTTTATACCCCTTTTTTAGCTCGCAGTTTTTTGATGATGATGCATGTGTAACACGAATGTGACAATCGGTAATTTTCCGTGTTTTTGTCACAATCTTGCTTAATCAATGTTGTTAAGGAGCTGCTATGCAGAACTGGCAGAGGGTGTAACGCACTCGGGTGGAGCTGTCTTAAAACCTTCGTTAACATATCAGTGGCAAGTTGAGCTTATGGTAAAGAAGACGTTTATAGCTGCCATGATGATGGCGCTTACAGCAACAACAGGGACCGCCCTTGCTGAAGGGTTGCCCAAGCCGATTAAGGTTGTGAGCAAGTCCCAGAGCTTGGCTGTCAGGGGCATTCCCGCCTCGATGAAAAATGAAATTGGCACTCCCCAGCTTGGTGAGGGCGTAACGATGCGCGATAAAAAGATGGACGCTGAAACAACTCCCGAACATAATTTTTCGCGTAGCAAGCGCTTCATTTATCGCTTCTACAAGCCTGAGATTGTCTCCAATGAGCTGGTTATTCTGCTGCATGGTTCGGGCGGCAATGAAGCAAGTCTTGTGCCGATGGCTTCCAAAATCTGGCCACGTGCAACGCTTCTGGGTATTCGCGGACGTGTCATGCAGGATGGCGGCACGCGCTGGTACAAGCGCCTTACACCGGTCAAGTTTGACCAAAAAGATGTGAAACTTGAAGCCAATGCATTCGTGACCTTCCTTTCGCGTCTTGCCGACGAAAAAGAGCTGGATCTGCCGCATGCGACTTTTGTTGGTTACTCCAACGGGGCCAATCTTCTGGCTGCAACGATGATGCTGCACCCGGATCTGGTGAAGCGCGCTGTGCTGATGCGGTCAATGCCGGTTCTCGACAATGTGCCGGTTGCCAATCTTAGCAAAGCGCGTGTGCTGACGATTACAGGTCAGGAAGACAAGCTTTATTCGCCATTTGCGCCGGCGCTGTCAGCGTTGTTGCGCTCTGGCGGTGCGAAGGTTGATGCCCGTACAATCGAGGCTGATCATATGCTTGGTGAAAAAGATGCGGCTGCAATCAGTCAATGGGTTGCGTCGCTGGGTCCGGACGGTGGGTCAACCGTTACGATGAAAGCGAAGTAATAACAAAAGGCCCCAATCGGGGCCTCTTGTTGAACGACGTTGTTCAGGTGGTTGTTATATCTATCACGCCACAATCGCCCGTTTCAGAGCCGAATGCCAGACGGCTGCCCTGATTGTCCCAGCCCATGCTGGTGATGGCACCTTTGCCACCACGACGCAGCAATACTTCCTTCTGATCTTCAAACCGCACCAGAAGAATCATGCCATCATTATAACCGATGGCTGCAATGTCTTCGATCGGGTGACAGGCAACAGCCGTGACCATGCTGTCGCCGCGCAGGCCAAGTTCCAGCGGAGCCTTGCCCATCGGGCCGTCTTTGCCGGCAAAAGGCCAGACGATTGCAGCCGGTGCACCGGAGGTGGCAAGCCATTTGCCCTTCACGCTCCATGACCAGTCCTTGACCTTGGCCGGATAGCCGGTCATGCGCATGTGCCGGCTGTCTTCCAGACGCCAGCCATGCAGTGCATTTTCCTGCATCGATGTAATCAGGAAGCGGCCGTCTGGCGAGAAAATCACGTCGATATGGGCGCCTTTCCACTCAAGTTCGACAGGTTTTGCTTCTGTGCCGGTCCAGATCAAGGTTGCACCATTGTAGCGTGCGATTGCCAGACGCTGACCTTTTGGCGCAAAAGCAATGCCTTCGACACTGCGTTCCTGCACAAACTCCTGCACTTTGCCATTGGATGGGCGCACCCATGCCGAGCGGCCAGAGGCAAAAGCCACGGTTCCGCTGGGGCCGCTTGCAACTGCGGTCATCCACTTGCGTGGCACTTTTGCAAGTTCCGTGACCGTACCATCCGATGCGGTCTGGCAAACGCGGCCATCTTCACCGCCTGTTAGCAGCGCTTTGCCATCAAAGGTCAGCGTTGCACTGAGAAGGCCGTCATGAGCGGTGCTGGTTTGGTGGCCATTGTCCAGCCGGTGGACAGTGCCATCGGCCAGAGCAAAGAAGGGAGTGCCGCTGATAAAGCGTGCATAAAGGCAATGACCATCAAGGTCGAGCGGGGCAACTGTAGGCATCAGAGTCCAATTTTACTGAGATTGGCAGTTTTCAAAACCGGCTTTGAGCGCAGCTGCATCGAGCTGACGTCCGATGAAGACGAGACGGCTTTCATGCTTTTCTTCCGGTTTCCATGCGCGCTGGTGATCACCTTCGATGATCATATGGACGCCCTGAACCACGTAGCGGTCCGGATCATCCTTGAACGCGATAATACCCTTGAGACGCAGAATGTTTGGACCCTGTGTCTGTGTGATATTCTGAATCCAGGGGAAGAACTTCGCCGGGTCAATCTCACCCGCACGCAGCGATACGGATGTGACTGTTACATCATGGATCGGCGATGCATGGTGATGATCGTGATCATGGTGGTGGTGATGGTCATGCCCGTGATCATGCCCGTGATCATGATTGCAGTCTGGGCCGCAGGTATGGTCATGGTCGTGACCATGATGGTGGTGATGTTCATGGCCGTGATCGTGATCGCAATCAGGGCCGCAAACGTGATCCGGGTGGTCGTGATCAAGGAAGTGCGGATCGTTTTCAAGCGCACGTTTGAGATCGAAAGCGCCGCGATCAAGCACGCGGTCCAGCGCGATTGCAGAGCGTTCGGTCCGATGAATGATCGCGTGCGGATTGATCGCGCGGACAGTGGCTTCAACCGCGGCCAGTTCTTCCGGCGTGACCAGATCGGTCTTGTTGATCAGAACAACATCGGCAAATGCAATCTGGTCTTCTGCTTCGCGGCTGTCTTTGAGGCGCAGGGGCAGGTGCTTTGCATCAACCAGAGCGACAACGGCATCAAGAACGGTTTTGGCGCGGACATCGTCGTCCATGAAGAAAGTCTGCGCGACAGGAACTGGATCGGCAAGGCCGGTTGTTTCAACGATAATCGCATCAAAACGGCCCGGACGGCGCATCAGGCCTTGCACAACGCGAATCAAATCGCCGCGCACGGTGCAGCAGATGCAGCCATTGTTCATTTCATAGATTTCTTCGTCCGACTCAACGATCAGATCATTGTCGATGCCGATTTCGCCGAATTCGTTGACGATAACCGCATAGCGCTTGCCGTGATTTTCGGTGAGGATGCGGTTGAGAAGCGTCGTTTTACCCGAACCCAGATATCCGGTCAGAACGGTAACGGGAATACGCCCAGCTTCTTTGCCAGCGTCTGTGATCGACTTGTCCTGAGTTTGGGCTTCAGCCTGGCTCATTGTTCATGCCTCTTGAAGTTGCTGCCTTCGGGTGCGCGCACATGAACGCTGCCGAGGCTTCAGATCGGTTATTTCATATAAGGGAAGGTACGGCTGAATGCTATATGCAACGCTATAATATTACATGGCTTGCGATCACGTTCTCGCCAATTGATCTGATGAAAAGCGCGAAAGGTCGAACTGATCGACATCACGCAGAAGCTCGATAAAGCCTGTGACGGCATGCGCGAGGATTTTCTCACCAGCCTCTGCGGTTGCAACTGCTGCATTGCCAGCAACGCCTTGCGTATTCAGATCATGCATCTTCCAGCCGAAAGCATGCGGCCCGTAGGCACGCAAATGCTTGAATTCTTTTGTAAAGTCGGATTGCGCATTGGCGAAGTGCTGGGCCTTTGACATATCAACCAGATCGGGACGCAGTGCCAGCATGACCGAGGTTTCGATAAAACCGCCATGAACATCAAGCGATTTGTCTTCCGGCGCAATCAACCCTTCCGGCAGCCCGAAGCGCGGCCAGCTCGTTGCTACGGCCAGCATATCAAGGCGGGTGCGAAGCTCGGTTGCAACAATTGTCATCAGCGGTGCGTTGCCGCCGTGCGCATTGAGCATGACCAGCTTGCGAATGCCGCCTGCATGAAGGTTTTCCCCGATGCCGATCCATTGATTGACGGCTTCCGAGAAGGCAAGGCTTTGCGTGCCTTCGACGTCCATATGTTCAATGGAATAGCCAACCGGCTGTGCAGGCAGGAAATTGACGTTGAGATCGGCGGGCAATGCGTCGTTGACGCGCGCGACAATGCCTTCAGCGATGATCGTATCTGTTTCAAATGGCAGATGAGGGCCGTGCTGCTCGTGAGCGCCAAGGGGCAGGACGACGATCATGTCGCTGTTCTGGTCGCGCAGGTTACGCATATTTCTCTCCGTGCTGAATATTTTTTAACGAACAGCATGAGTCTAAAGGTGATCGATTAAAACAGCAAACGGTTGTCTGATTCCGACATTTTGGTTTCGCCGTTCAAAAACTCGTGCAATGTTATCCATCGAATTGCATAAGATTTTTTGAGTTTTCTTCATAACTTCGAAGGCTGCTTCGATTTATTATCTGTGTTTAGAGGTTCATAAGTCGGACAATATTTTACGGTAGATTGCACTTTATTAGTCGGGTGACCAAGGGCGAGGTGGCGATGAGTAAGGACAACAAGGCAGTGATGCTTTACCGGTTGCAGTCAGTGGCGCGTCTTACACGAACCGTATTGGCTACGCGTCTTCTGGAGCTTGGGCTTTATGCCGGTCAGGATGCGTTGATGCTGCAACTGGCATCGGAAGATGGTTTGCCGCCGGGTGTTCTGGCCCAGCGTCTCGGCGTGCGTCCACCGACAATCACCAAAACAATTACCCGGTTGCAGAGTCAGGGCTTTGTGGTCAAACGGGCTTCTGAGACAGACCAGCGCCAATCGCATGTCTATCTCACACCACAGGGTGTCGAAGCGATCCGCATTATTGAAAAGTCTATCAAGAAGACTGAAAAAGACATGCTGAAGGGCTTTGATAAGAAGGAGCGCAAAGCGTTTCTTAAGATGCTTGGGCGCATGGAAAACAATCTTGCTGCACGCGGCGTTGCAAGGCTTATCGATGAAGTCGATAAAGATACTCTCGATGATGACGATATAGAATGAGTGCGCTGCCTTGGAAAGTCGCTGAAAAAACTTTCAATTCAATGATTGCAATGGCATAACCATTTTAAAATGGGATGGCCGCTTCTCTCTTTGAACTGATTGAAGCCATTCCTGTTGTGATTGCAGGAAGATCATTCGGGGAGGCGATTTGGCTCAAAAAATCAAGCTTTCGACCATCGCAGATGCGCTTGGTGTTTCGACAGCCACCGTTTCGCTGGCATTGCGCGACAGCCCGCTTGTCGCAGACCAGACACGTGAAAAAATCAAAGAACACGCCCGCGCCATCGGTTATATCTATAACCGCAGGGCTGCGAGCCTGCGCACATCGCGCTCAGGGATTGTCGGTGTTGTTGTGCATGACATCATGAACCCGTTCTTTGCCGAAATTTTGCGGTCTATTGAAACGGAACTGGATCGCTCGCGGCAGACATTCATTCTTTCCAATCATTATGATCAGTTGGAAAAGCAGCGCACCTTTATGGATACATTGCTTCAGCTTGGCGCGGATGGTGTCATTATGTCGCCTGCTATCGGCACGCCGCCGGAAGATATTCAGCTTGCGGAAGATAACGGCCTGCCGGTTGTGCTGATCGCGCGCAGTGTCGAAGGCGTTCACGCGCCGGTTTTCCGCGGGGATGATGCCTACGGTATTGGTCTTGCAACCAACCATCTGATTTCGCTCGGTCACACGCGGATTGCAATGATTGGTGGTACGGACCAGACGTCGACGGGCCGCGATCGTTATCAGGGTTATTTGCAAGCAATGCAGAAAGCCGGGCTGGAAGTGAAGCCGGAATGGCGCATTTCAGGGCCGCGCACCAAGCAGGCTGGCTTTGAGGTCGCGCCGCAGTTTCTTGCGCTCAAAGACAAGCCGACTGCTGCCGTCTGCTGGAATGATCTCACCGCCATCGGTTTGATGAACGGAATTGCACGGGCAGGTCTCGTTCCGGGTGAAGATATTTCCGTTACCGGCTATGACGATCTGGAAGAGGCGGCCATTGCGACACCCGCACTGACAACGGTGTGGAATGGTCAGCGCGAAGTCGGTCGCCGTGCGGCGCGCGCTTTGCTGGATCAGCTGAACGGCGTTGACGTTTCGCATGATCAGGAACTGATCAAGCCAGAACTGCATATCAGGCAATCGA
Organism: Ochrobactrum sp. S1502_03; assembly: GCF_044435015.1. Classification (NCBI taxonomy): domain Bacteria; kingdom Pseudomonadati; phylum Pseudomonadota; class Alphaproteobacteria; order Hyphomicrobiales; family Brucellaceae; genus Ochrobactrum; species Ochrobactrum sp. S1502_03. The sequence continues at coordinate 26,034 of NZ_JAYEXN010000040.1, forward strand.
CGTCCAAGCCTAAACAGGTTTGATCTGTCTTGTTAACCGGGCCAGTTCCTCTGGTCCGTTGATTTTTTTTGAACATAAGGAAAGCGCCCATGGCCCAACGTGAAGCGACCATTCTGGTGCTCGGTAATTTCAACGATTATGCCGTGCAGCGGCTTTCAGGCGAGTTCCATGTCAAGCGCATTCCTCAGGGGGATGCAGCATTGGTGGAGGCAAGTTGGGCGGGTGATGTCAAAGGCATTGCCAGTATGTCAACGGTGAGTGCAGAATTGATTGATGCACTGCCAAATCTTGAAATTATTGGAAATTTTGGTGTCGGGTACGATGCGGTTGACGCAAAACACGCTGGTAAGAAGCATGTTATGGTCACCAATACACCCGATGTTCTGACAGATGAAGTTGCGGACACGACCATTGGTCTGCTGATCGATACGGTTCGCGAATTGTCAAAATCGCAAGCGTTTTTGCGTGCTGGCGAGTGGGTGAAAGAGGGTCGTTATCCGCTTTCGAAACTATCACTGCGTGGTCGCAAGGTTGGCATTTTCGGTCTTGGCCGCATCGGTAAAGCTGTTGCGCACCGTGTTGAGGCTTTTGGTCTGCCGATTTCCTATCACAACCGTCGCAAAGCCGATGATGTAAGCTATGCTTATTATCCAAGTCTGCTTGAGCTTGCGCAGGCTGTCGATACGCTTATTCTGGTGGCGCCGGGTGGTGCAGAAACTGAAAAGGCTGTGAACGCAGATGTTTTAAGCGCGCTTGGAGCAGAAGGTGTGCTGATCAATATCGGTCGTGGTTCAGTTGTTGACGAAGATGCGCTTGCGCAAGCGCTCAATGACGGAACAATTGCCGCAGCCGGTCTCGATGTATTTGCCGATGAGCCAAATGTTCCGCAGGCGCTGCTTGATGCGCCGAACACAGTTTTGCTGCCGCATATCGGCTCAGCATCGGAAAAGACGCGTCAGGGCATGGCCGATCTGGTAATCGACAACCTGATTTCATGGTTCGACAAGGGCGAAGCTTTGACGCCCGTGCCGGAAACTGCACACGTCAAAAAAGGTTGATTTATCGCGATGTGCGTTGCGCATTGTGCGCACGCACGGCATCGCCAAAGGCTTCAAAAATTTTGCGTGATGGTGCATCGGACTGAACCCAATATTCCGGGTGCCACTGAACACCGACGACGAAGCCCTTGGCATTTTTCAGCGAGACTGCTTCAATTGTTCCGTCTTCGGCTATGGCTTCGATTGCAAGCTCCGGTGCCAGTTTGTCGATCGCCTGACGGTGGACCGAATTGACCGTCACATTGTCGGATTTGAGAATTTCGGCCAGACAGGAGTTTGGCGCAATTTTGACCGGATGCTGGAGTGCAAAGCGTTCGGCCTGGCTGTCTGATTGTGGTGCGCGGTGATCCATACGGCCTTCCAGCTCCTGAATCTCGGTGGCGAGCGTGCCGCCCAAAGCCACATTCAGTTCCTGAATACCGCGGCAGATGGCCAGAACCGGGACGCCTTTTTCAATTGCTGCGCGAATTAATGGAAGCGAAGTTGCATCCCGCGCCTTGTCGTAAGGCTCGAAGGCTTCACTGGGTTCGACGCCATAAAGTTCTGGATTGACGTTGGATTTTGAGCCGGTGACAAGCAGGCCATCCACACCAGCAAGAATCGTATCCGTATCCATCTTTGCACCAAAGCTTGGCACCAGGAGAGGCGTGACTTCCGCGACATCAATTGCAGCCGCCAGATATTGTTCGGGCGCGGAATGCCAGATGTAGTTTTCAAATGGCTTTACATCGGTGGGCACTGCGATGAGGGGGCGAACTGCGTTTTTCATGTTGATTGAAATCCAGGGAAAGGCTTCTTGCTGTGCATATAGTAACGTATATCAGTAATGTCTATAATTGATGAAGAAGATTGTAGGGCTAATGGAGCCTCATATTCTATTGATAACAAGTATTTTTTATCATGCCCCTATGGTCACACAAAGTTGATCCTGCTTTAAATAGTTTGAATAGATTGGCGTCTTTGGGGGGCAAATGACTGACAATCAACTTTTCTCCGTGGCCGGCAAGGTGATTGCGGTTACCGGGGGATCTTCCGGTCTGGGGCGGCGGATGGTTCGGGTGCTTGCGAACCACGGGGCGCACATCGTTTCAATTTCACGCAGTGAAGACAGCGATGTCTTTCTTTGCGATGGTATGGTGCTCAGTGTTGTTGCTGACGTGACGCAGCCAGATGAAATCAGTGCAGCATTCGACGAAGTGGAGCGGGTTCTGGGCCCGATAGATGTTCTCTTCAATAATGCCGGCGTTGCTCATGTTGCGCGCGCGCTCGACACCACCCCGGGCATGCTGGCGCATATGTTCAATGTAAATGTAACGGGAGCGTTTTTCACTGCGCAGGAAGTTGCAAGGCGCATGGTCAAGCGCGGCGCGGGCGGTGCAATCGTCAATACGACCAGCATACTTGCTGAGCGACTGCAAAAAAGTACCGCAGGCTATGCGATGTCCAAGGCCTGTGTGACGCAAATGACGCGTGCATTGGCGCTCGAACTTGCACCCTATGATATACGGGTCAATGCCATCGCTCCGGGCTGGTTTCCAACGCGAATCAATGAGCAACATCTTTTGGGGCCAATCGCATCTTATTTAAAGGCCTCTAATCCTATGAAGCGTTTAGGCGAGATGCAGGACCTCGATGGCGTGGTGCTTATGCTGGCTTCAGAAGCCAGCCGTTATATGACAGGTTCGGTGATTACAATCGACGGTGGTCATGCTCTTTAAGGAGCTTATTAAGTTCTTCTAGCGCTCGTGGACAAAGGTTGACTGCGGAATCGATTTTTGATTCAAAGCTTCCATTTGGAGGCTACTTTGGGCGAACGGATCGGTTTGACAGACGAG
>NZ_JAYEXN010000041.1:0-27583 GCF_044435015.1 Ochrobactrum sp. S1502_03
TTTAAAGTTACGGGCCCGCGCACGCTAAACCTTGCAACCTAAAGGAGGGGTACTTTTTGGACGCCGATAAGGGGTCCCGTTTAAACGCCGATTGACAATTGGGTTCACGGTGGCGCACCAGTGGCGCACGATCTCAAAAAAGCAAATAGCCCCAGACCGAGGTCTAGGGCTATTTATTTGATATTATTGTATAATTTTGGTTGCGGGGGCAGGATTTGAACCTGCGGCCTTCAGGTTATGAGCCTGATGCGGAACTATTACCGCCAATAAGCGCCAATTACAAAAGCCTTTATTTACGGATAGTTACGGCAACACCTCGCTACAATTCCAGTTGACTATTATTGCCATTCCGTGAAATTCACTGCCCCTGAACTGCCCCTAAAGGGCGTTTTTCACACCTTCAGGCTCGCTTTACCTGATGCACAGGGGCAATCTCGAAAGGGGGATGACATGGCTACGATTGAGAAACGGGAACGCAAAGGCAGCACCGTCTATATGGTCGATATTCGGATTGCTGGTTTTCCTCGCCAGAAGAAAACTTTTCAGCGTTTGACCGATGCCAAGATTTGGGCAGCGAAAACCGAAACCGCCATTCGCAACGGCGAAATCAAGAATGTGGTTCTCACGGCGAAGCGTAAAGCGCTTTCAGACGTTATTACGCGCTATGAGAAGGAAATCCTCCCGACCCTCGCAAAAACGACACAGCGTGCCGCACAGACGTATTTAAGCTATTGGCAACGGGAACTCGGCACACATGCTTTATCGTACATCACGCCAGACCTTATCGAAGAACGTATGGAAAAGCTGGCTTCCGCCCCTGATGGCCGTGCCAAGCCAAAGGTGCAAGACGGCAAGACAATCCCCCCTGCCCCAAAGCCGAAATCCCGCAAAACGCTGAAACACTACCGCGACACGTTGGCGGTGCTGTTCAAGCACGCGCACACATGGGGCTGGATTGGCAGCAATCCGCTCGATGGTGTCAATAAAATTACCGGCATCCGCGACCAGCGCGACCGTTATCTTGACGCCAGTGAACGCAAAGGGCTGCTGCAAGCCTGCCGTGACAGCGACAACCACCAGCTTTACCCCATCGTTATTTTCGCACTTTCGACAGGGGCGCGAAAAGGTGAAATCTTGGGGCTGACCCTACGCGACATGGATATGGTGCGCGGCATGGCCGTGCTGCGCGATACAAAAAATGGCGATACCCGTTCGGCGCCGATTGTCGGCCACCTGCACGAATTGCTGAAAGAGCATATTCAGTGGGTGAATGACAGCTATGATGAAAGCCTACCCGATGCTGATGTGCGGTGGCTATTCCCGCGCCGTGACCTGCTGGCGGCGATTGACATTCGCAGGGCATGGGAAAATGCCCTTGATGCTTCCGGCGTCAAGGATTTTCGTTTCCATGACCTGCGGCACAGCACAGCCAGCTATCTTGCCATGCAAGGGGCTGGCCTGCTGGAAATCGCGGATATGCTCGGCCACAGAACCCTGCAAATGGTGAAGCGCTATGCGCACCTGTCTAATGACCACAAACGCGGTCTGGCTGAAACATTGAGCGAAAACATCTTCTGACGGCGTAGGCACCTATCATATATCCTTTTTTTCAAAGACCATAGTGCGACCGCTTGGCGGTCGCAAAAAAGCACTTGCGAAAAAAAAGAAAGGAACTATCTGGAAATTAATTCACCCACCATAACGACGCCAACGACTATGGATGGAAACGACATTGGCGAATTACGAGGATTTGCGCACCGTAAAGCAGTTAGTGGCCGAAGCACCTTTTCTGACCGAACACATGCTTCGCTGGCACATATTTCATGCACACACGAACGGGCTTGCATCGGCCATCGTCAAAATCTCAAACCGGATTTACATTGACCGGCACGCTTTTCAGCTTTGGATTGACCGCCACCGCCTAGCGCCAGCGGCTTGAAAATGACGAATAAAACCAGACGAAGCCTCGCATTGCGGGGCTTTTTTCGTTTGTGTCGCGATTATGTAACTGGACGATAAACAAAGGCGCAGTCACGCGAGATAACAGAATGATACATTCTTGCTCCTGCCCAAGTTTTGCCATACTTTCTTAACCAGTGCGCTCCGACCATGAGATTCTCATATCCACTGGTTAAGGGCAGGAAATTGCAGTGTTTTAAGGTGATGGGTCATGGCGCTGACGTAAAGGCAAGTTTGATCGCTGGAACATCAAACAAGAACAAAAAAGCGAAGAGGAATGACAATGACTAGCGCTCAACAACGCGCCGCCTTACAGCGCCAAATCTGGGCTATTGCAAATGACGTTCGCGGTGCCGTCGATGGCTGGGATTTCAAGCAATATGTTCTCGGTACGCTGTTTTATCGTTTTATCAGCGAGAACTTCACCAGCTACATCGAAGCTGACGACGACAGCATTGATTATGCGGCAATGCCTGACACCGTTATCACCCCAGAAATTAAAGATGACGCAATTAAAACCAAAGGGTATTTCATCTACCCCAGCCAGCTTTTCGTCAATGTTGCAAAAACTGCCAATACCAACGAAAACCTGAACACCGATCTGGCCAATATCTTCAAAGAGATTGAAGGCTCGGCCAACGGCTATCAGTCAGAAGGTGACATTAAAGGTTTATTCGCTGATTTTGATACGACCAGCAACCGCCTTGGCAATACGGTTAAAGATAAAAACGCTCGTTTGGCTTCTGTTCTTAAAGGTGTGGCAGGCTTAGATTTTGGTGATTTCCATGGCAGCCAGATTGACCTTTTCGGTGATGCTTACGAGTTTCTCATTTCAAATTACGCTGCTAACGCCGGTAAATCTGGTGGTGAATTTTTTACACCACAGCATGTTTCCAAGTTGATTGCGCAACTGGCCATGCACAAGCAAACCAAGGTCAATAAAATCTATGATCCAGCCTGTGGTTCTGGCTCACTGTTGCTGCAAGCTAAAAAGCATTTTGATGCTCATGTGATTGAGGAAGGTTTTTTCGGGCAGGAAATCAACCACACCACCTACAACCTTGCGCGTATGAACATGTTTTTACACAACATAAATTACGACAAGTTTAATATTCAGCTAGGCGATACACTAAGAAATCCGCATTTTCAAAATGATAAGCCATTTGATGCTATCGTTTCCAATCCACCTTATTCCGTTAAATGGATTGGCTCGGACGACCCGACACTGATTAACGATGAGCGCTTTGCACCCGCAGGTGTTCTGGCTCCTAAATCCAAGGCAGACCTTGCCTTTGTGCTGCATGCTCTAAGCTATCTTTCACCCAGAGGTCGGGCTGCGATTGTTTGTTTTCCGGGAATTTTTTATCGCGGTGGAGCAGAGCGAAAAATTAGACAATATCTGGTTGAGAATGATTTTGTGGAGACGGTGATTTCACTGGCTCCCAATCTGTTTTACGGCACGACCATTGCTGTCAACATTCTGGTACTGGCCAAAAACAAAACAGACACAAAAGTTCAATTCATTGATGCCAGTGGCCTGTTCAAAAAGGAAACCAATAACAACATCCTCACCGATGAGCATATCAAAAAGATCATGCAGGTGTTTGACAGTAAAGAGGATGAAAAGCATTTCGCTATATCCGTTGATAGCGATGCCATAGCCGCGAATGATTATAATCTTTCGGTAAGCAGCTATGTTGAGGCAAAAGATACTCGTGAAGTGATTAACATCACCGAGCTGAACGCCGAAATTAAAACAACTGTTTCCAAAATTGACCAGCTACGCACCGATATTGATGCCATCATTGCGGAGATTGAGGCATGAGTAACCATAATTTTTTGGAAATGCTGTTGGATGGGGCAGCGGTTGAGTGGTCTTCAATGGGAGAACTATGCACAATTGAAACGGGAAAGCTAAATGCTAATGCAGCTATTGATAATGGTAAATACAAGTTTTTTACGACTGCCCGCGAAGTAAGCAAAATTGATAAATATCGTTGGGATACAGAAGCGTTACTCATAGCTGGGAACGCAAACGTTGGCGAGGTAAAACACTACATAGGAAAATTTGAGGCATACCAAAGAACATATGTTCTAACGAATTTTTCTCATACCATAAATGTCAGATTCCTATACTATGTTATTAAAAGCAGGCTTAAAAAATACCTAGAGGAAAAAACAAATAGCGCCGCAATGACGTATATTGTTCTATCAACAATAGCAAATTTTCAAATCCCCATCCCCTGCCCTGACAATCCTGAGAAATCGCTTGCTATTCAGGCAGAGATTGTGCGGATTTTGGACGCATTTACGGAGCTTACCGCGGAGCTTACCGCGGAGCTTACCGCCCGCAAAAAGCAATACAACTATTATCGCGACCAACTCCTCACTTTTGAGGACGGCGAAGTCGAGTGGAAGACGCTGGGGGATATTGGCAATGTGAAAATGTGTAAGCGTATTCTCAAAAGCCAAACAGCCTCTATAGGCGATATACCATTTTATAAGATTGGTACGTTTGGTAAGCAGGCCGATGCGTTTATCTCCAGTGATTTATATGAATCATATAAAGAAAAATACTCATTCCCCAAAAAAGGCGATATTCTTATATCAGCATCAGGAACAATTGGCCGCACTGTTATCTACAACGGAGAACCCGCATATTTTCAGGATAGCAATATAGTCTGGCTGGATAATGACGAAACTATAGTGACCAACAAGTATTTGTGGCATTTTTATAAGATTGCAAAGTGGTACATTGCAGGTGGCGGGACAATAGATAGATTATATAATGACAATATATATAAAACCCGCATCCCCATTCCATATCCTAACGACCGCACGAAATCATTTGCCGAACAAGCACGCATTGTTTCCATTCTCGACAAATTCGATGCACTGACAACCTCACTTGAGGAAGGCTTGCCACGCGAGATTGAGCTGCGCCAAAAACAGTATGAATACTATCGCGATTTACTTTTGAGCTTCCCGAAGCCGGAAGCGGTTGCTGCATAAGGGGAAGCACATGGCCGAAATCACCAATCCGATTGCGGAAACAAACCGCTATATCGTTCTGGATAAATACACCAAGCAATGGGAAGCCGCAGAGGGCTACCAGAGCGAAAGTGATTTAGAACGCGAGCTTATTCAGGATTTACGCAATCAGGGTTACGAATTTCGGCAGGATATAACCACGCAAAAGGCCATGCTGGCCAATGTGCGTGAACAGCTACAAACCCTCAATAATGTGCAGTTTTCAGAAAGCGAATGGCTGCGCTTTGTGGAAACCTATCTGGATAGCCCCAGCGAGGGCATTGTCGACAAAACCCGCAAACTTCATGACGATTATATCCATGATTTTGTCTTCGATGATGGACGTTTCCAGAACATCTATCTGGTCGATAAAAAGCACATTGCCCGCAACAAAGTGCAGGTTATCACGCAATTTGAACAGACTGGAACGTCTGCCAACCGTTACGATGTGACGATTTTGGTGAACGGCCTGCCACTGGTGCAGGTCGAGTTAAAAAAGCGCGGCGTGGCCATCCGCGAGGCGTTTAACCAGATACACCGCTACAGCAAAGAGAGCTTCAGCAGCGATAATTCGCTTTATAAGTATTTGCAGCTTTTCGTTATCTCCAACGGCACCGATACCCGCTATTTCGCCAACACGACAAAACGCGATAAGCACAGCTTCGATTTCACGATGAATTGGGCGAAGGCCGATAACAGTCTGATTAAGGACTTAAAGGACTTCACCGCCACATTCTTCCAGAAACACACGCTATTGAGCGTTTTGCTGCATTATTCAGTCTTTGACGTTAGCGATACCTTGCTGGTCATGCGCCCGTATCAGATTGCAGCTACGGAGCGCATTTTCTGGAAAATCAAAAGCTCTTATGAGGCCAAAAATTGGAGCAAGCCGGAAGGCGGTGGCTATATCTGGCATACGACCGGTTCAGGCAAAACGCTGACCAGTTTCAAGGCAGCGCGCCTGGCCACAGGGCTTGAGTTCATCGACAAGGTGTTTTTCGTGGTCGATAGAAAAGACCTCGATTACCAGACAATGAAGGAATATCAGCGCTTTTCGCCTGATAGCGTGAACGGGTCAGACAGCACCGCTGGATTGAAGCGGAATATCGAAAAGGACGATAACAAGATTATCGTCACGACGATTCAAAAGCTCAACAATCTGATGAAAAGCGAAGGCGATCTGGCGGTTTATAACAAGCAGGTGGTCTTCATCTTCGATGAATGCCATCGCAGCCAGTTCGGTGAAGCGCAAAAGAACCTGAAAAAGAAGTTCAAGCACTTTTACCAGTTCGGCTTTACCGGCACGCCAATTTTCCCGCAAAACGCGCTGGGTGCGGAAACAACCGCAAGCGTGTTCGGCCAACAGTTGCACACCTATGTCATTACGGATGCCATCCGGGATGAAAAAGTGCTGAAGTTCAAGGTGGACTATAACGATGTGCGTCCGCAATTCAGGGGCATTGAAACAGAGCAGGATTTAGACAAGCTAAGCGCGGCAGAGAACAAGAAAGCCTTGCTGCACCCCGAACGCATCAAGGAAATCTCGCAATACATTCTGAACAATTTTCGCCAGAAAACCCACCGCTTGCAAGGCAACAACAAGGGCTTTAATGCCATGTTTGCGGTCAGCAGCGTGGATGCGGCCAAGCTGTATTATGAGCGGTTAAACGCCTTGCAGGCTGGCAGCGAAAAGCCTCTCAAAATTGCCACCATCTTCTCTTTTGCCGCAAATGAGGCACAGGACGCCGAGGGCGAAATTCCAGACGAAACATTTGATACGTCTGCGATGAACAAGAGCGCCAAAGAGTTTTTGACGGCGGCAATCAACGACTACAACGGCTTTTTCAAGACGAGTTTCAGCGTCGATAGCAACGGCTTCCAAAATTATTACCGCGACTTGGCCAAACGGGTGAAGGCGCGGGATATTGATTTGCTGATTGTGGTAGGCATGTTCCTGACCGGCTTCGATGCGCCAATCCTCAATACGTTGTTCGTGGATAAGAACCTGCGTTACCACGGCCTGATACAAGCCTATTCCCGCACCAACCGCATTTTTGACGCAACCAAAACCTTTGGCAATATCGTCACATTCCGCGATTTGGAGCAGGCGACCATCGACGCCATCACATTGTTTGGCGATACGAACACCAAGAATGTGGTGCTGGAAAAGAGCTACAAGGAATATATGGAAGGCTTTACCGATGCGGCGACCGGTGAAGCACGGCGCGGTTTTGTCGATGTATTGACGGAACTGGCAGAACGCTTCCCTGACCCAGCTACCATTGAAAAGGAGGCTGATAAAAAAGCCTTTGCCAAGCTCTTTGGCGAATACCTACGTCTGGAAAATATCCTGCAAAACTATGACGAGTTTTCCTACCTCAATAGCTTGCAGAGCATCAATATGGATGATGCGGAGGCATTAGAGGCATTCAAAGCGCAGCATGCCTTGAGTGATGAGGATATGGATGTCCTGAAGTCCGTGGAGTTGCCGGCAGAGCGTAAAGTTCAGGATTACAAATCCACATACAACGATATTCGCGATTGGCTGCGTAAAGAAAAAGCCGCGGATCAGCAGGATAAGTCGACGATTGACTGGGATGATGTTGTCTTTGAGGTTGACCTTCTGAAATCGCAGGAAATCAACCTTGACTATATCTTGGAACAGATTTTCGAGAAGAATAAGAAAATCAAGAACAAGGCCGAGTTGGTCGAGGATGTCCGGCGCATCATCCGTTCCAGCTTGGGCAACCGCGCCAAAGAAAGCCTGCTGGTTGACTTCATCAATCAAACCGACCTTGACCAGATAGGCGATAAGGCCAGCATCATTGATGCGTTTTTCACCTATGCGCAAGCCGAACAAAAGCGCGAGGCGGAAGAATTGATTGACGCCGAAGGGCTGAATGTTGAAGCGGCCAAGCGCTATATCATGACGTCCATCAAGCGGGAATTTGCCAGTGAAAACGGCACGGAGCTGAATAGCATTCTGCCGAAAATGAGTCCGCTTAACCCGCAATATCTGACTAAAAAACAAACCGTGTTTGGGAAGATTGCGGCATTCGTGGAGAAGTTCAAAGGCATTGGCGGCACGGTTTAGACGCTTCATTCCGCCCATAGATTGGCGGGGGAAATTGGGGCTACGCTTGTAGCCCCTTCAGAAAATCGACCGCCTTGGTGGCTTGGCTGGAAGCCTGAAAGATAGCTTTGCTATCGGCCTTCAGGATTTTCAGCCAGTGGTCGATGTAAGCGGCGTGGTCGGGACGCGGTTCCAGCGTCACGCCAAGGTGGCCGCAAAGGAAAGCTGCGCCAAGTTCGGCCACGAGTTCTTCACGGGCGTAATCATCTTTCTTGAAAGCGCCATCTGTGAAGCGGTCGCAACGGCTCTTGTGACCGCTCCAGTGGGTCAGTTCGTGCAACAGGGTGCTGTAATAGGCTTCCGTCGCGCTGCTGGTGGCGGTGCCGTGGAAGCTTTCACGGGGCGGCATCTGGATAGCATCCGTTGCCGGGGCGTAGTAGGCACTTTCGCCGCCATGACTGATTTTAGCCTTGGTTGCGGTGATGAAGCGGTCTGCGGCGTCTATCGGGGCAACCGGATTGGCAACCGGCTCCACTGCTTCGGGCGTGTAGCCATCAACCTGCGCGACGTTGAAGACGCGGGATGCGCGAGCCATGAGGCGCTTGCGCGGCTGTTCATCGTTGCGGTCGCTGTCTTCGTCGTCACGTTCAAACTCCTTGTAGAAGATGACGAGCGAGGACTTTTCACCTTTGCGGACTTGGCATCCCGCGTTTTGCCATTGGCGGTAGGTTCCCCAAATGCCGGTATCGAAGTTCCGCACCTGCGCTGCTGCCCACAGGGACACGATGTTGATTCCGCGATAGGCGTTGCCGGTGTCGATGTTCATCGGGGACATGGTTGCCGTGCCGGTACGGTGCCAAGGCATCTGGAACTTGTCTGCGCCTTTCTCAATCGCGGCGATAATCTGGTTGGTGATTTCGGTATAAACGTCCAGTTTTTGCGCTACCTTTGCCATCTGATGCACTCCTTTCTTGCTTGTGCGTTGTTCGATGGCTGACGGGAAAGCGGGCAGACGCCGACCTCACCCTTGGGTGAACCCGCAGGGTGAGAGGCAGAGGCCGGGATTTTTCTGGAACGGAGTGGCCGCGAGGAAGCCGAAGGCGGGGAGAAAAATTACTGCCGCCGCCTTGAGGTCATAGGTGGATGCTCGCTAGGAATGCCAAATTGAGAACAACCCCACAAAGCAACGAAATAAGCGGAGTTCATCGGCTAAGGTGCAGACAGGACGGCGTTTATCTACGCCAACAGTTACTTCAGCCGCTTGAAAGCGCGGGTCAATGTGCGTGAATGCACACCGTACCGCTCCGCAAGCTCTTCGATAGTCGCTTCACCAGAAGCCAACGCTTTGCGGGCTATATCGACCTGTCGGGCGGTAAGTGATTTCGGACGACCAAGCGTTTTGCCGGAATCTTTCGCCTCCTTCAAACCAGCACGGGTGCGTTCGCTGATAAGTGATCGCTCAAATTCTGCAAGAGCGCCCATCATGTGAAAGACAAGGCGACCGCCTGACGAATTGGTGTCTATGGCCTCATTGAGTGACTGGAAATGCGCGCCTTTGGCGGCAATCTGGTTGATGATTTCAATGAGGTGGCCGAGTGACCGGCCAAGCCTATCCAGCCGCCAGACAACCAGCGTATCGCCTTTTCCCAAGGCATTCATGGCTGCGGCCAGCCCCTTGCGCTCGGTAGCCTTACCAGATACGCCAAGGTCTTCAAAGATATGTTCGCACCCTGCATTTTTAAGCGCGTTGCGTTGCAGATTGAGATTCTGTTCAAGTGTAGACACACGTGCATAGCCAATTCGCATCAAAAGAGCTTTCATTATTATGATTTAGAGGCTCAAATGCGTTTTCAGCGTTGACAGAAACGTTCGTTTTTGTCCGTTGCTAGATTTATTTTAGCCATGCCCTCAAAGCGCCCGGTTTGCCTGTGAATGAATGCTGCGAATGCGGCATTTTCTTCTTTGACAAAAACGAACGTTTTCGTACGTATTCTACAATAAGCAAATCTATTCATGCATTATTATTTCAGCTGAACAATATATTCAGCATGAGCGAGCGTGCTGTACATACAACAGCTTGGCGCCGTGACCATCAGCTTTACCCTTACTGCCTGCCAAATACAAACATACAGCCTCCTTGCACGCTGCCTTCTTGGCTACCTGCGGAGCATCACTTTGGTATTACTTGGCCTTGGCGCATATCAGCCGGGCATGTTTAAAAGGAACGAAGAAATGGAACAGGCACGCGCAATCCATCCATCAAAGAGCAAAGCGGGTTGGATATTACTGTTTATAGGATGGGCGTTTTTCGTGATCCCTATTGTGGGAACATTCATCGGAGCCATTCTCATTGCTATTTCGATGCTTATCGCCGCAATGCAAATGTCACGAAAAGAAGGTGGCCTTGGCCTGCTGCTGACAGCAATATTTGTTTCCCCCATCATGTGGGTTGTCATCTTCTTTGTCGTCTTGGTCAATCTGGGTGGGAATTAGAACGGCTGCTCCTATGCTGTTCTCTGTTTTCTTATGTCGGGGGGCATATGATCATGAAGACCAATAAAACAGCTTTATGTGCGCTCTTACTCATAAGTGCGCTGCTTCTTCCTGATATAGCATCAGCTTCACCAAAAGAAGCGCGGCGCACCCTGATTGCCTGCCTGAAAGGCAAGGTGAACGCCGATGAAACACTGGTTTGCATTGGCAGCTATTCGGATTCCTGTGCAGGAAAATTCGAAAATATGGCACCCATCCCGCAGATTTCAGGCCAAAGCCAATGCCTGTTGGATGAAGCAGAAGCTTGGAACACATTGCGAGATGACGCTGTAGAGAGCTGGAAAGAAGATAACGGCACCAGCTTTTCTGCCAACATCGCAAAAATCGCCAAGGCAAGCGCACCGTTTGCGAAAATCAAATGCAGTGTGTTTCAGGATACCGCGCAATTCGGACAAACCGGCATGGCGCTGGAAGCAGAATGCCTGCGCGATGAAGCCGCCAGAACATCAATTTTCATTGGATACGCACTGGATTGAAAGGAAAGACCACATGACCATGCACGCGCTCGTTCTTGGAAACACCATGTCGCGCATAAAATCAATATTCAGCGCATTGGGGTTTGCGACACTGCTTTCCAGCAATGCCTTTGCGCAAATCGCAGAACCGACACCCCCGGCAGGCATGCCTGATGCCCATAAAACCGTCGTGCAGGAAATCGCCAAAGCCCTTGCCTATCAACAGGCCTGCCCGATAAGCAAAATGGATGACTCCCGCTATGGAGCATTAAATAGTTACATGAGCAGGAACAAGGATGACTTTGACCCTGACTTCATAAAAACCAACGGGAAATATAACAATTATTTCCATGCTTATTCGAAATATGAAACCCAAAGGATTAAAGACTTCATCAATAAAAAATTCGATGGACACGTTTCTGATGCGAGTTTCCATCAGAAAATGATGTCCTGTTATCATGCGGTCGCAGATTTTGGTGAAGAAGGCTCGCTATGGTCTAACCTGCTGGACATCAGCTGCACAAGTTTTCGGGTGCCCTATTGCAGTGACGAGAATAAATTCGGTGAATGGATAAAAACGCAGAGCTATGTTTGCGATGAAAAATCGAAGTTTTCCGATTTGTTTGCAAAAGACCGAAAGAAGTTTTCCTGCCAAAAATTGCAGGAAAATATCTGCACCCTTCAAAAACTGCGTGGCGGCGGTGGCATAGCCTCTCTTGGAAGTGGCTGCTAAAGATATAAACAAAGCCGCCCTTTTGCGTAAGGGCGGCTTTGTCATCTCGTTTTGGAGTGCATCGCAGATACATCTGCGACGAAATCAGCTTGTCGCACGGGAAAACGGTAAGGAAAGTGCAAACCCCGAAGGGTTTTCACATGCCTTATGGCAAATTTCGTAAATCGTCTGATGACAGGCATCAAAACCGGAAATGGAAGCAGTGCGGTTTCCACTTGTGCTAAGCTGAAAAAGGATCGGCGAGGTGTCGTTCCTGCGTGTGGAAACGGTCATCTTGGGATGGCCGTTTTTTATCGCCACTTTTCGAGCTTCCCGCCTGTCAGCAATCATTCAAAACCCGCCCCATAAGAAGGCATCGGAGCGTTCGTGAGGCCCGCGATCTGGAAAGGTTGCGGGTTTCCATGAAAGATATTTGCTGCATGCCAAGCCGTAAACGCACCGATCTGATTGATTTCATCACTCCCTCACGGCGTGGGCATCTTTACTACCGCCACATCTTGCAGGAGGCTGCGCTAGACCCGCAGCGCTGGATGCGCCACCATTTCATTGTGGTGTTCGATGACGACCACGAAGACAATGTGCAAGCCCTGCTCCGCTGGCTGGATAAAGCACGGGAAACAATGGTGCTGCCGCGTGTATCGGCAACCAATGCACCGATGGGCAGGCCAGACATGCTACGCCAGCTTGGTGTTTCCATCGGCTCTAACCCGTATGTGTATTTTCAGGATGATGACGACCCGCTGCCGCTCCATCTGGATGAACGCATGGCGATGATGGAACACGGCCACCTTGATGCGGTTTTCGGCGCAACGGAAACCGTAACCGAACGCGGTATCGTGGTTGAACAGTTCCCGCGCATTGTGAATAGCCGCTTTGTCAGCGATGTTCTGGCAGGGCAGGCATTATTCCCCTCTTATGGCCATCCTCTCGCTGCGCTGTACTCCCGCGAAGCGCTTGACCGCGTGCCGATATTTGACGGTTGCCACTATCACAACAGCAATTCCATGCCTTTCAATGTCCGTTTCATGAACGCACCCGGCATTATCACGGTCATTGAGAACGTGTGCCGCCGCGTGCGCCTGCACCGTGATAATGATACCGGCATATTGCATCCTTCGGCGGCTGCGGAACTCGCCGCCGATATTCGCCGCTGGCGTGTGCATATCGTTTCAGCTGCCGTGGTCGCGTTTCAGGAAATGATAGCCGAGTATCTGGAAACGGGCTGGATTCAAACTTACCGCGAAATTGTAACACTGGTCGATGAAGAATTGGAATATCGCAAGCAACGATTGCCCTGATTTTCAGTTTTTGGTTGGCGTTCCCCTCCATAAATCATGAGAATGAACAGGATAGGCGTTGCTAATGCTTATACGCTGCCAGTTTTGAGAGCGATATGTTGCGATAAACCACTTCTATCCCCGTGGTGGGCAACATGTCGCTCCTAAAACCGGCACAACGGGAATAAATGGGGAGAGAGAACGACATGAACAAGGGACAATCTTGCCTGCTTGTGGCGCTCACCCTCTTTCTTTTCTTCGGATTGACCACGGCAGAAGCGCAACAGCGCTTCACCGTGCCAAGCAGTGCACGCGGTTTACAGAATGCCAAACAAGCGGCGCAAATCCGTTTATTAGAAACATGGGCGGGGCTACTTAAAAGCGCTATTACTGTCACAGAAGCGGGAAATATTGGTATCGGAATAAATGAGACACACCCAGACCGAAAGCTAAGCGTTGTGGGGGGGATAGACGCAAGGTCGAACAATTCACCTTCAGTTGTATATGTTTTTCATTCAGGGCCTAATGCCAACGAGAGCTTAAGTTGGTTGGAGTTGTGGGGAACCAATCCCACACGACAAGGTGAAGCCGTGCTATCCGGGGTGGATGTTGTATTACGTAGTGGAGGGCTGGATTCGCAAGAGCGTGTAAGAATTACGCCTTCTGGTAATGTTGGAATTGGCACCGGTGCGCCATCGCAAAAACTGCATGTTATTGGTAACGGGCTATTCACAGGTTCCTTAACCGCAAATGCCTTTTATCAGCAATCCGACGTCAACCTAAAACAAAACATCACCCTTATAACCAATCCCCTTGCCTTACTCCACGACATTGAGGGAAAGCGTTTTTTCTGGAAAGCTGGGAATAGACCCGCTTATGGTCTTATCGCACAGGACGTAGAGCAGGTCATGCCCGAAGCTGTACGCACCGATGAAAGCGGCATAAAGTCCGTCGATTACAGCCAGATGATTGCGCCGTTAATCGAGGCGGTAAAACAGCTTGAAAACCGTGTTCGCACACTTGAGGCCGCTCAAGACCGCCGAATATGTGATGATGACGGCTATCATGAGAAAAACGGCGTCATGTACACCAGAGGCTCGCAATGATCTGGCGTCTTCTCCTACCTATTCTCGCTGTTTTCGTCGCTGCGCATGGAAATGCTCAAACAGGCATATCCATTCCGGCAGGTCAGACCGTAAAAATCGACGCGCACGGCGTATGCCGTCAGGTAAAAAATCCCGGCTCCGGGACGCGGATGGTGTTTATCGGCACGGCAAATGAATGGAACAGTTTTCGGAATTATCCCAACGGTCTGACGTTCAGCGCTTGTACAGTTCCGTGCTACCTGAACGGGCAACGTTACGAAGAAGGTCAAAAAGTTCAGTTCTTTAAATACCCTGCACAAGGTGGACTCAATGGGCGCTGCAATAGTTCGACCGAGAAAACCTGTCAAAATGGGGTATTTGTCTCAAAGAGTAGTTTTTATGAAACTTTTATTTACACTTCCTGTACGTGGCTTCCGCGAACATATGGAACAAGCGTTGTAGGTTGTTCCTCATCATCCCAGCCCACCTGCCCGGCAGGCGTTGACGATGGTAATTACCACTCTATTCCCTGCTATGACACAGCCTTTTCATGCGGCATTAAAACAGGAGCCTCATGCAACAGTTGGAAAACAATCATCTGCCGTTCGTGGTAGAATGGCAGCACCAATACCAGCATAATTATTCGCCATACGTACAACGGCGCTGGAAGAAATCGTGCTGACACTGTTCGCGAAATGCTGAAGCAAACCCCGATGCGCCACCGTTGCGGATTTTGGAATACGGGCAGCAATAGAAGCTTTCCGGGAAACGACCGTTTTTCGGAAAGACTTACCTTTGATAAAAACATGCCAAAATAGAAGCCATATTGTTTCCGAAAACTATTTCTTGAAATGACCTGCATAAGAACACATAATATTTATGAATTATTGGAATATATTATATGTATAAAGACGACGTTATTTCCGAAATATCGAAAATAGAAACAGACCTCCGCGCAATGGGGGTAAGAAGTGTACGTTTGTTTGGTTCTGTGGCACGCGGTCAAGAAACTGCGTTCTCTGATGTGGATTTAGCGTTGGACGTTGACAAAGATGGGGGCTTTTCTCTCCTGAATTTGGTTGCGGTTAAAGACTTCATTGCGTCCAGATTAGGTAAATCTGTTGACGTTGTGACGTTTCCCATACGGCGCGTTGACCTTTTGAATGAAATCGAAAGGGACAGTATTCGTGCCTTCTAGTAGCCCTTCGCGGCGCTATGCCGATATTTTGGAGAATATCGCGCGTATTCGTCTATATCTTGATGGCTTCGATAAGGCGCATTTTCTGGCTGATGAACGAACCTGCGACGCAGTAGAACGCTGTTTGATGCGCGTTAGCGAAGCGGCAATCAAGCTGGGTGAAGCAGCGGAAATCACTGCACCGCATATCCCTTGGCGCAACATCCGAGGATTAGGAAATGTTCTGCGTCACGCCTACGATGGCGTTGCCCCTGAAATCCTATGGAACCTTATCACCAATGATTTAGAGCCTCTTGCCAAGGCTTGCCAACGAGCCATTCAAGAAATCGCCTGATGCTGGTTGGATATGCGCGTGTTTCCACGCTTGACCAGAAGCCGGAGTTACAGCTTGACGCCCTGAAGGCGGCAGGCTGCGAACAGATTTTTGAAGAACGCGCGTCCGGGGCACAGCGTAATCGCCCACAGCTTAAAGCTGCCCTTGATTGCCTATGCGCAGGCGACACGCTTGTTGTCTGGCGCTTTGACCGCCTGGCGCGGTCAACAGGGCAGCTTATCGCCACGATGGAAACACTGGAACAGCGTGGCATCGGCCTGCGTTCGCTGACCGAAAGCATTGATACGGCCACAGCGGGCGGCAAGCTGATTTTCCACGTCTTCGCCGCACTGGCGGAATTTGAGCGCAGTATTATCCGCGAACGCACGGCGGCTGGCCTTGCTGCTGCCCGCGCTCGCGGCAAAATTGGCGGGCGACCGAAAGCGCTTAACGACAATGATATTGCCGCCGCAAGGGCGCTGCTGAAAGATGATAATATAACCGTGACAGCCGTAGCAAAGCGGCTTGGTGTCAGCCTATCGACGCTGTATAAGCATCTGCCAGCGGCGCGGCAAAATCACGGATGACCGTTTTCACCATAGGCCGCAATCAAGGCATTCTCGATGATTTGATTGTATTTCAGGCCGGTTTCATATTTTGCCTTGTGCAGCAGTTCCAAAACGTCTTCCCGCAGCGAATAGGTTACGGTGCGCCGCATCGGCTGAACGCCCGCAGGAAGTGGCTGCAAGCGTATTTCCTGCGCTTTCAGGATGCTTGGTTTAGCCTGCTCTTTCGGTGTGACCAGACTCATATCAATGCGTGGCTTGCTCATTGCCCCTCCCCTTCGTTGTTCAGTTTATCCATAAGAAAGCGGTAAATCTTGCCGATTTCCGCAGCACCTTTGCCCTTTGGTTCGATTTCCTGAATGGTACGGCCATCAATCTGGCTTTCCGCATAGGTGACGCGGGAAGCAACCGAACCGGCCACGGCTCCAAGCTGTGACAGGGTTTGCAGCGTATCCCATGCAATACGGGTGCGCGGCGTTACGTCATTCAGGACGAAAGCCGCCCTGCCTTTATCTCCGATAAGTTCCCACGTTGCCGGGACGGTTCTAAGGTCGTGCGGGCTGGCCTTAACGGGAACCAGAAAGAAGTCAGCCACCTGCATTTCGTCAAAGGTGTTGATGCTGTTGGGCGGGGTGTCGATAAAAATCATATCGAACCCGCCCTTCCGCAGCTTTTCTATCTGCGTTTTCAAAGCACCATCGGCCACGATAAAATAAGGCTGCTCGGCCTCACGGGCTGACGCCCATGCGGACAGGCTCCCTTGTGGGTCTAGGTCAATGAGGCCGACATTATGGCCTTCTGAAACGGCTTTGACGGCAAGGTGTGTGGCAAGCGTTGTCTTTCCAGCGCCGCCCTTTTGGGAAACAATGGCAATAACCTTCACAGATATTTATTCCAATATTTATTTATGTATTTATTTATTGGTTTCTTTATTTATTTACATAAATAAATATTTACATATATATTCATATAAATAAATAAATACATATGTACGCCGTATAATAGATGGATAGCGCCGTTGCTTCAAAAGCACAGCGTAAAATTGCTGCTGCTACCGCCCTCGACCTCTGCCCCAATCGCCCATTGAACGGGCGGCTGCATCGCGTTCGGCCTGCCGTGCGCGCTCGTAGTCGTCCATATCAAGGGCAACACCTTCGCGTTCGGCATCCCGTTGGCGCTCGATGCGGTCAACAATGTGTTGGGCAAGGCGGCGCTTCACATCTTCGGGAAGTTCTGACCGCCATATATCGTCGGGCTGAAGCCTGCCGTTATCTTGGCGCGGATGATAGGACGGCATCGCGGATTTCACCGCGATAAGCCGTTCTATCTGGTCAGATTCTAAGCTTGATTCCAGAATTTCCTTTTCCGATAGGACGGACAGTGTGCGATAGCGCCGCTGGTACAGTTCCTTGCGGATTTCCTTGCGTTTTGTCTCTGTGCCGACAATGCCCATGACCTCGGAATAGCGGGCATCAAGGTCGCCAAGCTGTGCGGTCAGCTTCAACCGCTCATAATCCCCGATTTGCTGCTGGTTGAGCAATCGGCGCACCCGTTCATGGGAACGCTGCACGCCACCCTTGGCAATCGCATGGTGCGCGTCATTGCGCGCCTTGCTTGCCCAACCGAAAAACTTCCAGCCCTTCAGCTTGCCCGCACTGGCAAGGTTGATTTCCTCGATGCTCTTTCCGGCATCCAGCTGCTTGCGGATGGAAGCCATCGCGGCCACAGGGTCGCGATAGATTTCCTCGCACTGGCTTTTCAGGGCATCCATTGCCTTGTTGTAGTCGTTGACGACGCGCTCACCGATAAACTCATTGGAACGAAGCGCCCGTTTCAGGCGGATGCGCTTGCCGCCGATTTCAAAGGCTTCTTTCTCCTTCTCCCGATACCAGTCACAATCATTGCAGGCGAGAACAGCCGCTTTCAGGCGTTCGTCGCGTTCAATGTTCTGCTGGTTTTTCGCCTGCTGTTCCTGTGCATTGGCTTCGGCAAGAAGCTGGTCGGCAAAAGCGTCGTCGCTATCATCCCACGGCGGCGGTTCCAGCTGGTGGGATTGTGCCGGGTCTTCACGCAGGATTTGATACTCTTCCCACGTTTCCCCGAACCGCTCCGCAAGTTTGTCTGTGCGGGCGTGTTTGCCCACCTTCGACATTTGCATGAAGTGGGTGCCGTCTGTGATGCGGAACCCTTGGCCTGCTTCTACCAGCTTCAGGCCGTGCCGCTGCAAGCGGCCTTCAAGGTCTAACCAGCTGACAGCCTTCTTAAAATGGTCGGTAATCTGGTTGCGGCGTTCCCGCATTTCCGCTTCCGACCATTTGACAAGCGCGGTGTCCTGTTCACGCTCGGCGCGCTTGCGTTCATCCCGTGTCGGACGGTTTTCGCGGTCGGGAAATTTTTTGCCGGAACGGTGGGCTTCAAGGTCGGGTCTGCTCACGATCTGCAAGCCCAATTCCTTTTCCTGCCGTTCCAAACTTTCCATGATGCGAAACACGTCCCGCCAAGCGTTCCAGACGCGGCCTGTTTCGGGATGAACCGTATTCACGACGATATGGATATGGGGGCAATCGCCATCATCATGCGCCACTATCAGGGTTTGGTGTTCTTCAAGGCCAAGGTCGACCAAGAGCTGATCGGCGACCTGAAGCTGCACCTCCTTGGGCAAGCGCTCGTCGGGCGGCCAACTGATAGGCAAATGATAGACGGGCTTTTGCACGCCGGTTGAAAGCGCTGCCGTGGAAGCCATGATAGCGGGAACCACCTTGTCGTTGGTCGTCGCAATGTTGCGGCCTTCTGACCAGACGACACGGTGCGGCTTGGGGTCGTTCGTCCTGCCATGATGCAGGTAGCGAACCAGCCCCTTGAAGCTGCGCCCTTTATACGGGTTCCCAATCATCGCATCACCGGCAGCAGCTTTTCCGTCAGGTCTTGCAAGGCTGTCAGAAGCATCGCGTCTGGCACGGGCTTGCGGCTATTGGCCAGACGGGCAAGGCGATTGATTTCCGCGCCAACGTGAGCGAGGCGGGCAATCATATCGCCCGTGAGCGCAATGGATATGGCACCGGTTGCCCATTGCGTGAGCGCTGCATCTGCGCGCTTGGCGACGTGAGCGATGGCCTCCCTCGCGACCGGCTCCATTGTAGGCGCATGATGCAGGAGTTGATTCAGGTTGTTGCAGATACGGTTCAACTGCCTGATCAACTCCCGCGCTTCGCCCTGCGGCTTGACCGAAACGGTCTTGCCCAAGGCAAGCGCGCGCACGAATGCCGAAGGGGACATACCCGCCCGCTCCGCGTTTTCGCGGATGCGGTCGCGCTCGGCAGCAGTGACCCAAAAGGTCATCTGCTTGTCGCGGCGCGTATGTGCGGGTTTACGGTGTCCCCGTGCTGGCATCGTGCAAGCCCCCCCTGCGGCGTTTGAGCAGGCGAGGAAGAAACAGGCACCTTGAGACGTAAGCGTAGCGGGTCGAATGGTAGCCTTGCGACGTTGTACAGAAAATCTATTTTCTGTACAGGAGCACTTCCTCGCTCCTCCAAAGAACACAAACCGTAGCCCCAATCTCTACGGCTTATGGTATCCAACCCAAACGGGTATGACAAAAACGTATTCTGTACAAATTTTGTCACGCCACGAAAGCCTTGCTGACAGGGCATTTCGCTATGCTTTACAATGCTTACCACAACCGCACAACAAATGTCAGTTATTTTCCACTGCACACAACTCATAAGTGAAATGCGGGGTCGGTAGGTGATGAAAAAACCATGAACGCAATCCGATGCTCCGCCTGTCGGCCTCCCTTTTTGCGGATTGCGAACATGAGGAAAGGAACTTGCCAGAGTGAAGCGCGAACATTGGGCATCGTTGACGTACAAAGCCGATTCAGGCTTTGGCGAACGCATATTCGTCAACATGCCCTATCGCGCCCACTATGCAGCCGACAGCCGTTTGAGCATGTGGATTACCCCTGAAATCGGAGAAGAGGACAAGCCGGGGGCTTGGTATTTTCATACGCGGTCTGGCGGGGTTCCCCTCCCTGACCAAGACGCGGCGGAACTGCTCGCTGCCGTCTTCGCGCTGCTGGCCGGTCACGGCCTCGATGCAAGCAAGATGAGTTTTAAGCAGCTTGTGGCCACAGCGAAGCGGCCACAGCATTTTATCCCTGACCATTTCCGGCATTCGGCCAAAGCCCATATGCAGCGCCAGCGAATGCGGGGGCAAGAATTGAGGATTATGGCAGCCCGCAAACGGACTGACCGATAATTTAGCTTGAAACCGGCGCAAAGCTAAGTGCTAGAATGCTTCCAACTTTGGTTTAAAATGGGATGGGGAATATGCCAACGTTCAGCATTAAAATTTCAAACTGCAATAGCATAGATCAAGCGACCATTAACTTGGTCAAAGGTGCTTTGAATATTAAATACGGACCTAACGGCCTTGGTAAAAGCACTATAGCAAAAGCCATCCTCAGCCAGATACGCAATGACGATACACTTCACACACTTATTCCCTTCAAAAACCGCGGCAAAACAGATGCGGCAGAGCCAAAGGTTGAGGGTGCCGAAGGCTTGAAATCAGCACTCGTATTCGATGAAGAATACGTTAACCAATTTGTATTCCAAAAAGATGAAGTCGTAAAAAATAGCTTCGATATATTCATTCGCACGCCCGAATATCTACAGGAAATGAATGAAATCGATGCGCTTTTGTCCGGGATTAAGAAAGCCTTTGCAGACAATGAGAACATTGAGCAAGTAATTGCCGATCTGAAGGAACTTCGTGACGCATTTGGAAAACCTTCTAAGACAGGGGCGATTCCAAAAAGCAGCAAAATGCACAAAGCCTTTGGTTCAGGAAATAAAATTGAAAACATACCAGATACCCTCAAACCCTTTG
Organism: Ochrobactrum sp. S1502_03; assembly: GCF_044435015.1. Lineage (NCBI taxonomy): Bacteria > Pseudomonadati > Pseudomonadota > Alphaproteobacteria > Hyphomicrobiales > Brucellaceae > Ochrobactrum > Ochrobactrum sp. S1502_03. Next base: position 21,133 of record NZ_JAYEXN010000041.1, read on the forward strand.
AATCGTTTATTCGCAGCGACGAACCTGCGAAGTGGATTTCATGGCAAATTAAGGGAAATGAATTTTTACAGCTTGGGGATGCTTGCCCCTATTGCTCGACCGGACTAACCGAACCGGGGCAGAAGGATACAGCCCTCGCAATTGCAAACGAATACGATGCAACTGCGGTCGGGCATCTTAATGCCTTGAAGATAATCATTGAGAGGCTCGGAAAATATTTCAGTGAAAAATGCCACGAAAACTTGGACAAAATCACGAAAGCCAAAGTCGAACTAACGGCTCAAGAGAATGGTTTCCTAACAGGTCTTAAAACAGATATAGATTCGCTTATCAATAAACTGGAAGAACTGCGAACACTCTCTTTCTTCTCGCTTCGCGACGTCGAAGATGTTGGGGACAAGCTTACGCCGCTTAAGATCGATATAAGCATGTTCGACAAGCTGGACTCTGAAGAGACCCGTAAGACGGTTGATCCGATAAATACACAGCTAGACGAACTGATCACCAAAGTCGGCAGCTTAAAAGGCAAGATAAATCGCCACAAAGCAAAAATCCGCAAAACAATTGAGACACATCAGAAGAGCATAAACGGATTCTTAAAATCTGCTGGTTACAAGTACACAGTGCAAATTGTTGAAGAGCCAGATTCTTACAAAATGAAACTGGTGCATAGCGATGTAGATGGCCACATAGAAATGGCTTCACGGCACCTAAGCTACGGCGAGAAAAATGCCTTTGCTTTGGTACTTTTCATGTACCACGTTCTAAGCGAGAAACCTGATCTTGTAATCCTCGACGATCCAATTTCGTCGTTCGATAAAAACAAAAAATTCGCGATCGTACATGAACTGTTTCACGGAAAAGCCAGCCTCAGGGATAAAACAACACTTCTCCTGACCCATGACATCGAGCCAGCAATTGATGTTATAAAGAGCACTAACACATTCCAAGGAGCCAACCCTTCGGCAACATTTCTTTCAGCGCGCAACGGAATAGTAAAAGAAGTCCCTATCCATAGGGAAGATATTCAGACATTCGGTAAAATATGCAAAGAGAATATCTCCGCGCTGGATGATCCACTCATCAAAGCGATTTACCTTAGACGACATTTTGAACTGCTTGATGACATGGGGATGGAGTACAACCTTCTAGCCAGTCTGTTCAAAGGGCGCGAAACGCCAACCGTAAAATCCGCTACGGAAGACAGGGAAATGACCCCAGAAGAGAAAAATGTGGCGGAGGTTAGCATTAGAGACAGTATAGCTGGATTCAGCTACGACGCATTGGTTTTGGAAGTCAAAGATCGCGAAACCATCAAAGAAAAATTCAATGCTACCGATGTTGGATATGAAAAGATTCAACTATTTCGACTTATCAATGGCGAACATGACGATGACGTGATCCGAAAGTTCATCAATGAATCCTATCATATTGAAAACGAATATGTGATGCAGCTTAATCCTCACAAATTTGAAAGCATTCCAGAATATGTGGTTCAGGTATGCACGCGGTTACTACAGCCTCAAACTGTGGTTCAATAACATACCTGTCGGTCAATTTTATCGAAAGGGTCCCCCCTTGTAATTTCCTCATTGAAAACAAACCAAGTTCGGTGAGTAGATTATCCTTCTCACCGAACGAAATAATCTTTTTACAAGCCCCCACCGATTTTGATTTTTCGCCACTTTTGACCTACCATTCAGGTGGGTACAGCTTGGGGGAAATATGAGCGGCCAAGACCCGCGTGGGTGGTTTACAAAAGCTCTTTATCGAATAAGCAAATCCGCTCGCCAAGCGCTTGACCAAGGCTGGAAAAGTCAGGCCGGAACGCCGCCACCTTGGACGCCGCAAGGCAAGCGCCATACGGATGCGCAGGCAAAGCGTGAGGCGCTGCTGAAATCGCCGCCACCTCTGGAAGGCGATTCGCGCTGGATGAGCGTAAGCGAAGCAAGAGCGCTCGCCGCGCAGGCTATCAGGGAAGATGCCGACTGCGATTACATTACGCTCGGTTATGTTCCAGACAGACAAGCCCAAGACCTTATCCCTGTCGTATCGCCCGCACCGGGGCATATTCTGACCATAGCCGCCACACGGGCAGGCAAAGGCGCAACGCAGATTGTGCCGAACCTGCTCACCTACCAAGGGTCGATGCTGGTCATTGACCCGAAGGGCGAAAACTACGCCATGACGCACGCGCACAGGCGGAAGTTTTCCCGCGTGCTGCGTGTTGACCCGTTCCGCGTCACCGAAGGATGGGACGCGGAAGCGGCCTTTTCCAAATTCAACCCGATGGAATTTATTACCCATGCGTCGGCGGCACGGCGGCTGGCACGGGCATTGTTGGGGGAAATGCCGCAAGGTGATAACCAGTTCTGGTATCAGGAAGCGGCAAACCTGCTGACCGGCATCCTGCTCTATGTCGTGGAAGTGTCCCAATCCCCGACGCTCGGCAAATTCCGTGACCTGTTATCCAAGCCTGAAGCTGACCTGCTGAAGATACTGGAAAACGCTGCCAGAACGACGCAACAGCGCGTGGTGAAAACCGCCTTCAACCGCTTTAGCGGCTCGGATGAAAAGCTGCGCTCCGGCGTGCTGTCACAGATAAATGCCAGCACGGCCATATGGGATGAACCGGCCATGCTGGAAACGGTATCGGCCTGCCATTTCAGCTTTGCCAATATGCGGGATATGCCGCTGACCGTTTATATCATCCTGCCTTTTGACAAGCTGCACAGCCACAGCGCCTTCCTGAAGCTGATTGTCTCGCAATTCTATCAGGCGATGATTACACCTGCACCGCCGCCAAAGCTGCCGGTTGTTTGCCTGATTGACGAGTTTCCCGCCCTTGGCCGCATGGATGAGCTGGTCAAAGCCTTGGGCGAAATCGCGGGCTATGGCGTGCGCTTCTGGTTGTTCGCCCAAGGCTTGAATCAGCTCAAATCCATCTATCCGAAGGATTGGGAAACCATCCTCGCGCAATGCGCCACGCAATCCTATTTCGGCATCACTGACCCCATATCGGCGGAACTGCTATCAAAACAGCTTGGCAATAAGACCGTTGCCTATGAAGTGCCTGCCAACAATTACAGCGAAGGCGGGATCGACGACCGAGGTTATACGCAGGCGAATACCTCTGTCAGTGCGGCGCTGAATTTTAAGGGCGTGCCTCTGGCCTCCCCGAACGAAATCCGCCGTCAACTCGGCGTTGGTCGTTCGCAACAGGTGATTTTTCAATCTGGCCATGACCCTATCGTGGCCGAACGCATAGCATGGTTTGACGTGCCGGAAATGGCCGCGGTGGTTCCAGACTTGCGTAATACACCAGTCGCCATGCCTTCGGACGTGCGCAGCACCATCCCGAAGAAAGACCGGCGGCGGCAACCTACCGAAGAAGAACAGGCATTGCTTGATGCTTTAGAAGAACACACCGCATGGAAGGGCGTGCCGGAGGGGCATGTATTTGGAATAAGGGAGGCAAACGACGATGAAACATAGAGTGCGTGAGGGCGCGCCAACGGTTGATTTTTACGATACGCCGCAAACGGTAAGTGCCGAATGGGTACTGGATGCACAAGGCGCACCGGCCAACATCAACGTGCCTGTCGGCACGGGCGTTGTTTACACGCCTGAATCCAAAGTCGTACATCTGCGCGATGAACGCACAGGCTGGTCGCGCACCTATACGCCGGAAGTAATCGTGACCATTGACCACGGCGAACCCTATTTTGAACTGGAATTTTGCGACCCGAACAATCCGGGGCGCTTTATGCCGTCCGTGGGCATCGGCAATTATCCGTTCTTCCGGGCTGATAACGGGCAGGAAGGCTATACGTTCTCGAACAAGGCCATGTTTGCGACGTTTCGCGCCTTCATGGCCTCGCCGCTCTACAATCCCTTTGCAACGCCAATTCCCTCGCTGGATAGCACGCCGCAGGATGAAGCCTATTGCGACGTTATCAGCTTCAAGTTTGAAAACGATAGGCCGCTGCCCGTATGGGATCGCCACGACAAGGAAGCCGTCTTGCTTGCTCCTGACCTGCACGATGGCCGCGTGGCAAGTTGGGATAAGGAAACGGGCGACCCCGTGCTTATCTATGTGCGCGGCGACAACACAAACGGCGGTTGGATTGCGGAAGGCCACATGAAGTGGCCTGCCTTTGCCAATGAAATAAAGCTCGGCCATGTTCGATGGGATTATTTCGTGCGCCGTGAGGCGTTCGACCCATCGCGTTTCCAGCCCCGCCCCTATCATGGCGCGGTGATAGATAAAGCCAGCCTGCCGGTGGAAGACGTTGCCATGACAACGGGCGGCTATTCCAGCTTGGATAGCTTTTTAGGCATCATGGGCAAGATTACTGGAAAGTCGTAACCGCTCAAAAAAGCGGGTTTTCGCCTGTTATGGGAGAACCACGAAAACCCGCTTTTTCGTTTATTTTCGCGCCATTTTTTGATATATTAAACGTGTTTAATTTATCAATTTACGACTGAATTTATTGTGAGCAAGGACATTTGGGATACAGTTATAGAAATAGCTGGCCGTGAACAGCCGCACGCGCGCCTACCGATGATGGTAAGCCGCTTGGAGAAATTGGGCGAACGGCACTTTCTGGTTATCGCACCGAACATCACGGGCTACGACCGTTTGCAGCCATACGCTGCTCTGGCCGCTGATGCTATCAGGCAGGCGACCGGAACGGATGCCCAAGTGGACTTCACCTATGAGAAACCACAGCGTTCTTCTCAACCGTCGCTGTTTTCAAAACCACCAGCTGGCGATGCACAAACCGACCTGTTTGTGCCGGAAATCAGCGAACTTGCCATCAAGGACGATGTTCACCTGATGGAAATCGCCCCGTGGACGGGAACCCCGCAGCTGGATTGGGCAGAAGCGACAAAACGAACACGCATTACCTACAGCATTGACGATATGACGGTCGATGTGCGCGGTTCTAGCGTACAGGGGCTTCCAACGCACAATGATTATGACGTGGTGCTGCTGATGCAAAGCTGGCTTGTGCGTGAAGCCAATGCCTATCGCAAGGCACGGAAAAAATATATCGAGAGCGGCTACAAAGGCGATGCGCCTAAGCCTCCTGCCCGCCGTTTCAAAATCCATAAGAAGGATATTCTCAAATTCGCTCGCCACGGTACGGGCGGGCATCAATACGCACGGCTAGAACAAACATTGGAACGTCTGAAAGAAACAGTCGTTTATGTGGAGCAAAAAGGCCAGAAGCGGCGGCGGCGCGGCTCATTCAGTTTGATTGCCGACTGGCAGACAATATCGAAATCTGACAGCGGAGAAATCATGACCGTGGAAATTGTCGTGCCGGAGTGGGTCTATCAGGGCATCGTGGAAGCTGACCAGCCAAGTGTTCTGACCTACAGCCGCGATTACTTCCTGCTTAAATCGGCACTCGCACGCACCCTCTATCGGCTGGGAAGATTGAACCACAGCAAGGGCGAAGTGACTTTCGAATTAGCCGAAGTGCATCACCGCAGCGGGTCGCGTGCACCGCTCAAAGAATTTAATCGCGCCTTGCGAAACTTCGTGCATAGCATCGCCCCCAACACGTTCCCCGACTACGACCTTGAACTTGACGGCGAAAACCGAAAGCGAACCTTGACCATCCGTGTGCGCGATTCCGATGTAGCAGAACCGGCAACAGCATCGTAATGGACTACACCATAAGCCGGTTTTCATCGTCATGGACTACACCATCCATCGTCACCGACTACACCATAGAACGTAATGGACTACACCATCCATCGTAACAAGCCCCACCATAAGTTCTATCTCTATCTGGCCGAAACGATTGAAGCAGAACAGGAAATCGTAAATCCCTCGCGTGCGCGCGCGTTATCTCCTATCTTAATATCATTATATCACCACGACCCTGCAAAAACGCACACACCGCATCGTGCATCGTAACGGACTACACCATAGCACCGCAGGGTGCATCGCAGGCCGTGCGACGGGACTAACACCGCAGCGACAGCCAGCATCCTGCAAAAGAGCCTTTGAAGGGGGAAGCGATGACAGGGGTGATATTCTCCCCTCACCGCCTGAATGAACCACAGACGCTTTTTCATTTGGCATCTGGTACGACGACACCAGACAAGCTTACAAAATGAACTGATGAGGCTGTGAGAGCGTTTCTGGCGGGGGTTATACACAGCACACCCCTGCGACATACTAGCACAGCATTTCAGGACAAAACGGGTCGCGACCTGTTGAGAATTGGTGAGAGGGGTTGATATTTACTGCCCCTAAACTGCCCCTACGACGCAAAAACGGCCTAGCTGCGATTAGCTAGGCCGTATGTAAGTATATGTTATTGTTTTATATTTCTGGTTGCGGGGGCAGGATTTGAACCTGCGGCCTTCAGGTTATGAGCCTGACGAGCTACCGGGCTGCTCCACCCCGCGCTATTTTTTGAACTATTCGGGT
>NZ_JAYEXN010000042.1:0-26672 GCF_044435015.1 Ochrobactrum sp. S1502_03
GACGATGTGACTTGACGAGCGTCATGCAGCGTGAGCATGCTGACGAGCAGAGAAACTTTGTCTGCCAAGCTCATTTTCTTCCGCACTTAGGACGTTGTCCGACAGCAGACGCGGCCGGTGCTCAACCTTGACCTTGTCACAGCCTGAGGCGGCCAATGCAAGATCGAGTGTATCGGTGACGTCATCCACCTTCATGCTGGTGCACAGCTTCCAGGCGATGATGTAACGGGAATAATCGTCGAGGATGGTCGATAGGTAAAACCATCCCCAGCCGATGACCTTCAGGTAGGTGAAGTCGGTTTGCCACATCTCGTTCGGCCTCGTGGTCTTGTCCTTGAACTCGTCATTGGCCTTGATGACAATATAGGCTGGCGACGTGATCAGGTCGTGAGCCTTGAGTAAGCGATAGACCGAAGCCTCTGATACAAAATAACTTTCCGTATCAGTGAACTTCACCGCCAGTTCACGCGGTGACAGGTCGGCATGATCGAGCGCCAGTGCGATGATGCGATCCCGGATATCGTCAGGGATACGATTCCACACCCGCGAAGCTGCGGACGTCCGCTCTTCCAGTCCTTCGACACCGTGGGCAAGGAACCGACTATACCATCGATAGAAGGTCGGCCTTGGAATGCCCAGCTTGTCGAGAGTTTGCCTGGCTGACAAATGCGACTGCTCCACAAGCCGGATGATCTCAAGCTTTTCGGAGGCGGGATATCTCATTCGGGCACTGTTACTTTAACGTGAGCGCCGACGTAACTTGGTCTTTGACGCGGTTTCTAAGCAGATTTGAGGCAGGTGATTTCACGCCACATGTTGTTAGCGGTTTGTCGTAACGCACGGTGATCAGCGGCGTTGAATTGGTCGCGGGGAAAGTAATGCAGGTTATAGATCGGATCGTGTATCGACGTGAACTTCTGCACATGTCGCGCTGATTGTTGATTTGCGCGATGGATTGAACCACCTTTGTGTTCCGCGGTAACCCAGTCCATCGCGAGGAATTTGCTGTGATTTCAAGATCCTAAATGTATTCATGTGGATCACATTAAGACGCAAAAATGGGTCAAATGACGGCAGAACTCGACAGGCAATCAACAAGATTGCGTCAGAGCCCTTTTTGGACGCCGATAAGGGGTCCCGTTTGGGCTCTGACGCAATCTCGATGACATCATGGCGCTCCTACAATACGTGCCTCAAGCAAATCGAGTTTCCCGCGGCCGTACATCTGACGCTTGATGAGTTTCAGTTTCGTGATCTGGCCCTCTGTCTGGCCGTTCGACGATATTGAAATTATTGCGTTTTGAACCGCTGCTCTGTCGCGGATAATGCCATTGGCGAATGATGCGACTAGACTTCTTGCCGCGCGGTCGAGCCATGCTTCCAGATCACCCCTGGACTTGCTGCGCAGCATGTTGTGAAAGCTCTCGATGATATCTCTAGCCTCGACAAGGTCCGGTAATCGCTCCTCGATTGCAGCAACCGTCATCGCTTGAGCCTTGGTCAATTTGTTGCGTTCAAGTGTCATCAGGCGGACGATGGTGCGTGCTGCCGGCGCGTGGCCGAGCCCGTTTTCGACTTTTTCGGCTCGCCTTCGTCGTGTCGCCCATTCTGTAACGACACGAAGACTGCCACCAAACCCGGCCAAGCGAAGCTGCCGCCAGAGTTCAGCGCCGTTTCGTGATCCGGCATCCCATTGCGCTTCAAGCCACGGCAGGTGTGGTTCGAGCGAAGTGTGCCGGACCCGGAAGATGTCGGTTCGTTGACCACGAACAACGCTGCGAACCAGCTTTCGGCTATGTCCGGTTCTGCGTACAATTTCCTTGATAGGCACGCCTTCGTCGACGAGCCCACGAATGACAGAGTTTGCCTCTTCGCGTCGCAGATATCCCTCGTATTGTAGCCGCTCGGCAGCAGTCAGAAGCTTGGGATTTACGGTTGCTGTGCCGACTGCCATGCGGACCTGTCGCATCGACTTGCGCACGGCGTCGAGAAAGGCGTGGCTGGCATTTTCCATCAGATGCCAGCGGTCGGCGACTTGATCCGCATGTGGCAGGGCTTGTGAAGTAGCCTGCGCATAGCCGCCACCGCGATCCCGTGCGACGATCTCGATCTGCGGCTGCTGGATTAGCCAGGCCTTGGCAGTCGCCGCTTCCCGGTCGGGGAGCAAGGCAATTGTTTTTCGCCGCTCAAGGTCGCAAATGATTGTGCCATATTGGTGATTGCGACGCCACGCCCAGTCATCGATGCCGATAACACTCGGCGGTGGTGGAGGCGGCCGATCATACCGGCGAACGGTTCGAAGCAGCGTGTCGTTGCTAACCGGAAACCCGAGACGATTTGCGAACCGTGCCGCTGGGCGACCACCCAATGCCAAAGCCAGATGGTGCACCAAGTTGTCCAGGCGTGCTGTCCGGCGTGCCAGAGGTCGGACTATGTTGTCACCGAAACGTTCCGCGAAAATCTTTCGGCGGCATTGGTTGGCACTACAGACGAAGCGTCGGACGGTCAGATGCTGTTCGATCCTCCGGCCTGCACACGGCAGATCGCAAATTATCCGAAGATAGCGACTATGAACACGACGGGAGGTCGTACCGCATTCGGGGCATCGGCAATCGCGCGACTGACCATATGCCGAAACGACGATTGCATCGGATCTTTGATGTACAGCCTCCACGGTCAACTCGGCAGGGATCAGATCGGAAAGTCGAAACTGGGCTCGAATGGCACTGATTCTCCTTCAGAAACCAAGCTAATAGAACCCAAAACATCATCGAGAATGAGTCAGACCCCCGTTTGGATGCTGATTGACAGCTTATGCTTGCGCCGAAGTTAAGGTAACGGTGCCGAGGATTCCGGTATGGCGGAAGGAGATGTTCTACGCGACCATCGTTCCTTCACCTTGCAGAACGTTTAACGTCGGCGTCGCCTGGATTACGCTGCAGGTCCGATTCCGTCCCGCGCTCTTGGCTTCGTAAAGCAGCTTGTCAGCACGTTCATAAAATGTCGCAAAACTTTCATTGCCAACAAGATCGGTCACTCCCATGCTGGCAGTTACTGGTCGTTCGAGACCTGAGACTCTATGAGCGACAATTGCTGGAACCGCCTGACGCCGAAGCTCGGCCTGGCTACCAGCGTCGGCGCCGCGCAAGAGAAGCACGAACTCTTCACCGCCAAGGCGATATGCCCGCACGCTCGGGCCGGCTTGGAGCGCACTGGCAATAGCCTTGAGCACCTCATCTCCAACCCCGTGACCTTTTTGATCGTTGATCGCCTTGAAATGGTCGATGTCAATGACAGCAAGTGCGGCGAAACCTTCACTGCGAAGCTGCTCGAACTGCCGTTCAATAGCCCTTCGATTGAGCAAACCCGTCAATGGGCCTGTTTCGGACAATCGTTCAAGCAACTCCGCTTCGGTGCGGGCGCGATCTCGCTCACGCTTCATGATCACGAAACGGTCCGCCACGCCAAGAGTCGTAAAAAGGACTTCACACATGCAACCGAGGTAGAACAGGAGCATGGCGTCGATGCTGTGCAAACCGGGAACCAGCCCCGACACCAAACGGATCAATCCAACCAGGACGATTGGCGTGTAGCCAATAGCTTGAAACCGCGCCGCGCGGCTTCCGCGACGCAATGCATCGATCATTGACAATATGAAGACAGCAAGGACCGGTGTGAACGCTGCCGTGTATGCGGTCGCCTGTATGGAGCGTGCAACAAAGGGTAGAGCCGCATGAAACGTGCTCAGAAACATCGCCCATATCGCGCAATAGGGGAGCAGGCGTCGCAGAAGCGGATGCATCAACCCGGGCTCGATAAAGCTGTGAGTGAACATAGCAGCGGATGCGACCGTCATTCCGAAAATCAATGTCGTCATCCAGCTTAACGTCATAGCTGGAGGGTCAAAAAGCACGACCGACAGGCCGGAAGAAACCAGAATGGTCATCAGTAGCGAGAATGTAAGCGCTGAATGCCATAGAACGAATGGTTCACGCAAGACCCGATAGAATGCTGCGTTAAAGATCAAGGGCATGACAAGCATGCCCACAAGCCCCGCCAGAATCAGGAGGAATCGTGGACTGCTCATGCCGCCGACTGTGTCTGTCGGAGCAAGATATGCCCTCTCGAGGGTCATCCTGTGGCTTGGCATGTCAAATGCGACGACCACATGCTGGGTCTCGCGGGTCACGTCCGGCAGGGAAACCTTGAAGTAGCCGCCAGCCATTGAACTAAGCAAGTCCACGGCGGGAACGGAAGTTTGCCTGACCACACCATCTCGATTGATTACGAGCAGATGCACCGCTTCAAGAGCGCTCCGCCTTGAGAGTATATATCGGGGAGGGATGCGGTCGGGAGTAATATCGAAGCGAAGCAGCACGCGCTCGGCATCGATAGAGAACTTTCGACCGCCGCAGGACCATCGTTCCCCATCTTGAGCTGTCGCAACCACATCTTCCAACCGGCTTCCAGACGCCCAGCAGGAACTGCGGATAGAGGAAGAATCCGCTGCGCTGGCTGATGCGGCGCCGAATTGCACCAACATCACCAAGAGCAAGAAGACAGTCGTAAATCTTTTTTGCAATCCGCTCGTAATCATCGCTTATCATTACAGCAAAAAGCTTTTGATGCAGTTAATCATCCAAGATCAGCATGCGCCACAGGCTTAAAACCGGCACCGTTACCTTAACTTCGGCGCAAGCATAAGCTGCGAAACTGGGCCATGATTGAATCTCGTGCCTCTCTTTAACGCCGCCATCGTTTCCCTGCTGAGATCATCGCCGAGGCGGTGTGGCTGTATTATCGCTTTCCACTCAGCTTTCGCATGGTCGAAGATATGCTGGCTTACCGTGGGATCATTGTTACCTACAAGGCGGTGCACGGATGGGCGGAGAAGTTTGGACGTGAATACGCCAATACGATCCGTCGTCGCACACCACGCCTTGGTGATAAATGGCACTTGGATGAAATGGTCATCACGATCAAGGGTGAGAAGCCCTTTCTGTGGCGCGCGGTTGATCAGGATGGTTTTGTACTGGATGTTCTTGTTCAGAAGCGCCGCAATACCAAGGCTGCCAAGCGGTTCATGCGTAAACTTCTGCGTGGCCAGGGCTGTTCGGCCCGTGTAATGGTCAGCGATAAGCTGAGACCTTATGGAGCGGCCAAACGACAACTGGGAATGAGTGTTTGCGAGCATCGTCAGCACAAAGGCTTGAACAACCGCGCTGAGAATTCGCACCAGCCCATCCGACGACGAGAGCGTGTCATGAAGCGCTTTAAGTCAGCGCGACATGTGCAACGCTTCGCATCCATTCACGACCCAATTTACAATCTGCACCATTTTCCCCGCAACCTTCTCACCTCAGCAAACCATCGCGAGCTGCGTCAGACCGCTACAAATATGTGGCGTGAAATCGCTTGCATGAAAACTGCATAATTTCAGCACCATAGACAAATTACGAACTTGCTCAGGTTAAAGTAACGGTGCCCTCCAGATCAATGAATCTGGAAACCCATGAATCACACTCCTCGACAAAAGTGAACCCTGAATTTCGATTGAACCCAAAGGCTGGCCTACAATCGAAATCGAAGACCTTATGTCTTGGAGCTCCAAGTTTAACGTCATCGGCTGACCGCTTACTATAGAACTGTTTTTATACAATACCGTCATTTATTAGTCTAGCAATTTCGCTTTCATTCTTACCCAGCCATTCGTTGAGGACCTCTGCTGTATGCTGTCCGAGAGTTGGAGGAGGGCGGCGGATAGTCAGGGGTGTGTCGGAGAGTTTCATTGTGACGCCTGCGGTATTGACTTTACCAACAGTGGGATGCTCGATTTCCACGATCTGCTGGCGATGCAGCAATTGCGGATTGGCGACGACTTCGTCGATTGTTGCGACTTTTGTGCAAGGAATGCCAGCCCCCTGAATTGCGGCAAGGGCTTCTTCAGTGGTGCGTGCGCCAATCCATTCCTGTATGATCGCCTCAATGGCGAGCGTGTTTTCCAGGCGCTTGTCGACGCTTATGAAGCGTGGATCTTGAATCAGTTCCGGTTTTTCCATCAACTCTGCGAGGCGACGGAACAGCGGATTGGTGCCGGACAACAGCAGGATATAATCGTAGGACCCGGTGCGGAACACATTGCCGGGAGAAGAATAGCGGTCGCGGTTGCCTGTCCGCTCAAGCGTAATTCCCTTGTTCATCTGGGTCGGTATGGCTGTTGTCAAAAGAGAAACCGCGCTATCGAGCAAGGCGACATCAATCATCTGACCCTTACCGGTTGAATGACGGGCATTGAGGGCACCGAGCGTTGCCGTGATGCCATACAGGGCACTGATATAGTCGATGTAAAATGTCCCTGCGAGATAGGGCTGGCCATCAGGGGAACCCGTCAGTCCCATCAGCCCACTCATGGCCTGCGCGATGCCGTCAAAGCCTGGACGTTGACTATAGGGACCATCCTGACCGAAACCAGACAGGCGGGTCATGATCAGCCGGGGATTTATTTCACGCAACACATCCCAGCCGCAGCCCATCTGTTCCATTGTGCCGGGGCGAAAATTTTCAAGCAATATATCAGCCTTGGCGACCATCTCGCGGAGAGTTTCCTGCGCGCGCGGTTCACGAAAATTCAGTGTAATCGAACGTTTGTTGCGGTTGAGCGCCAGATAATAAAGGCTCTCCCCGTTATGGAATAGGGGGAAGTGACGACTATCGTCGCCAAAGCCTTTTTTCTCGATCTTGATGACATCGGCACCCATGTCGCCTAAGATCATACCGCAGTGGGGACCGGCAATAAAACGGGTCAGGTCAAGCACCTTGAGGCCTTGCAGGGGAGCAGTCATTCTGTTCAGTTCCTTGCCGAGAAGAGTGTGCCATGAGGATCGATCACCTCGCGGATGAGGCGGATGTCGTCTTTGTCAGGGATAGCCGTTTCCCCGGGGGTACCTTCAATCACCGGCTCAAAGCTCATCGAGTCCAGTATCTCCTCAAGGGTGATGCCCGGATGAATCGAGCGAAGACGCATTTTTTTGGTGACAGGGTGAAAATCAAAAATGGCTTTGTCGGTCACGCAAAGGTTTGGCCCGGGGCCAGGAAGGCGGAGTTCTGCGCGGCTTTCACCGCCGTCTAGAAAACCAAGACTGGTGATGAAATCCACCTTCGGCACGAAAGCGCGTTTCGTCAGGTCGGTTACGATGATGGGTCGCTTGATGAATGCCAGATGCTCCGTCTGTGCGAGACAGCCGACCAAACGGGTCTTTGGGGGCTGGCTTCCACCGATTTCGGTGATGTTGAGGTTTCCATATTGATCGACCTGTGGTGCGGATTCGAACGACACATCGAACCGCCCGCGTGTGACCATATCGATCTTGTAACCGACATCGGCAGGCGAGGCGGCGGCTGGCCAGCGTGTATAGGCATCCTGCAGCAATGCTTCCGGGATGCGATCGAGTGCTGGTGTCAGCAGGTTTCCCCAGTAGATGGAAAAGCCCGGAGCATGTTTGAGCTGCGCAAGGCGCGCGGCCGCGATCGGTATGCCGACTGCGAGCGTGAAAGCCCGTGCGGCAGTGCCCAAACCAACGAAGCCTAATTCGTCGTCCCTCAGCTCGGCCGCAATCGTTGAAATCATTAGTTCTTCGGTCGTATAATCATAAGCCGCCATGGTTCATCCCTCCCTTGCAACGTCAAAAGCGGCAAATGAACCGAATTTTGCGCTGTAGCCAGCCCGGTCTTGCACATCGAGAACATAATCGCGGATATATTGGACCGTGCCGTCCGGCTGCCGCGCCGCTTTCAGATAAGCTTTCAGCGAAGCCTCATCTTCGTCATAGAAACCGTCCGTAGCGGTCGGATGAGCTCCATAGGGAACTTCGATAACAGCTTCGACCAGAGTGTGAGGAATATAGGTCAGAGCCGGGCGTTCGCGGACCTGTGCGTGCGGGATGATTTTTTCAACGGTGACGATGAGACGTTTGGAGGCCGATGCCATCATCTGATCGATGTCGTCGCTGTCGCGTACAACCGGCCATTGGACATTGCCGTATTCGTCGGCGCTATAGCCGTGCAAGAGCGTAAAATCCGTCTCGGCTGCCTTGAGAGCAAGATATTGATCTCCCGTGAAGGGGCAGTTGATGGGCTTGATTTCATCCGGGCTTTTGCCCGGCATGCCAGTTCCCAACAATGCTTTGGAGGGAAGAAAACTCACCCCCATAGCTGCTGCCCGAAAACGCGCGACAAAGGCGGATTCGGAATAATCATGTGTTTCGATCGTGCCCGACTCGACCGCGCGGCGGAAATTCGGGGCAAGACCATGCCGGAAAAATCCGGAATAAATACCTTCCCAGCGACGAATGGAGCCTGCTGCTGCAAGCATGTCGGTTGCAAGCGTGGTGGCCCAGGTCAGGAGTGTGAGATCGCTCACGCCCTGCCGGATCATTTCATGGATGAGTGCCATCGGCTGCCGCCGAAGCAGCGAACCGCCGATTGCAATCGTCGATCCCGACGAAATGCGGGAAACTGCCTGTGGCAGTGTTGTCAGTTTGCATTTCATGCGATCACATCCGTTTCATAAAGGGTTGTGCCGTGACGGCATGCGCCCGCCCACGATCATGGAAACCAGTTCATCATGTTCCACTTCCGAACGACGCACGACGCCGACCATGCGGCCGGTTTTAAGCACTGCGATGCGGTCGGCGATCTGGAAGACGTGCTCAAGATTATGGCTGATGATGAAAACGGCATATCCTTTGTCACGGAGTCGTTCGATCAGTTCGAGAACCAGCCGCGACTCCTCAACGCCCAAGGCCGCCATCGGCTCGTCCATGATGATCAGCCTGACATTGCGATCCAGCAGCAGTCGCGCGATGCCGATTGCCTGCCGCTGGCCGCCGGAGAGCGCACGCACCATCTTGTTCAGATCGGGCGTTTTAAGCCCCAGTTCCTCAAACAGCGCGATTGTCTGGCGGCGCATCTCGGCGTGATCAAGGTAAGGGAAGGCACCCAATGCCCAGTGTTGTAATTCCCGCCCCATGAAAATGTTTTCCTGAGGAGTGAAGACATCGACGAGGGACAGATTCTGGTGCAGGGTTTCGATACCGGCTTCGCGTGCCATAGCCGGGCTGGTCATTTCAATGGGGTGGCCTGCAACGGTGATTGTCCCTGCTGTCGGGGGGATGACGCCGGATATCATTTTTATGAAGGTCGACTTGCCCGCGCCATTATCACCGACAAGCGCCATCACCTCATGCGGATAGATATCGAGATCGATGTTACTGTTGGCAACATGCCCACCATACTGCTTCGTCAGGCCGCGAATGGACAGGAATGGCCGGTCGGTCATAGGTGAAGACGCATTCGTTTGCGCCAACTCTTGTACGGTCATGCCGTAATCCTCCAGAAGATCTTGAATATGCAGGAAGCGATTGACGCTTCCTGCCAGGACTGGTCAGAGACCAAGCGCTTTCATGTCCACAGGCGGAACGATGCGTTCCTTCTTTGAAGCGTCGAAGAACTGGGACAGGTTTTCCTTGGTCACCATCGGAGATTTGAAGACGATCTCTTTCTTGACGTCCTTTTGCTCAAGAATTGCGGCGACAACCTCAATGGCCTCAGCGCCAAATGTCGGATAAAGGAAAGATCCCTTCAGCCGATCGGCTGCGATCATCTCGAAGGTTTCGACAGCGATGGCGTCAAAGCCTGTCAGCCACATTTCCTTGGCGCGCCCGGCCTCTTCGATTGCCTGAAGCGCACCTTTGGCCATGTTGTCATTGTGGCAATAGACGGCATCGATTTGTTTGTTGGCTTGCAGGAAGTCCTGCATCATGACCAGCGCTTCTGTCCGGCTGTAATTGGCGATACCGCGTGCGACGACTTCAATGCCATCCTGCTTGTCGATGATGTCGTGCCAGCCATTCCCGCGAGCCTGATTGACGAGCGAACCGGGACGCCCTTCGATCTGGGCGACCTTGCCGCTTCCATTGAGCGCTTTGACATAATATTCGCCCGCTTGACGGGCCGTACCAAACGTATCGGCGGCAAGATGCGCGGAGAACTCATTGTTCTGTGCAAGCGCCGAACTCATGACGATGACGGGTATTCCAGCATCGTTTAATGCCTCAACGCCGGGCTGGACCGCTTCGGCATAATAGGTGATCATTACGACAGCATCCACACGGCGGACGGCAAGGTCCTCAAGATTGCGGATTTCCTGTGCCGGGTTTTCCCGCGCATCGGTAACCGAAACCTGCATGCCGTGTTTTGCTGCCTGTGCCAGCAGGTCCTGACGCTGGGTCTTCAGCCACTCATCGGTTGCATAAGATTGCGAAAAGCCGATCTTTTTACCGGCAAGCGGTTGCTCCGCCCTTGCGCTGGTGATCACGTATGGGGTGCCGATCAGGCCAAGCGCAGTCGCGCCAAGGCCAAGTTTGAGTATCTTGCGACGGTTGATCGGTAAGGTATCAGCAGGCAGTTTTATTTTTGTCATTATCAGTCCCCTCCTCTGGACTGGATTAAATGCAACCTTATCGCAGGCGATTTCTCTGATCGCTGATGACAACGGCGACAACGATAATGACGCCCATGGCCAGCATTTGCACGAAAGCAGAAACGCCAAGCAGATTGAGCAGATTGGTAATGATGGCCAGGATCAGCACGCCCAGTATGGTGCCGGAAACACCACCGACGCCGCCATCAAAGGATGTTCCACCGATCAGCGTTGCCGCGATGGCATCAAGTTCAAACAGATTGCCAGCATTGGGGTCTGCAACGCTGACGCGGCTGACGAGAATAAGTCCTGCAATACCGGCCAGCAGGCCGGAAAGTGCATAGACCTGTATCTTGATGCGATCGACGGAAATGCCATAAACGCGCGCAGCTTCCTCATTGGCCCCCACGGCATAGACGTGACGGCCCCAGCGCGTGTGTTTCATGACATAGGCCAGCATGAGCCACAGCGCGAGAAATATAACAACGGGCACGGGAATGCCGAAGATATATCCCGACCCCAGCCAGCGGAATGCGCTATCCGCTCCTTGTGCATAGATGTCGCCGCCATCTGAGAAAAGATAGATAGACCCTCTGGCGAAAATCATCATGGCAAGCGTGGCAATGAAGGGCTGTAGCTTGAGTTTGGTGATGATCAGTCCGTTGAACACACCCAGCATCGTTGTCAGGACAAGCGCGCCAATCCATGCGACGGGGGAGCCATTACCGGCCAGTGCCGCAGCCGTTATCGCCGCAACCCCTACAAGCGATCCCGCCGACAGATCAATGCCGCGACAGAGGATGACGACCGTCATGCCGATGGCGACAACGCCGACCATGCTTGCACCGCGAACAACATTGAGGATGTTGGTCGTATTCAGGAAATCAGGAGACGCGATACTGGCTGCGATCACCAGAATGATGAAGGTGATCACATGACTGTAATTCAATAATATGAGTCCGAGACTCTTGGCGCTAAAACGTGGTGATTGCAGTGACGGTGCAGTCTTGCGACTGGAATCTGCATTGGACATGGTAGCCAATCCTCCTCGAAATTGCCTGCTTTGCCGATTTGTGTGCTAGATATGGAGCATCAACAGGTTCTTGTGTTCATGGCTGGTGTCTCAAAGAGCCAGCTTGCAGGATGCCCAGCCGACGACGGTCATCCGATCATCGGATGCGCGACGGCTCCAGACTTCCAGTTCGATCTTGGTTTTCCCGTCCGATTCTTGCGTGATTGCTGCGACTTTTCCGGTCAGTGAGATTGGATCGAAAACCTGCAAGGGTGCGATGAATTTCAGCTGGAACCAGCCATCGGTGAACCAGCTTGGTCCGAAGGCGCGCACCATCAGTTCTCCGAATACCCCGGCCTGTTGCTGGCCCTGCACGATGGGGACCGGCAGCTGGCCCTTGCGGGCGATCTCAATGTCGCTATGGGTGTTCTTCACATATTCGCCGATGCGGGAGAATACCGCCGTCTGTTCCGCCGTGATGACCTTGTCCAGCGGTGAAAGCACGTCACCAATCTTTGTGTTTGCATCGATGCGGTGGATATAGTTCGGATTTTGCGGCAGTTCCCCCGTCACGGCACGCACCGGCGTATCGCTCGCACGTCCGCCAATGGCTCCCGGAATCGTGTGCAGGATTTCCACCCCACGATGGCGGACGATACTGCGGCCATCCTCGCCGGTTGCCTGCGCTTCCATGATGACATAGCCCTGACCGCGCCGGATATAGGATTCTATATAGGCGCCCTTCATGGTAACTTTTTCACCGATCCTGACGGGGCTGTCGAACCACATCTGTTCTTCTGTATGAAAGCCGACAGTTCGGCTGCCGCGATATTTCAGTGTGAAGAGCTGCACCAGATCATTGCCAAGCAGGCAGGCCTGCCCAATACGCGCGCCCCCGTCGGGACCAGCTTGCAAATACCAGGGGTTATAGTCATCCTGCGTGAAGGAAAAACGCTTTATCTTGTGATCATCGATGATAATCGAAACCGGCCCGAATTCTTCGGGAATTTCGAGATTTTCAAAGACAGGCTCCTTGAGGCCCGCTTCCAAATCATCCAGACCCACAGCGCGCCTCGGATCGGTCAGGTCGCGCCATAATTCAGATTTATCTTTATTCATAGTCATGGGTTCCTCCCAAAAATCATGGCCTGATGCTCAGTTGGCTGCATGGTTTTGCGCCAGATGACGCGAAAGCATTGCAACAGCGAGCATACCGGGGTCATCAATGCCGATGGTCTTATCGCCGAACATGCGCGCCCGACCGATGCGGTTTGGCTTGGCGCGAAAATTATCCAGCGCCTGTTCGGCCCCCTCTGCCGCTGCCCTGAGGGTCGGTTCTGTGGTGAGGTTTTTTATGATGGCATCGAGCGAATCCAGGATTGTCTTGTCACCGAGTACGGCCTTGCCCCGCGCCATCATCGCGTCCATCGCCTTGTTGAGAAGGATGGGCATATCGGCATCTTCAAGGCTATCCCTACCTTTGGTTTCCTTGCCGATAGTCAGCAGAGCCGTTGCCACCAGTGTGCCGAGGCTGGAACCTGTCGAAACGGCAGCAGCTTTTGCAAGGGTGGAAAACGCCATGCCGATATCTTCTGTCTGCTCAAGATTGGTCTGTGCCAGAGAGGCAAACAGACGGGCCAGCATTGTGCCGGTATCCCCATCACCCAGCCTGGCATCGGCGGCATTTAATGTTTGCTCAAGATTGCCCATCGCTTGATGGACCGCCGTGGCACAGGATGCGAGGGTCGTTTTCGTCACTGTCATGGCCGCACCGTCCAGAAAGGGCAGGAGGCGGGGGCACTGAGCAGCGTTTGGATTTCGCTGTCGGCAAAGCACAGGCTGACGGACACGCCCGCCATCTCCATTGATGTGGCGAAATGACCGACCAGTGGCTTGATGATCTGAATGCCGGCTTCGCCAAGCTTGTGCGCGGCCCGGCGATAGAGAATAAACAGTTCTTCGAGCGGTGTTGCACCAAGACTGTTGACGAGGATCGACACATTCGATCCCGCTCCTTGCGGCTTGTCGGCGAGCAGTCGCTCGATCATCTCGTCAATAATGGTGTTGGCAGGTTTCAGCCTGTCACGCCAGATGCCTGGTTCGCCATGAATGCCCATTCCCATTTCAATCTCGTCTTCTCCTAGAAGGAATGAAGGGCGGTCGGCACCCGGAACCTGGCATGGGGAGAGGGCCACGCCGATTGTGCGTGTCATATCGACGGTTCGCTGGGCGATTGCGGTGACTGTATGGAGATCACCACGTGCTTCGGCTGCGGCACCGGCTGCCTTATAGGCATAGATGATACCGGCAACGCCGCGGCGTTTGCTGCGCTCGTCCGGTCCCGCGCTGGCGATGTCGTCGGTCCCCAGCACAGTGGTTGTGCGAATGTCGTCTTCGAGCAATTCGCCCGCCATATCGAAATTCATTCGATCGCCACCGTAATTGCCGTAAAGGCGCAGCACGCCTTGACCGCGATCGGCGAGCTTGATGGCGTCCATGCAGGAGCCGACGGTTGGGCCTTCAAAGACATTGCCGATCGAGCAGCTATCCAGCAGTCCATGCCCGACATAGCCGGTGAAGAGCGGTAAATGGCCGGATCCGCCGCCTGATACAACGCCCACCTTGGCGTCTGACGCTTGGGTGCGACGGATGACGCGACCGTTTTCACCATCGCGGGTCAGGGACGCATGTGCCGCCACAAGACCATCAAGCATTTCATCGACAAAGTCCTGCGGGTGGTTGATCAGCTTTTTCATCTGCTCTTCCCCCTTAGTAGCTCAAGGCCGGATCGTCATTGAACATGGTGATTGGCGGATAGGCGAGCTGGTCGGTCACAACATCCAGTACGGTTGTTTTGCCAGAGGCAAGTGCTGCCTTGAGCGCAGGCAGAAAATCATCCGCCTTGTCGATGCGAATGCCATCACAACCGGCGGCACGGGCAATCGCCGCATGATCGACAGGGGTGAAATCGCAGGCATCGGAATATTCACCGAAAATGACTTTTTCGGCGTGTTTTTCATAACCGAGAATTTCGTTATTGAGCACTGCGACGACCACCGGCAAGTTCATGCGGCGGGCTGTTTCCAGTTCGGACCAGACATGAGCGAAGCCGCCGTCGCCCACCAGAGCGAAAACCGGAGCCTTCGGATTGGCAGCCTTGGCACCAATGGCGAAGGGCAGACCCCAGCCAAGTCCGGCAAGACCGCGCGGCGTGATGAAACGCTGGCCGGCTTTGCGGCTTGTCAGGAAATTGGCAATCCATATCGAGGAATAGCTGGCATCGGAAACAACAATCATATCCGGTGTCAGGATACTGTCGAGATCGCTCATCAACCGTTCGGGGCGAAGCGGGCTTTGACTGGATGCTGAAACAGCTTCTCCGTCTTTCCGGCCCTTAGCGAGGGCTTCGGCAATCGTCTGTTCCAGCTTAGCACGGCCTTCTCGGCGCAGTGTCAAATCCGTCTGTTCGAGGGCCTGTTTGAGTGCGCTCAGGCCAAGCTTTGCATCGCCGACAAGGCGAACCGCCTCATAATTGCGTCCCACCTCGCTGGAATCGACATCAAGGTGAATATAGGTCGCATTTTCGGGATAGAGCTGCCAGCTGTCAGTGCCGTTCTGATTGGTGCGATTGCCGACCAGGAGAATAACATCGGCGTCGGTGACGAGATGTTTCAGATGTTTGCTGCGGCTGCGTTCTGCCATGAAATAGCCAACCACGCCGACACTGAGCGGGTGCGTTTCATCGACACCACCCTTGCCCATGACCGTGGTTGCAACAGGAATGCCGGACATCTCTTGCAGGGTAGCAAGCTCCTGCGCCGCATCGGAAATATGAACGCCACCACCGGCAATGATGAGCGGGCGCTTGGCCTTCGCCAGCAGCTCGGCTGCCTTGGCGACCTGCTGTGGATCAGGGCCGCAACGATCAAGCGGGAAGTGACCAAGCGAAGCATTGCGCGGCGCATCCTGAACCGAAGGTTTGTCCATGAACATATCGATGGGCGCAATCAGCACTGCTGGGCCCGGACGGCCTGATGCGGCAGCGGTGAAGGCCGCATCGACATAATCGTCAATGCGGTCGACATCGGCGACGCGCTTGATCCATTTGGCAACGCCCTTGAACAGGTCGAGATGGTCGAGTTCCTGAAATGCGTTTTTGTCGGTAAAGGGGCGAGCGACATCCTGAACGATGGCGACCACCGGAACGGATGCCTTCATCGCTTCTGCAAGACCGGCGACGAGAAGCGTGGCGGCAGGTCCGTTCTGTGCGGTAACGACCGGCACCTTATGGGACATGCGGGCATAGGCGTCGGCCATGACCGAACCTGCATTTTCGGTCCGATAGCCGATCTGGCGGATACCATAATGGGGGGTTGCAAGGAAAAGTGCTGCCGGGATGGCCTGACCGAAGATGACCTCGACGCCATGGCGTTTGAGGGCGGCGGCAAAGACATGCGCGCCGGTGGCATTTGATCCGGCAGTGAGCTGAGATTTAGTCGTGGTTGATGTATCGTCCATAATGAACTCCGTTAGTCAATCAGCGGTTGGCCGCTGCGTCGGGGTTGCACGTGCTTATTCAGCGCGGTGCAAAGAGAATTTGTCGGGGGTCGATCTCGTCTCTGATGATGTGAAGCTCATCCGCGCTCGGTTGAGGCGTTATGGGGACTTGATCGAGGTCACCGATGTCGAAACCGGTCGCATCGCGCAATTCGTCGTGGGTGACGCCTTCGTGGATGGACTTGACGCGTATCCGCCCCGCTTCACGGTCGAAATCGAAAATGCATTTCGGGGTTACAACGAGTGCAGGACCGCCCCAGTCGAGGCCGAGTTTTTTCCGCCCTGCTTCCCCGCCGGGAAAGCCGACACCGGAAATGAAGTCAACCTTTTCCACGAAGTTGCGGCGTTCGTGATGGGGCATCATGATATATTCACGCCGGAAAAGGGTCATATGCTCGGGCTGAAGAATGGGGCCGACAAGCCGGACTTTGGGTTTTTCGTAAGGGCCAACGCAGACGCTGTTGATATTGCCTACGACATCCACCTGCACCGCGCTGGAAAAGCCGAAGCTGATATCACCGCGTTTCAAAGCCCATTGTCCGGGGTAATCGTAAGTCTGCGCTTCGGCAGAGAGATCGCGGAGCACGGCATCATGCTCGGAATCGGGCATGGCATCGAGCTGGCTGAAATCCGGGTTGTGATAGCATCCGGCCAGAAGCAGGGTAAGATCGGGTGCGTGCGTGCGACGCGCCAGTTCCATGGCGACGATAGGAATTGCTGTGCCGAACATGGCCGCAGCCTTGCCTGTCAAAAGGCCAGTAAAGCCGACCTCGGCATTGTTGAAGTCTTTTGCTAGAACAGCAGCGAGCGTTTCAAAAAGGGTTGGCTTGGTCATAGCAGGCTGTCCATGTCCTTAAGACGGGCAAGCTGGGCTGCGCCGATGGTTTGCAGATAGGCGTCATTGCCACCGGAGATCTGCACGAATTTTCTAAGATAGGCTGCCGTGGCTTCCGCGCTTTCGGATGCCGCCACATAGTCCGCATAGTGTTTTTCATCGGCGTGATAGGCTCCGAGTGCAGGGGTGGGGTGTGCGCCATAGGGGAGTTCCACGACCGCACTGATTTTGTAGGATGGAAGTTCGACGAGCCTTGAGTGCTTGCGGATGAAGGCATTGGAGACAATTTTTTCGACCGTTACGACGACTTTGTCCGCCGAACGTCCCATCAGCACATCATTGCTCTGTGGCAGAAGGCGGCGCGCCGGGAAAACCACGTTGCCGCGCTCGTCCGCAGCTAAAGCGTGGATAACGACGACATCCACATCCGCAGCAGGGACCGCGTGCATGGGACGCTCGGTGATTGGGCAGGGGAATGGCTTGATGGCGTCATTATATTTGACAATGTCGTTGCCACCGAGAAACGGCACCGGCCAGAAGGCAAGGCCTTCTTGGCTTGCGCGAAACCGGTCCCAGCTCACCATTTCCGGATAATCGATAACCTTGATCGTGCCATTTTCCACGGCCTTGCGGTAATGACGGGCAAGGCCGTATTTTTCGAGGCCGACATAGGAGGTTTCGACATAGGCGAGGCATCCGCCAGCTGCGAGAAGATCGACATCATAGGATTGCGCGGAACCGACGACCGTCAGGTTTTTGCGGCCCTGACGGACAAGCTCGCGGATAAATCCCATCGGCTTCTGGTAGACCGCAAAGCCTCCAAAAGCGACCCGCGCACCATCAGGTACCAGCTCGGCGGCCTGTTCAAGTGATTTCAGTTTGGATGTAGGTGTTGGCATGTCATCAACCCTTTTTAAGCCTGACGCTTGCGGAGCATACTCCACCAGACGGCGAGTATGATCACGAAGCCCTGTGCGATGAGAAAGACGACCGGGTCGAGCCCGTTCAGCACCATGCCGTTACGCAAAACCGCAACGAACAGAACGCCAATGACGGTACCTATGATGCGTCCGACGCCACCGGATAAAACCGTGCCGCCGACGATAACGGCTGCAATGACATCAAGCTCCATCAGTTCGCCGACGGTTGGCGTGCCCGAATTCAGTCGCGATACGAGCAACACGCCACTCATTGCTGCCAGAACCTGGATCATAACCATGACGCTGATGCGCAGCCTGCCGACCTTGACCCCATAACGTGCTGCGGTGTCGGTATTGCCGCCAACGGCATAGACATGCTGGCCGAAGCGGTGCTGTGAAAGGACAAACCAGCCGAGGAGGATGGCAAGGATCGTGATCCAGACTGGGAAGGACAGACCAAGGAAGGTCGCGTACCAGAGGTTGCCGAAGGATGAGGGAAGGGGGCCAATTGTCAGGCCGTCGCTGATGTAGAATGCGATGCCGCGAAGACCGGATAAAAGTCCGAGTGTGGTAATGAAAGTCGGGATTCCCCAGATAACCCGCAATGTGCCGGTAAAAGCTCCAACTGCCGCTGCTTCAACAAGGACGATCAGAAATGCAATCGGTAACGAGAAGCCGTAATTGACAACCAACATGGCGAACAATGTGCCGGAAAGCCCGACCTGCGCACCGACCGACAGGTCGATTTCGCCGGCGATAATGACAAAGGTCATGCCGATGGCAATAATTGCGATGACGGATGTCTGCTGCAACAGCGTGGCCCAGTTCTCACCCGTCAGAAAGTTGGGGGCGTTAAAACTGAAGAATATAATCATCACTGCCAAAGCGGCTGCGACGCCGATTTCGGCACGCCAGCTTGAAAGGTTGATTTTGCGCGGGCTATGCGCCTGCAAACCGGTGTTTAAACCAGCACTATTGGTCATGGTAACCTCTCTGGAACGAATGGCCGCAAGATCGGAAATAGGCCTTGGGCCGTCAGTTGTTCGCGAGCGTTTTTACGAGGTCGAGATATTTCCTGATCTCTTCGGGATTGTCCCGGGTGTAGATTTTGCTTGCGAGTTCAACGTTACGGGGAATGTTTTCACCCTGTAGATTTTTGGCTGCCGTCTCGACGACGGAATATCCCACCTGATAGGGTTGCTGGTCGGCGATAGCATAGACTTTGCCAGCAGGATCAAGCATGTCGTCGGCCAGTTCCTGGCTCATATCGACGCCATAGAGGCGAACGCTGGAATTCTGCCGCTTTGCGGCCTGGGCTGCCCCTGCCATCGAACCTGAATTGGACGCCCAGACAGCTGAAGTCTTGGGGTTGCGTTGCAGAATATTTTCGTATCCGTTGGCACCCAGTTCAGGCGTTGCTGCTGCAACTTCACTGCCGATCGTGATGCCATCGCCCTTCAGCGTGGACAGCAATCCGCTTTTGCGCGGCATCATATTGGGGTTGGTGGGGGGGAGGGTAATCAGGCCAACTGTATTCTTTCCTTCATTGAGCGCGGAAAGCTGTTTGACCATCTCCGTTCCGAGGTCAGCCGTCATTTTGAAACTGTCGACACCGATCGTGTGCTTGGCAATTGATTTGTCTGCAAGGGCGGTATCGAAGTCGACGATGACGACACCACGGTCAGCGGCTCGCTTGGCTGCGGCCTGCGACGCATTAACATCAAGCGGCGGCATCACGATCGCTTTGACGCCGCGTGTCACGAAATCTTCGATAACCTGTGCTTCCGTCGGCAGTTGCCGCCGGTTTTGGCCTACCTGAAGCTTGACATTGTATTTTTTGGCCGCATCGTTCATCCCGCGCTCGATCTGCTGCCAGAACTGGGAGTCCCGCGCATAGATTATCGCGCCGATGACAGTTTCTTCCGCAGCTCTGGACGGTAGTGTGGTCATCGTGATGGCTGTCATGACGACAAGCCCGGTAATCATCTTTTTCACGATCAACTCCTCCCTTTGATCATTGAAATATGGTGTTCCTGTTTGCGGTGTGTGGACCTTCCTGATGAAAAACCTGTCGGCTTTTCTTTAATGAAGAAACGTTTTCCGAAAACGTTTCGATAAAAAACACAGCTTGCTCTGGCTGTCAATGGGGCAGATTTTTTTTGCCGACTATTTCTTGTCGTTGGTAACGCTCTGCAAGGCTGGTGCTGCTGTGGTGCCGCGAACGACGAGGTGGGTAGGGAGGATAATTTGTTTGGCAGTTCTGGATGGTTGCCTGATACGCTTCATCAATAATTCTGCTGCCGCAGCTCCCATATCCCTTTTTTGCAACTGGATTGTCGTGAGATTTATTAATTTCAGGCCAGCAAGGGTGACATCGTCGAGACCGATAACGGAGATGTCACTGGGTATTTGAAGGCCCTGCTCCAGTGCCGATTGCATAAAACCGAGAGCATTCATATCGCTGCTGGCGAGAACGCAGGTTGGCCGGTTTTTCATTGATGTGAAATAGCGGCCTGCTTCAAGGCCGCTGTCAAAAGTATATCGCCCCTCAAAAATCATCGATTTGGACTGCGACAGTTTCAGTCGGGCACTTTCCTGCTTGAATGTTTCCAGTCGCTCACGCGCAGAGCTGGATTCCAGCGGTCCGGTCACGAAGCCGACACGGCGATGCCCGAGTGAATGGGCATAGCGTATGGCTTCAGCCAGACCGCCGTGATTGTCGGAGCCGACATAGTCGTCTTTCCATTTTTCGCTTCTACGCTGGACCAGAACGTAAGGTGTGCCATGCTCGAGCAACGCACGAATGCGCGGCGTATCACAGTGCTGCGAAATCAGCACCATGCCATCGACCTGATGGTCGAATAATGCCTGCATCTGAACGATCTGGCGCTCCTCGTCCTCGTCTGTATTGCATAGGAGCATGGTGCATTTCTCACGCAGGGCGATGTCTTCTACCCCGCGCACAAAATCGGCGGAGGAAGGGTTTGCGACATCGGCAATCAATACGCCGATGGTAAAACTGCGTTGCATGCGAAGCGCTCTTGCAACAGCCGATGCGCGATAGCCCAGCCTGCGGGCCGTTTCATTGACAAGCTCGCGGGTTTCGTCCTTGACATATTGTTTGCCGGATAATGCATTGGAGACTGTCGATAGCGCGAGCCCCGATGCTTTCGCGACGTCCTTGATGGTAACTTTTCTTCGCTCTGCCATTCCGTCCCCGATCTGCGCCTTGGGTGATAATTGTATTGACATCATCTGCCTGAAGGCTATATCAAAATAAAGAAACGTTTTCCAGAAACGTTTTTATTTTCCCCTGATGGTCGCTCGAGGACACTGCAAAGTGAGGCGGGAATCTGGGTTTGTCGAGAGGCGATACGCTTGTCGGGACGTTGCGCGTCAGTTAGTCAGCAAGTAATGCTATAACTTATTGAATTGACGCAATGTTTTTATCGGAAAGCGTGTTTGTTTTTTCGGCCGGTGCTTTGGTGGAGGAGAGTGTGATATGACGACCGAATTCCTGTTACAGGTGAGCGACCTGAGCAAGGCCTATGGTGCGGTACAGGCGCTACAGGATGTGAGCTTTACGATGCGGCCCGGTGAGACGATTGCACTTGTCGGTGACAATGGTGCAGGCAAGAGCACCCTTGTGAAACTGTTATCTGGTGTCATTCGCCCAACTTCCGGGGCTATTGAGCTTGAGGGCAGGCCGGTCGAGCTTGCTTCGCCTGATATTGCGCGCAGCCACGGTATAGAAACAGTCTATCAGGATCTGGGGCTATGCAACAATTTGACAGTTGCCGAAAATATCTTTCTTGGCCGCGAAGAAGTGGTCGGGTGGGGCCCTTTCTCCTTTCTGGCACGCGGTCGTATGCGCGAAAAGGCGAAGCACGCGCTGGCGGGTCTCTCGATCAATGTTCCTTCGCCAGACCAGAATGTAACCGGCTTGAGCGGTGGCCAAAGGCAGGCCGTTTCCATTGCTCGTAGCAGATTGTGGAAAAGCGCACTTGTCATGCTCGACGAGCCGACCGCAGCGCTTGGCGTGCAGGAAACAGAGAAAGCGATGGAAGCCGTGCGGCAATTGCAAAGCAATGGCGTGGCGATCATCCTGATCACTCACAGTATGCCGATGGCCAAAGAAATGAGTGATCGCGTGATTGTGCTGCGCAGAGGCAGGAAGGTGGGAGATGTCCGTACTGCTTCGGTCTCCGGCGACGATATCGTCTCGCTGATCACGGGAGCACGTGAACATCTCTTTGAGGCGGCTTAATCTTATGGTGCAATCAAAGCTGGTTTCTCTTGAAGAGGCGGTTTCCTTCGTCCAAGATGGTATGTCGATCACGGCCGGAGGCTTTGCTCATTCCCATCAACCAATGGGTTTTATCAGGACCCTGATGCGCACGGGTGTCAAAGATTTGACGATCATGGGCGTGGCGGAGTGCTGGGTGGCAGAATGGCTGGCTGCGGCAGGCATGCTGCGCCGCGCATATTTCTCGAATTTCATGTTTGAAGGATTTGGGCGCTGCCGCCGTTTTTCTGAAGGTATAGAAAACGGAACAATAGAGGCGGAAGATCACAGCCATTTCGGCATGGTTATGCGTTTTATGGCAGCTGGACTGGGACTGCCTTTCATGCCAATGCGCTCGCAGGCCGGTACCGACATCATGAATGTCCGAGGCTTTGAAAATCCGTCCGACAAGGCGCAGATGTTTCAGTCTCCCTTTAATGGAGAAACGCTCAGCCTGATTTCCCCCTTGAAACCGGACGTTGCCGTTATTCATGCGGCGCGCGCCGATGAACTCGGCAATGTTGAACTTTACGGCACGACGTCTGTCATTGAAGAGCAGGTCCGCGCAGCAGCCATGGTTATCGTCACCGTGGAGGAAATTGTTTCGACCGATGAAATCCGGCGCAACCCGCAGGCGACATTGATACCCGGCATGATGGTCGACAAGTTGGTTCAACTTCCTTATGGCGCGTTTCCGCTGGGGGTGTATGGCTATTATGAATATGATGGGGCCGCGCTGGCTGAATATTACGAAGCATCGCGCAATCATGACACGACCTGTCTGTGGCTCGACAAGTGGGTGCATAGCATAGAATGTCATTGGGATTATCTGGACGCGCATGGTGTATTACGACTGCTCGCACTGCGCACCGATCCGCACCTTGGCTATAAATACACTATACCGAAAGAGGTGGCAATATGACAGGCAGTCGTGACATATTGATGACAGTTGCCGCTTCGAGGGAAATTAGGGATGGTGAAACGGCTTTTATCGGTACCGGCTTGCCGATGGTTGCAGCCTATCTTGCCAAAGCAACTCATGCGCCTTCAGTCAATCTGGTTTTTGAATCCGGTATTATCGACCCCTCACCGATAGAGCTTGCCTCAGGTGTTGGCGATTATAAGCTCATCTATGGTTCAACCAAGGTGGCCGGTACATTTTATGCACTATCTTTGCTACAGCAGGGCAAGATCGATATAGGCTTTCTCGGAACTGCTGAGATAGATGCCTATGGCAATCTCAATTCAACAGTTATCGGTGACTACCGCAAGCCGAATGTTCGGCTGCCCGGCTCCGGCGGCGCAAACGATATTGCTTCCATGGCAAAACGTTTCGTCATTATTGCTCGCGCTGATCGTAAACGTTTTGTCGAGAAACTGAACTATCTAACGACGCCAGGCTTCCTCAATGGACCAGGTGCTCGGGAAGCCGCTGGATTGCCCGGAGCGGGACCAGTAAAGGTCATTACCGATCTCGGTATTCTTGGTTTCGATACCGATACAAAGCGGATGCGGCTGGAAGAAACTTTTCCCGGCATCGAAGCCGAGCATGTGCAGGATGCCATAGGGTTCAAGTTGGAAACTTATAGCGGGACGAAACCTGTAATACCGCCGACACCTGTTCAGATTGAGCTTTTGAAAAAGAAAATTGATCCTACCGGCATGTATGTCAAAGATTTTCAGGCCTGACTCATGACAAAAACCGAAATGAAGTATGCGAGCTTGAAGCAGGCGGCTGCAATGGTGAGTGACGGTGCAACTCTGGCATTGGGTGGGAGTGAAACTGCTCGCCACCCCATGGCTCTGGTGCGCGAAATCATTCGGCAGCGCAAAAAGGGGCTGCACCTTTGCGGTTATCGATATAGCGTCGATTTCGACATGCTTGTCCGTTCCGGCTGTGTCGCAACATTGGATGCACCTGTGTCGGTCGATATTTCGCATGGCGTTTGTGTGGTGTCGAAGCCAATCGGCGAGGCTGCAGCCTTTGCCCGGTTTGAAGCAGCCGCTGCGGATTTACCATATGCGCTGGTAAAGCCAGAGGCTGTGAAACTAGTAAACGACACTGTCGCGATGATAGAAGACGTTTTCGGCGGGGCTGGGGCCTTGGCCGTTCGACGGCTTGATCCCGATATTGCAATTATTCATGCTCATACTGCCGATATATACGGCAATGTTCAGATGGATATGGAATATCAATCCACTTTTGCCCGCGATCTTGTTTTGGCTCGCGCCGCTAAATGCGTGATCGTTAGCGTCGAACAGATCGTCAGCCCTCAGTCAATTGCAAGCGCGCCGTGGAACGTTGTCTTGCCTGGTGAAGCTGTCGATTGGGTTGTAGAGGCACCCTATGGTGCGCTGCCGAGCGCCTGTGAAGGCCGCTATCAAGCCGACGAAGATGCCTTGGCTGAATATAATATGGCGTGCCGACAGGCTTTGACGGTGCGGCCATGGTTTGATGAGCATGTGTATGCATTCGACAGTCATGCCAACTATTTGGATCGACTGGGGATGAAGCATATTCAATCCCTGACCGTGAAACGGTCCGCATGTGCCTGAAAGCTGGATATGTATCGGTATTGTTAATCCGCGGAAAGAGATATTGAAACCATGAGGCAGGGCAGCGAGGCGGCTTCTTTCTATGATGATCGGAGCATGGGGCCTGAAGAGGTCTATCTGGCAGAGCTTCATGCTTTATGGCGCAAGAACTGGCCAGAACAGCTTCGGGATACACCACAAGATCCAATGCCTGGATTGAATCTGCCGCAACGAGTAGCTGAATGGGCACGGCTGAAACCGGAGCAAACAGCTATCTGGTTTTACGGACGAAGTTTCACTTATACGGACCTGTTTGATCTGAGCGAGCGCTTTGCGAAGGTGCTGCATATTCAGGGAATAAAAACAGGTGATCGTGTTGCGCTTTTCATGCCGAACTGCCCTCAGTTCACTGTGGCATTTCTCGCTATTCTTCGTCTGGGTGCTGTTCATTGCCCGATGAGTCCATTGGCGAAAAGGGCAGAGTTGGAACATCAATTGAGGGATAGCGGTGCCAAGGCGATCATCGCACTGCAATCATTAATGCCTATTGTCGATGCCTGCGAAAACACCAGTCTGTCTGTGTTTTTCAGGACACGTATCTCCGATGCCCTGCCGGATGCCGCGGAGATACCATTACCACCTATGCTGCTTGCCGAAGAAGCGTCACAGGGCGAAGCAATCGATTTCTTCGAAGCTATTGCCGGTGTCACATTGAATGGTGAGGAGGTAGAGAAGTATACGTTAGAACCCGATGCCATTGCTTCGATTAACTATACAAGTGGTACGACGTCCAGTCCGAAAGGGTGCCTACATACGCAGGCGCATATGCTCTATACGGCTGCGGCCAATCACCTCCAGGATGAAAGTTTTTCAGAAGCAACACTGAATTTTTTTCCGCAATTCTGGATTGCCGGGCAAAATCATGGCCTTGTTTATCAGATATTTTCCGGGACAACGCTAGTTTTGCTGTCGCGTTGGGATGCACTAGCCTTCATGATGGCGGTATCCAAACAGCGTGTCGGAGCGACAACGATGCTAGTTGATAATCTTCTTGAAGTGATGAATCATCCTCGTTTTGGTGAGTTTGATTTATCTTCTCTCCGGCTCATTCGTTGCGTGTCTTTCGTTAAAAAACTCGATACTGATATCCGCCATCAATGGATGGAGCACTATCCGCAGACTGTGCTTTGCGAATCGGCTTGGGGCATGACCGAGACCCACACCGCTAACACAGTAACGATCGGCTTTCAGCACGAAGATTTTGACCTTCAATCACGCTCAACGTTTGTCGGCGTGCCGTCCCCAGGTACGGATTTCAAAATCTGCGATTTTGAAACTGGCGAAATATTACCATTGGGAAGTGAAGGGGAAATCTGTTGTCGTTCTCCCTCCATCTTTAACGGCTATCTCAATGCTGATCAAGCAACCGCGTCTGTTCTCCGGGATGGATGGCTGCATTCGGGCGATATCGGACTAATCGATGCAAATGGTTTCATCCATTATCTTGGTCGAAAGAAAGATCTTATCAAAGTTAACGGTATGAGCCTCGCTCCTGCAGAGATAGAGGCCATTATAGCTGCGCACCCAGCTGTTTTTGCAGTTGCTGTCGTGCCACGTCCAGATGAGAAGAAAGGGCAGGTTCCTGTCGCTATCGTTCAACTAAAGCCTTCTAGCAACCTCACTTTGGAAGATGAACTTATAGATTGGTGCAAAGAACAGATCGCTAATTATAAAGTACCAGAGGTACATATTACTGACTGTTTACCGGTGAGTGGCACAGGAAAAATAAGAAAGGATTTATTAAAAGATAAGCTTAATTTATATTTTAAGTAATAATTCATCCATAATTATAAACTCGAAAATAACTACATGCTGGAAGATTGAAATAGATTCTGGATACTAGGCATCGTGGAAGAATTGGTTGACGTATTGATCGAAGCTTGATTCAAGGCACCGTAATGTCTGGATGGCGCCCGTCTGGCAAGTGTCTATTCCTTGATGATTGAGCAGAGCGGGTCGGGTGCAGTCATGTCTCCGGCCTTTTGATG
>NZ_JAYEXN010000043.1:0-24742 GCF_044435015.1 Ochrobactrum sp. S1502_03
CGATTGAAATCGAAGGTCATGTTACCCTTTAAATAAGGGGTCCCGTTTGGATGCCGATAACCCCTCAAATGGGGTCCTTATTCCATGCTTAATGACAGTACAGATTTCCCGAGCCACTTCCCTTTATTGGGTTGACAGAAAGGGAACCCTTGTTGTACGAGATGGTTGAGTATCTATGAGCGCTGTTCTTGGCAGATTCACCTACCAAAATGTGGTGAATTTGGGAGCGATGGGGGCATTCGCATGCGCAATTTGATAGATGGAGTCTCTCCGAATAAGGGTTCCCTTTTCACAGGTGCCGATTCATCCGGATTCATTATTGTTCAACGTCCCATTTTAGGGGGGCGTTATTGATTTATCATCAAGAAATGCTTCGAGGTTGTTTGGAATCAGAGGTAATGGATGCGATTTGTGATAATCGCATTCATGTTGCCTTTCAGGGGATTCATTCGGTCACAAATATTGACCATATGTTATATGGCGAATGTTTTGCGCGCTTGATAACGCGTAGCGGGTGCGTTCATAATGCGGTCGATTTTATTCCAGTGCTGGATAGCCGGGGTAAGACCCCCATCCTGGATCGCCACATGGTTAAGCTTGTCTTGGATGAGCTTGCCGCAGATTCCCGAGCGGTTCTCGGATGCAATATTTCCGCTGATAGTGTTGCGGATGAAGCCGCGTGGCTTCCAGTCGAAGTTCAGCTCAAAAATCGTTCTTCTCTCGCCGACCGTTTAATTCTCGAGGTCACAGAAACTCGCCCTCTGCGTGATGTGACAAATGCAAACAAGGCGTTTCGTCAAGCGCGCCAGCTTGGCTGTCGAATTGCAATAGATGATTTCGGGCGGGGGCATATTACGCCGGAGCAATTACTGAGCCTGGAGGTCGATATTGTCAAAATCGATGCTCTGTTTGTTCAGAACATCAAGGAATCCCAAGAGGCTGGGACCAGTCTCCATCATATGGTTGGGCTCGCAAAATGCGCAGCTCCAATAGTCGTGGTGGAAGGGGTCGAAACCAGTCCGCAGCTTGTCGCTGCTGTGATGTCCCGTGCCACGCACGCACAGGGCTTTCTCTTATCTCAACCTGTAATCATGCAATCATATGTGTCCGCAATGCGGGCAAATTCTGAAGGATAGCCTATGTCTATAGTATCCAGAGATCTGGCTCGCGTTTTGGGTTCCACGGCACTTTCTCTATCGCTGGCAACAGGGATATCGTTTGTTGCAATCAGTCACGGGATAGCTGCGGACGATCCACTTGTTCCACCTATAACGGTAGCGCCGAACGGGAATCTAGAACTGCCGGATGGTCAGGTGGTTAACTATATTGGCGGTGGATCGGGAGTTAGTGCGATTACTGTCAGTACGGGTGGCATCCTGACAGGCACCGATGCCGTTATTTCGACAAATGGTGTTGGCCCCGCGTCCCATAGCCTTGCTGCTGGTATTCGTGCTGGCGCAAACTCAATCGTAGAACTTACGGGTGGTTCGGTTAACGCGACTGGTTCACAACATACACGTGGTATATTGGGGAGTAGCGGCGCGCGTATCGCCACTATTGGCACCGATATTTCTACTGCTGGCGACAACTCTCACGGTGTGCATGTCGAAACTAACGCGACAGCCAGCATTCAGGGCGGCATCATTTCCACACAGGGCAACGATTCTTTCGCTCTTTATTCACAGAAGGGTTCTAATCTGACAGCCTACGATGTCACGATTGAAACGGGTGGGGTCGACGGCTTTGGTGTTTTCACCTATGGCAATGAGAGTTTTCTTGAACTGATTGGCGGCGCGATAACGACGACCGGCGAACGGGGACACGGTGCAGTTGCAGGTGAAAATACCAGCATTAAACTTACCGGAACTACTATTGATACTTCCGGAAATAAGGCTTTGGGTATTGTTGCCGATCAGGCGAATACCTCGGTTATCGCTACTGATGTTAATATCATTACGCGTAGCGATAACCATGCATATGGTGTCTATGCCAAAGCCGCTGGACCGGAAACTGCTGATATTTCTCTCATCGGTGGTTCCATTACGACTGCCAGTGCCAAAGGACAAGGCACGCAGGACGGCGACGGCTCGCGGGGATATGCGATCCTATCAGAGGGAGCTGGGGCAAGTGTTTCAGCAACGGGAACCACAATCCATACCGTTGGACAGCGGGCTTATGGTGCTTATGCAATCGGCGGCGGCACGGTTGCGCTAAATGATCTGGCAATCACCACGGAAGGCTTCATGGCCTATGGTGTCTATGCATCTGGTGCCGGGTCGGTGTTAAATGCCGAAAACGTCGATATCACAACATCGGGCGAAGTAGGTGACGCTGCCTGGGCCTATGCTGGCGGGACGCTCAATCTTAACGGCGGCACATATATTATTCAGGGAGAACAGAATACCAATACTCCGCACGAGCTTGCAAATGGTCTCGTCGCTGTGGGCGGCACATCCACGACCGCGGGCGGGCTGATTAATGCAAGAAACCTGACAATCGCCACCCACGGTGCGAATAGTTACGGTTTTCGGGCGGGTACCGTTGTCGGCTTGGATCAGACCTATGGCATCATTAATATTAATGACAGCGCTATAGTTGTAACCGGTGAGAACTCTCACGCGGGTCAGGTCCAGTACGGCAGTACATTGACAATTAACAATTCCGTTCTGGTGTCTGAAAAAGGTAATGGCATCCAGCTGACGGATAACGCCAATGTGACGCTCAATGGCACGACGATTGCCGCTGCCCAGGAAACATTTGTCTCCTCTTTGAATAAAGCAGGCCAGACGCAGAACATTAAGCTTGGAAAAGGAACCGTCGCCACTCAGAATAACGGTACGCTCTTGAGCGTTAATCGTACTGAAAATGGCGCGGATGGCGTTGTCCAGCTTACCCTCGGGACTGGCTCTACCACTCAGGGTAATATCGTCGATGAAGATGCCAGGGCCACCGGCGGCACCGATGTGACGCTGGAAGAAGGTGCCAGCTGGGCAGGCAAACTGTCTGGTGTACGCAATTTCTTTGGCTTCCAGGGCGGTAGCGTCGACTTTGAGGGTGAGGCCAATGTTGCTGGTAATCTTAATGGTACTGGCACCAGCTATTCTTTTAGTAGCCAGGGCGGTACGATTGGCGGCAATGTCAATCTCGCTGATGGTTCATCGACCACGGGTGGTTCGATTGACAATCGTATCGTCGTCGGCGGCGATGTGAATGTAGATGATACATCAATTCTCGGCGGCAACTGGAGCATTGGAAGAAATCTTACCATTAGTGGAATTCTATCGCCGGGTAACTCGATTGGCCGCGTCGATGTTGATGGTAATGTCGACCTGTTCACGTCATCAGTCTATGAGGTTGATGTTGACCAAAGCGGCGATGCGGATCTTATAACGGTTAACGGTACTGCCAATCTGGATGGCACAGTGGTCGTAACCGCAATGGATGGCTACAAGTTGGCTTCGCCATACACGATCCTGACTGCTGGGACCATCGATGGTGAATTCCAGTCCGCAAGTCTTGCACAGCCAAGTGCATTCCTTGATGCGAATTTGGCTCATGGAGCAAACGATGTCACTTTGACGATTGACCGCAATGCTACAAGCTTTGAGTCCGTCGCAGATACTTCTAACCAGGCTGCTGTTGCCGGTGCATTAGATCGGATGGCTCTTTCCAATCCAGTGGTTGCAGCAATTGCTCTGTCGTCCTCAACTGAAGCGCGTGATGCATTCCAGCAACTTTCTGGTGATACCAACGCATCGGTCAAAACAGGGCTGATCGAAACTGCTAACCTCACAGCAGATGCGATCAACAACCGTCTGCGCTCCGCATTTGATGGTGTTGGTGCAGCGAACATGCCTGTTCTCTCCTTTGCCCAATCCTCGAACTCGGCTGCTGGCTCGGCCATTGACGATGCTAGTGCATCACCTTCTTACAATTATGCATTCTGGGCAACGGGCTTCGGCTCGTGGATTGACCATGACGGCAATGCAAATGCCGGTGGAATGAAAACCTCAACAGGTGGTTTCCTCTCGGGGCTGGATATTGGTTTGAATTCCGGCTGGCGTCTGGGTGTTGTTGGTGGCTATAGCGAGACCAATCTCGACGCTAAGGGTCGCAATGCATCGGCTACGAGCGACAACTGGCATCTGGGTGTCTATGGCGGCAATCAGTGGGGCGCGCTTGGCGTGAGGGCTGGCCTTATCCATACATGGCACAGTGTCGATTCTTCCCGTTCGACATCCTATGCTGGCTTTGGTGATAGCCTTGCCGCTGATTACGATGCCCGGACCCTTCAGGCATTCGGTGAAATCGGTTATCGTATTGATGTGGCCCCTGTTGCTCTTGAGCCATTCGCGAATCTGTCGCATGTAAGATTGCGTACCGACGGGTTTACCGAAAAGGGTGGTTCATCCGCGCTTGCGGTTGAAAGCGAAACGACCAACACGACATTCACCACTCTGGGCGTGCGCGCATCTACGCCGTTTCAGCTTGGTGCGACCACTGCCAATCTTAACGGCACCATTGGTTGGCGGCATGCATATGGTGATATCACGCCGGAATCCACGCAAGCCTTT
The DNA here is from genome assembly GCF_044435015.1 of Ochrobactrum sp. S1502_03. Classification (NCBI taxonomy): domain Bacteria; kingdom Pseudomonadati; phylum Pseudomonadota; class Alphaproteobacteria; order Hyphomicrobiales; family Brucellaceae; genus Ochrobactrum; species Ochrobactrum sp. S1502_03. The sequence continues at coordinate 4,575 of NZ_JAYEXN010000043.1, forward strand.
ATTGGAGGCAATGCATTCACGGTGCAGGGTGCGCCAATCGCCAAGGATGCAGCTCTGCTGGAGGCAGGCTTTGATGTCGCCATTACCAAGACTTCGACTTTCGGTGTGAACTATGTTGGGCAGTTCGGCAATGGAACCACTCAGAACGGCTTCAATGCTTCGTTCAACGTAAAGTTCTGATTGATATAGAGATCGCGCCCAAATATGCGATCTCTATGAATAGTTTGAGATAACTTCACACTTAATCATGCCGCCCTGCCATAAACAGGGCGGCATTTTAGAATGTGAAGGTATTCTTCATTTTTGAAGTATTTCCAGTACCTAGCAGTTTTCTGGTTAAGAGGAATTGCCAGATCGGTCTCGATGTAACATCAAGAGTTCGTTTCTGGGCTGTGCGGACCTAATGCTTGCTTTTGATAAATAATCTAGTCGAAACGTCCCAAAACTGTCGGGTTCAGAGCACCAGGAACGAGGAAATTACAGAATCCTAGATAGAGTTATCAGATTGAGCTATAAAGACCTATCGTTTCTAATGAGCGATAGCCACGCGAGTGGTAATTCATGGTCAAAATCTGGCGAATCGGTCCCTAAAATACCTCACTCATATCCGTTTGGATTCTTTGATTGCCAGTTCCATATATCCTGACACATCTCGCGCAGGTTCTTTTCAGCTGACCAGCCCAAAAAATTGCGCGCGAAACTTGGGTCCGCATAGCATGCGGCTACGTCACCGGTGCGGCGAGGGGCTATCTCATACTTGATTTCACGATTCGAGGTATGTTCGAATGCCTTAATGACTTCCAGAACACTGTAACCTTGCCCGGTGCCCAGATTGACCGAAAAGCATTGTGGATCGTCAAGTTTTTCAAGTGCCTTGAGATGTCCCGCTGCCAGATCGACTACATGAATATAATCGCGAACACCGGTGCCGTCGGGCGTCGCGTAATCGTTGCCCCATATATTGAGCTTTTCACGACGTCCGGTCGCAACCTGCGCGATGATGGGCATGAGATTGTTCGGAATGCCTTTGGGATCTTCGCCAATCAAGCCGCTTTCATGCGCGCCGACGGGATTAAAATAGCGCAGAATGGCAATTTTCCAGCTATTGTCGCTATTATAGAGATCGCGCAGCATGTCTTCGATGACCAGCTTGGTACGGCCATAGGGATTGGTTGCAGTAAGGGGTTCGCTTTCGAGAATCGGTAACCTTTGCGGATCGCCGTATACAGTTGCCGAGGAACTGAACACCAATGTCCTGACACCAGTTGTTTCCATGGCCTGCAACAGGCGCAACGTGCCCACGACATTGCAGTCATAGTAAAACAAGGGCTTCTCGGTCGATTCACCAACTGCCTTGAGACCTGCAAAATGAATAACCGCGGTGCATTTATTCTGTCGTATAACCTGTTCCAGAAAAGCGCGGTCGCGAATATCGCCTGCCTCGCGGCGTGGTGCGCGTCCGGTGATTTTTTCTACGCGATGCAAGGCTTCCGGATGGCTGTTGGCAAAATTATCAACGATCACGACGTCATAGCCAGCTTCAATCAGCTGAACACAAGTATGCGAGCCGATATAGCCAGCCCCGCCTGTCACGAGAATTGTCATTCTTCCGACATCCACGAATTCAACATTCCACACTAAACGGTATTGCACTAAGCAAAATCACAGGAAGACTGCAAGCTAATCTGGATGATTTCCTGCAATTCTGAAGAGCCAGATAGCAGGATTTTAATTGCCAACAGAAAATTCGGAAAACTCGCTCCACGAGCTGCGTAACTGGTAGTGAAGCAGCCATGCTTGTGAGATGAGCTTATTGGGTTTTATGGATTATGCAAAGCATCTGAAAGGCCCCCGGCGCAGGTATTTTGTTTCATGCCTCAGTAGTGCTTCCGAGGAATATTCCGCATGGGTTCCGTTCGTCCGGTAACAATAAAGACTTCCTTGACGCGTTTACGACGACCAGGAGCCTCGCTGGCATCCACGACAAGACCCTTGCTCTTGGTGTCGCAGAACTCCCAGCCGCTCACCGCCACATAATGGTTTGTTACGCAGATAATCGTTGGATGCGTTCTCAGGAAGCCGAAGCGATTATCGAGATATGCGGCGAGTGTCGGATCTCCTCCAATTTTCTGCCACTGTCCTGCAAAGCCAAAGACGGACATGACAGTCTCAACCTCGTAGTTTTGGGTGCCCATAATAGCAGGAGCCCGGTCAAAGTTAAGCCACCCCGATCCGTGCCGTGCATAACGGAATGCATCCTTTACCAATGAAATCGGATGGCCGGTAATCGCGGCAACGGCCGTGGGGCCGCAGAATCCACGGGTTCGGGTATCATTGTGGACGTCTTTCAACGGAAAGCCAGCTAGATCGTCCTGCGCTGTGAGTGTGGCTACTACCTCCTCTCGCGCTTCGTATGCTGCCTTGAGACGACTATGAACAATTTTCATCATTTTCCTCCATTTTTTTCATTCAAGAGTTTTGCGATCTGTCTCAATTCCATGCTGGCAGGGGAGACCGCCGAATCGGATTTCGTTGAAACGGTACCCAAAGATTAGTGTCTGGAGAGTTACAGCTCATGGTCGGCCTCATATGTTTTTTTGTGTTCAGGCTGAAGGCTGTCGGCTTCGGCAATGATAGGGATATGCGGTCCAGCATTGTGATGGGGCATGGCCGATGAGATGCCATCCGACGCGAAGTCGAACGTGGTTTCCTTGACATGACTCGCAGAAAGGCGCTGTGCCAGCCAGTGCAGTCTTTGCTCCCGGCTATCCTCAATCATGGATGGGTTGCCGGTTTGCATCTCCTGTTCAATGCGTCGTTTGTCCGCGACCAGCAGCGTTTCGTCCCGCGCGCGGCTTGAAGCGACGTAGATGTCATGGCGATCAAAGGACGGCGTCAGCAAAACTGCAGCCCGGTCGACGGTCGTTCCCTGCGAGCCGTAAACAGTCGACGCATAAGACCAGCCAAGTCTGGCGCGCCCCTGCGCATCGGCAATTTCAGCCGTATTGAACTGGACAGTGCGCTCCCCGATCCTTGCTTCAACATTTGCGCGGGCGGATTTTTCACCTGCCTCAACCAGATCCGGGACAACTTTTGTAATAGTGGCTTCTGTACCGTTGATGACGCCAAGCTTGTGATTACGCACCAGAAAGCGAATGCGGTCGCCAATCGCGAGCGTCAGTTTGTTCGCATGTCCCGATGGCGTCACCGCATCGACTGTGACGTCAGCCCCTTCCAGCAAACCATGCTGACGGAGCCGATCCCGGACTTCACCGCTGATTGCGGCCACCTCATTGTTGGTTTTGGCGATGATCAATGCAGACCTGCGATCCGCTCCAACAAGGGAGGATTTGACATGGTCGACCGCAGCTTTGATAGCTGCTGCGGCATTGTCGCTCTCTTTGAAAAGGTTGCAATCCGCAAAGGATTGCAGTGCCGCTTCAGCATCGCCTTTACCGAAAGCCGCAATGGCTTCTTTTGCCCAAGCTTCACGCTGGCGGAAAATGGTCTCGACCTTCGCGGTTTCCACCGGATGCGCGGCGAGCCGCAAACCTGATCCTGCACCGATTGCCTGTAATTGCTCCCGGTCGCCGACCAGAAGCACTTTTGCACCAGCGTCTTGTGCAGCTTTTAAAAGCGCATGCATTTCTCGTGAAGAGAGGAGGCCAGCTTCATCGACAATGAGGGCGGATTTTGCATCAAGAAACCTTTGCCCCTGCGCGTCACGTTTGAGCCACGACGCAGTTGCGCGCGATTCAATTGCCAGATCGTCCCGCAGAACATTTGCCATGCGCCAGGCCGTTGCGGTTCCAACAACGCGATATCCTTCCGCCTCCCAGGCTTCCACGATGGGGGCTAGCAGCGTGGTTTTGCCTGTTCCCGGAGCCCCTTCGACAATTGAGAGCCTGCCGGGCGCGGTAGCGCTTTGGACAGCGGCGATCTGTTCCGGACTGAAGCCCCTGCTGAGACACAGCGTCTCAAGTTTCGTTGGTTCTATAGGAAATTCCTGCGCAATAGCCATCTGGCGGGACATGGCAACCAGCTCGCGTTCGATCCTGATTATTTCCGGCGTTGAATAACGCGGAAGCCCAAGACTGTCCCTGCCGATTTCGACAAAAAGGCCATCGCCCAGCAGGCGGTCAACTTCTGTCGCAACGCGTTCAGAACCGATCCCCAAGCCCACGAGAGCTGCGGCGACGGCGCGGAATAATTCGCGCCGTTCAATTACACTTCTCGTTTCGGTCAAGATTGCAGGCAATGTTGCCAGTCGCGGGGCGAGAAGTTTCTGCTGTTCCTTCTCATGATGTTCTGCCGGAGATTGTTCGTTATGAAGGACAGCAGCATTGGCGTCAAAGCCCATCCGTTGGGCCGCTTCTGCCCAGGCCTTTTCGCGGGAGGCTGTATCGGTCTGCTTGGCCGAGCGGGTTTTTCTGGCAATCGCAGCTGCCAGAGCGCCAGCACTGGCGCTATCCGTGCCAGCGAGAGCCAGCTCCTCGGTGATCTCCTGTCTGCGTGCGGAGAAATAGCTGATTACATTATCGGCAACGCCAGCGATTTCAAAAATACCGTTCTTTGAAATTCGGTCGATTTCGAAGCCGACGCCTTTAAGCCCTGCCGCAAGGGAAGCGTGATAAATTGCACCCGCCGCCATTTTCCAGTCACGCAGGATCGTGGAATGGAGTGCACCCACTGATCCGTCCCCACGAGTTGCCAGATTCAGAACCACGCAATGGGTATGCAGGTTCGGATCGGCGAAGGTAAAACCATCGCTATGTTCCGCCGGACGGCTTTCTCCATGTTGAAAACAAGCAGCGGAAAGGTTCACCCGCTCGATTATGCTTCCGCCACGACCCCGCCGTGCGTAAGCAGCTTCTTTTTCCAGAAGCTGCAATGTCTGGCGCACTGCGCCCGCATGGGCTTCTTCCATTGCTATACGCGACGGGTTATCCGCCAAAGCCCAGATCAACGATACTGAGCGCGGCGCGGAGAAGGTGATATCAAATGCCGGGACGCGGTCAATCCGGCCCCCGGAATTTGAAAGGAGGGACTGCCCATTTTCGTCCAGCCCCGCAAAAAGGCGCTCAAACAATTCGGCATTGATCGGGGAATTGTCCTCAAGCCCGAAATCATGTCCGGGGCTGAACCAGCGGCCTTGCGGCTCAACTCCGCTTTCGCCGACATAATAGGCAATCTGTTTTGTGTAATATCCGGCATTCGCTGCCGGGTTCCAGGTCGCGACCATGGTTTCATCTCCTTTGCTGAAACCATGGTCGCCCGGATTACAAAAAGTGTTGGCCTAACGAGCTGAACTTTGTTGTCTGCGCTCTTTCCATTGGCCGACAGGCCAGGAGAGAAGAGCAATATCGTCATGTCCAGCGACAAGCGCCCTGATTTGTGGCGGTCCCCATGGGGGCTGATGCAATCCAAGATCATTGGCTAGAACAGCGGCGTCCACTACAGGGATGTCTCTGGTTCTCTGCTCTGATCGAGGGCGGCCATCAGGATGGGAGCCAGAAACCTCATACCAGGATACGGTGCGGTTTCCGATCCATGACGAAGAAATTTCCGCTGCCGTGCTACCGCCGGCGACACGACCGATGATCTTCGTGGTCAGATTATCGAGCAGATGCTGCGACCCTTCCTGCCCGTAAATCTCACGCAATTGTGAGGGCGACTGGATCGCGGTAACAACGCGAATTCCCATAGACCGCCCGATAGCTGCAAGCCGTGGTATGGCTTCCGTTCGCCCGATCTGGGGCATTTCATCGAGAAAAAGCCAGGTTGAGGGTTGATTGCCATGCGAGAATAATCGCGACGTTGCGGAATCGGCGATAATTTTCAGAACGATCCGACACATGGCTGCCGACAGTTCAGGTTGCCGTTGTGATTGCTGAAGTATAAGGTTCTGGCAGGTATTGCCTTCGGCCCATTCGTTAATTGAGAGAACTGATTTCGAAGAACGGCCCATCTCGGCAAATGCATGGGCGATCTGGCCCACATTGGCGATGAGGACGAGATAAAATGACATCGCTTGTCGCCGGGTCTCTTCACGTTCAATATCGATGAGCGAGGCGGCGACCGGATGATCTTCCTTCAGGAGATCAAACAGTTTTTCCACGGGCTTTTGCAGGAGATGATCGAGATGACGCCATGTCCAGATTATGCCTCGCCGCTTTGCTTCGTCCTGAAGATATCGGATCAGCGCCGTCAGCACCTGACGCGCTCCGCCGGACCATGATGGATCGCTGGTCTCTGAAATCAACTCCGCAGCCAGTTCAGCGGCGTCTGCTTCGGAAACGATATCTTTTCCCAGCAACCATGTTGCGCTGCGGCTGTCATTTAGTGCGAGCAGTGAAAAATCGTCAGTAGGAAAGCGTGCGGTGAGATCGCCTTTAACATCGAGCGCCAGAAGCTGGTCGCCCCGGTCAATGGCCCCCTGCATCAGTTTTTCCATAATTGTGGTTTTGCCAGCGCCGGTTCCGCCGACGAGCAGGATATGCTCGGTTTCCATGGAACGCGGCATGGAAAGCCCGTCAGCGAGTTCGATACCGGCAACACTATGGGAATGACGTTTGCGCCAATGGGCAAACAGTCTTTTGTGAGCAGCCTTGCCTGCAACAAGCCGCAAGCCACGCAAATGGGTCACGGCAGGTTCTGCAAGTTTGCTGGCAAGGATTGCCTGCCGGAGATCGGACGCAACGAGATAGCCTACTGTAAATGCGGCAAGCAATCGTGCACTCACATCGACCTCAATCCCGAAATAGCGGATTGATGATGCAAAGGTGAGTGGTAACTGGAAATATTGGATAAATGTGCCGAGCGTATCGCCAGAGTTATGAGCTGAAGGCAGCATTTCCTGAACCAATGCCAGAAAGAATCCGATATTGGCCGCGCGCGGCTTATCGGCGTGCGGAATCCATGCTTGCGGTGGAAAGAGTGTCATCATTGCGATTAAAAGAAGCGCAAAAATAAGCGTTCCAGTCGCACCACATATAATACTGACAAGGAATTCGGGTTTGCGGGGTGTGAGGGGATGAAATTTCATTTCGATCTCCTCATCAAACGGCTGGTATCCCGCAGCACAATCAGTGGCGTCTTTTCCGCTATGGGTTGCTGAGGTGAGCCAACAATATGCCGATTCATTTTCTGCATCTGGCCTAAATCCTGAGCCAGATAAAGCGCTGCCTGTTCAAGTGTGAGCTGATTACCCCCTGTATAATAGACGCAGCCATCGGTATGGTGCGATAAGCGATCACAGCGCGGCCACTGGTCAGCAGAGCGGGACAAGGACCCATGATTGCCCCATTTCTGCCAGAGGGTGGAGGCCGAAACGAATGAAAGCGCAACGATAATCACGCCTCCAGACAGCCAGAGCGTCGATCCGAACGGGATGCGTCCGGCCCGTTTCCCTTTCTTGTCGTTCTGATTCTGGACAGCCGGCACAGGTGCAACAAGGGACTTTGGCGCAAGCCCCGCGACGTCTGTTCTGCGGCGCGCCAGTTCCGCCAGACCAGCGGGTCCTAGTAGTGCCAGCGTCGAGGCTGGAACACGAGCCAGCTTTTCAAGCGGCATTGCAGCCATGTTTCCAATGATTTCATTTCGTCCGTCCTGACCATCCTTGATAGCTTTACGAACGAGATTGGTGAATTGTGCAGGTGCCTTGAAGGTATTATTCATCGACGGAACCTCCTGCCGCGATGACATCTGCGAATACCTCGTTGGCACGCCCCAGAAATGCCGCCACATCGCCCCGCATGACCTTTGCTGCGGGACGGCTGCGTCCGGTCCACGTCTGGATCGCCGCTATATCTGACGCGACAACATCCATGAAGCGTTTGCCTGCTGCTTCAAAAGGAAGCCATGATCCCGGTGCAATCGCAGGTAATTTCGGCGCACCCAAAGATTTGCAAAGCGGATCGAGCTGCTCCTGCCAGACTGCATCGGCGGGTGAGCCGGGATAAAAGCGGAATGGCCCGTCGCGACCGTTGAGGATGATTTTTCGAAGGGCAGAAGGCAGGACACGCCCGATGGCTTTTGCGGTTCTGGCAGCTCCCCGCATGGCTTCCGGTTCGGCAGTCGCCGGTACGAGCCAGGTTGTTTTCGCTCCGGCTTCGAGCAAATCCGCATCCAGATCGACAAGCGCGCAATATTCCTCGACCAGAACCTGCTGGGGCCCGCCAATGTCGACAAGTAGCGGCGTCCGATCCTGTAATGCTTGTTCAATGGCTGCATAAAGAGGATCGAATGCGGTGACGATTGCCGAAGGATCGCGGCGCAAGTCGTCAAGCCGAGCCGGAGCGACGGTTGTCACCAGATCGCCAAACAGTAACGGCAGGCGATCCTGTTCATCGATCTGAACGATCCTGATCGTGCGACTGTTGATCTCAAACAAATCCGCAATCAGCGCCGTGACGAAACTTTTTCCCACCCCGCCCTTGTCTGAACCGACAAACAGGATTTGCGGAAAGGATGGATTGGGTTCCGGGTTTTGGTGTGTCGTCTGTTTTTTCATAGTGAATACTCCATTATCGTTGAGCATCCAGTATGCGCATGCCGGGTGAGGGCTGGTGGCCTAACGACCTGAAAGAACTTGTTGCGATAGTAAAGGCCAGCTCGGGTGGCTGGCCTTGGGCATTCGGACAGGGGGAGGCAAGTCCATTATGCGGCCATTACCCAGTGGCGGTTAACTACGCTCAAAATTGCCGCCGCCACCGGCACTGGCCAACTGTTACCTACGAGGCGGTATTTTTGGCTATCAGTTAGAGGCTTACCGCGATGGCGCACTTCATCAAGCCAATCGTCGGGAAAACCCTGGGCACGCAGCGCTTCGAGCGGGGTTGGACGCCGTACAACCAGACCATGCCCCGGAAAATCTTGTACGACCAGAAAATCCATCTCATGGCCTTTAAGACCGGGCCGGTTCATTCCCGACCCGCTTGCCATCATCGTGCCGAGCCGCGGCGGATGCAGCACAAAAGACCCTCTAGCAGCACCGGCGGCAAACGATAGCGATGCCGCGCCGCGCGGGTGAGCACGCCGTTCGCCGCCCGCAGCGAAAGCGAGTATTTGAGCAGGTGAACAGCTGGCGGTTCCGCGATGTCCGCAAATGAACAACCGCTTGCGGCGTTGCGCGACGAAATTGCTGGCGTCGATGACTCGATGACCAACCGCGTATCCGGCGTCACGAATGGAAGTGATGAAACGCCGGAACGGGCGTCCGCCTTGCACGGTTTCAAATTGCGGCACGTTTTCGATGACGAGGAAACGCGGCCTGACTTCGCGGATAATTTTGGCGACCACGATACTGAGATCGCGCCTGTCGGAAGCGCCGCGCTGTTTTCCGGCAGCAGAGTAAGGCTGGCAGGGGATGCCTGCGATGATAAGATCGATTTTTCCATGATAGTCCTTCCAGTTAGTGATTGCATTGATGTCGCCGAGATTTGGTACGGCAGGGAATTTTTGGGCGAGTACGGCGGATGCGAGAGGGTCAAACTCTGCGACCGCCACCAGTTCATGGGCAATATCTGCGTGCAGAAACGCTGCCGCGTCTCCGCCCATGCCTGTGCAGAGGCTCAAAACCCTGAGCGGATCAGATGTATTCTCGCGATAAAAATCGGCTGTCTTGAATGTCGTCATGCTTTACTCCTTGCTCATTTCGACAAGGAAAGCGTCTCATGGCCCGCAAAAAGTGCTGGCCTAACGACCTCAAGATTCTGGAAGGACTGCTTTTTGCCTACCCTTGTTCGGCGGCACTTTTTTGTCGGAATAGCTGGCGAGGGCGTGGAGCAGCCTCAAGGTTATGGCCGACTGCGGTAGCCCTTTTTTCAGGCGAGGCACGTCAGGAAACCCGATAACGCCGCCGGTTGGACGTCGGACATTTTCGTTGCCTGTACGATAATCGGCTTCATTCAACCGTCGTTTTAGCTCTGTGAACCAGTCGTGGAGCGGGATGAGGGCTTTCAGTCTCAGGCGCTCCAGCCGCTGTTCAACGATATCTGTGCTTCGATCTGATGAAACTTCAAGTTTCAGAATGCGCTGTTCTATAAACAGCACCGCTCTCCTCAGCGTGTTGATCTGATGACGATATGTCAGTATCGAAGAAAACCAGCCTGAATCAAAGAGGTACTCCCGGTCGCTTTCAAGCGGTGGATTATCGGGATCATATTTTACATAAATAATGACTTGATCGACGATTTGGCGGCCATGTTTCATCATATGGGAATGCATCTGGCCGTTATCGAATGGCCAGATAATATCAAGTACACCATTGATAAGCTGCCAATCGGCTGGCGAAACGAAGCCTGCATTCACGCGCTGGTTTCGGCCACCTTGTCTATCCTTGATCTGAAAGGTGTTTTTCAGATTCTGAACCACGCGTTGCAATAGTTTTTTCAACGATGGGACGTCTTCGGCCGCAAGGCTTTGCAGAATGCTTATCTTTTCCGCGCGATCACACCGTCCAAATCGTTCGAGCCCCGTCGGCTGAAATTCTGCCTTGAATAGACCGGGCTGTTCCGATCTGAATCGGGCGGTAGCCATCTTTTTAATAGCCGCGATTTCAAGTTCTTGATGCGCAGGGACGAAAACGTCGCCATATTCTTCAGTACCATGCAGTTTCAGAAGCGAACTGGGATACTGCCCGAAGCATGCCTCGACCGCATCATCATCCAGTATCGTTATGCGGCGACCGATTGAAATCTCGTCGCCATCGATAACGTATTCCAGATTTTTCAGAACAGCGCCGCGAATGGTTGAGGACTGCTGGTCTCTTTGCGCGATGACGTAATCTATAGCGACAAACTGCAACTGATCTGCCAGCTTTTCCGGCGTGAAACCGAACTTCTCAGCATCGCCTGTTATGCCGGTGGTCAAATCTTCCAACGTTCCTTTAATATCGTAACTGCCCGTCATTATGCCCCTCCGGAAGCTGAGAGCGCAATCTTTGCGCCCGAGCCATTGCATCCGCAACTGCACGACGATTCGCAGTTAGCCCTTCATTTCTTTGCGCAGATATTGCTACTGGAGCGGCCTGCCGCGTTTGAGGCTTCTCGGAAATGATGGGCATGCTGTTCGGTCTGTATCGTCGCACCCGCGAATATTGCGAGCGCAGAACGCTTGCCGGAATGGGCTTGCCGCGAGGTGACACCAACCCCTCGCTGTTCAGCAATCGCGCGATTTGCTCCCAACTCACACCGCGCTGCCGCAAATTATCAAAAAATGGAAAATGTTCGCGAATGACATGCTCGAACGGCACAATCCCCAAGGGACCGTGCATTGCACGCACAATGATTTTCGCCTGTTTTCTAATCGACTGTAAATTCTGCATAAACTTATGCTGCTGCAGTTTTCCATCGGCCACAACCCGGTACTGGATAAATGTTTCGGCTTGTTGCAAACCGCTGCAAAATGTTTCTATCACACCTGTGCACCAACCGGATGCTAGAGAAAAGTAATTTCAACTGAAAGGAGGCTATATAATCTGGTTCTCTGTGCGCTCCCGCCACAGGAAACGATGCACGATGTGCAGTGTGGTAGCCGAACGCAGATACTTTGGGAGATGGTTCGGGAAATTTGCCCTGCTTAGAGAAGTGGGGTTTCGGCTCAGATGCCGGGTTAGATGATATCGAATGGGTCCTAAATGTGCCGCATTCGCCAGCAAAGACGGAGTTGACTTCACAGTAACATTTCGTCAATTACGCTACGGCGGATTGACTAAATTTATTCGAAAAAATGGCTATAGTAACAGATCGCAGATTGGCCCGGAAAAAATCATGAGTATCGAGATATCTAGAGCAGAAATGCCTCATGAGGTTGTAAGGGCAGAGCCAACCAAAGGAGCTAAGGTCGCCATTGGGGACATTTCGGAGGCTCTATCAAAATATCGTTTGGCGTTAATTTTCGGATGGCAAGACGTCGCACAGCGTTATAGACGGTCCAGAGTCGGTGCCTTCTGGTTGACCTTGAATATGGCTGTGTTTATCGGCGCGCTGGGTTTGATATTTGGAACGCTGTTTCAAAGCGAAATGCGCGAGTTCTTGCCGTATCTTTGTGCTGGCGTTATTACATGGGGTTTTATCTCGACTTGTCTGAATGAGGGGTGCACAACATTTACATCTTCAGACGGCATAATTTTACAAGTTCGAATGCCATTATTTACGCATGTTATGCGAGCGATGTGGCGCAACGTAATAATATTCGCTCACAATATTGTTATTTTTCCAGCTCTTCTCCTTATTTTAGGTCGAATGATCAGTTTAAATGCGCTTTGGGCGATTCCTGGGTTTATTCTCCTGTGCTTAAATTTATCTTGGATGATGCTTATTTTGGCGATTATCTGCGCTAGATTTCGGGATATGACTCAAGTAGTCACGAACATATTGCAAGTGTTGTTTTATGCGACCCCCATTATGTGGATGGTTAAGATATTGCCCGATCACGTTTCTCGAGCGTTTATTGAATTGAACCCATTTTATCACCTCATCGAGCTTGTACGGGCCCCGCTATTCGGTTCTCCGCCATCCCCGCTTGATTGGATATTCGGCTTTGCTTGCGCGATAATTGGTTGGGTCGTCGCGATTTTGTTCTTTGGGCGATATCGCTGGCGCGTAGCGTATTGGTTGTAGAAAATGAGTTTAATTCAGCTTCAGAATGTGAGTGTCGAGTTTCCTATCTATAATTCGACTAGCCGTTCGCTCAAAAATCGAGTTCTTAGCATCGCAACTGGAGGCAAAATCGAAAGGCGAAGTGATCGCCTAGTGATTGTGCGTGGCCTTGACGATGTTTCTATGACTTTCAGAGATGGGGACCGCATTGGACTGATCGGTCACAATGGGTCGGGGAAAACCACGTTGCTTCGTGTCTTGTCGGGCATTTATACCCCGACACACGGAAGTTCGGTGATTAACGGTAATTGCGTTTCGTTGATCAATATAAATCTCGGAATCGATCCCGATGCGACAGGAAAAGAGAATATCCGTCTACGCTCTGCAATGATGGGAATGTCACCCGAGGAAATCGCGGAAAAATTCGACCAGATTGCTGATTTTTCGGGACTTGGAGAGTTTTTAGATGTTCCATTCCGGACTTATTCATCTGGCATGCAATTAAGATTGGCATTCGCAACGTCAACGGCGGTTCGTCCTGAAATCCTGATAATGGATGAATGGCTTTCGACAGGTGACGAGGATTTTAAAGAGCGCGCGAACCTACGTATGCGTGATCTGGTCGACTCGACGAAAATACTCGTCCTCGCTAGCCATTCAAAAGATTTGATGAAAAAGAATTGCAACAGAATAATCTGGCTCGAACATGGGCGGGTCAAAATGGACGGATCGCCTGATGAGGTGCTAACGACCTATTTTGGCGAATGACGGCATGAGCCTGTCTTTTGAAAAGTGAAGACCGATTGAATGGATGGCGTGGAAGGTTAATCGCTGGTTTTGGATATTGTCCAGCGAACAAATCTTTCGCTTCTGTTGTGGGGTATTGAACAGCCATGTCAAAAATTGCCAGCCGTATTAGACAGTTGACTAATGTGCTACGTTATCTGGCTCGAGGGGATATTGCAGGGCTATTCAACCGCCTGAAATGGTACGGACGTGAATACAATCATGTCAAACTACGTAGGCGGCTCGCGAACGGTAACGGCATCGTGTGGGGAATTCTGTGCACCCCCCATACTCTTTTCATAGCCCGGGCAATATCGGAGCGTTTAGCAACCCATGGGATCGAGAGCGAAATCGTAACAGGCTTCCTTAAAAGTTTTGATCACGATTTTTATATTGTCCTATGTGCTCAGATGTTCAAGCGTCTCCCGCCAGCAAATAAGCGGGTGATTTTTCAACTTGAACAGTCGGTAAGTTCAAGATGGTTTACGCCGCAATATATGAAAACCCTGAAGGATTCTTTGGGGGTTCTCGAATACTCCTTAACGAATATTGAATTTTTAGCAAAGAACGGGCTTACATATCCAAACGTACACTATTTGCCAATTGGCGCTTCACTGGACGACGCGGTTTCAAATAGTGCAAGCCCCAAAAAATATGACTTTGTGTTTTATGGAGATAGTTTAAGCAGCGATAGGCGGCGCCGGTTTCTTGAGACACTTCAAAAGAAATATAGTGTTAAAGTATGCAACGATTTATTTGGTGACGAACTTTACGCTATCATCAGAGAGTCCAGAGCAGTTATCAATATTCACTACTATGAAGGTGCTTTGTTGGAAATGCCTCGTATATGCGAGTGTATTTCTTTGGGTGTGCCAGTTCTCTCTGAAGGGACAGCCGATCAGGACGAATATCCTGAACTTGAGGGTGCGGTAAAATTCTATGAAGAGGGATCCATCGATAGCATGATGGCCTCTGCGTCAGAGATGCTCAATAATCTGGAAGTGATAGGTGACGATCTTCAAAGAGCCGTTTCGGTCAGTGCAGCGCGTTTCAATTTCATGATGGATCGCTTTCTAACGGCGATTGGGGCTGTTCCAGCCGATATTATTCTTGAGCGTCCGATTTATGTAGCCCGAAAAAGTGATTTCTTTGCTCTCTCGTTGCCTGAAACGGTAGATCGGCGCAAGGTAATAGCTAGCGCACTACCAGCTGGTTGTGAGTTATTTGATGGCATCCGTCATAGTATGGGTTGGGTTGGCTGCGGAGGTAGTTTCAATGCGCTATCACGCTATGCGGTTGCAAATAAAACAGGTAGGCTGACTGTCATCGAAGATGACGTTCAACTTCCTGAGGATTTTGATAGTATCCTTCATGAGATCAATGCATACCTTGATGTACGAAAATCAGATTGGGACGTATTTTCTGGCATGATGGCTGACGTCAATTCTAACGCAAAGGTTATCTCTGTAGAGAAATTTGGTGAGCGTACTTATGTTACTATCAATAAGATGACTAGCACGGTATTCAATATATATAATAGAAGCGCTCTGAAATTATTATCACAATGGAATCCACTTAATACTGATGCTGTCACAAATACGATTGATAGGTACCTGGAGTGTCAGGAAGGTCTTCGGGTCGTTGTAGCCTTGCCGTTCATAGTCGGCCACAAAGAGGGCGCGACGTCGACGCTTTGGGGGATTGAAAACGAGCGTTACACCCCAATGATTGCAGAAGCACAGCGAAAGATTGAAAATCTTGTTCAAGATTGGCAGCGTAGCCGACAGGTATAATGCGGTTAACGTGTTGGATTTACTTATTGATGCTAACTGAATTCTCGAAGGGGATGGCGGCGTATGAACCTCTAATTCTCAATATTCAATAAATCTAAAACAGGAATACTAATACTGAAGAATTCACCATTCACGTCCAGGTGGCAGTGATGGGGGAACGTATCATGCCCGTTATTTCAGCAAAAATGATGTAGATATGGTTTCCTATTAGCTACAAAAAGACTTTAGTTACTGTAGAAAATCATAGCTACGACGAAGCGTCAGAATGAGGACATGAGATGATAGATCATGCTGAGAGGCGAGTTCAAAATGATGAAGCGCCAACCATCGGACGCGATGAGTTCGATTATGAGAAGTTAATTCGTGAGAACCAAACGCTTCAGTCCGCGCTGGACCAGATAATTAAAAAGGTCGCAGACCAGGAAATTAGCTTCAGAGATGCTCTATCGCGAAGCTCTGCTTGGGGGGCATTGCAAGAGCAAAGAGCCACGCGCGCTGTCGCCCAGCTTGAAACTATTGAGCGCAGTCCATCTTGGCGTCTGATGAGTAAAATTAACAGCGGCCTGGATAGATTCCCTCGGCTACGGACTTTTATAAAGCGATGTGTGAAGCTAGCAGTGTGGACTGCAAGAGGGCAGTTACCCTCAAAAATAAAGCAGTTCACAGCAGCCCGAAAACATCAAACAATCGCGAGCGCTGGAATAACTGCCGATAATAATGTAGATACAAGTTCGTTCTTTGTGGGAGCAACCGTACTGCCGACTTCTCTTCTGGATAACATCCTTTCATTTATGAAAGAAAATGGACCCGTTGAATTAGTGTTGGCCCTTAATTTTTATGCAGGCGGTGGGGCTGAATCGGTAGCGTTGGACTATGCTAAGGCATATGCTCAAAATAACAGTAACAGCTCCGTGCTGATTGTTTTAACCGACAATGGCCCCAAGAGGAAATTGCCGCGACTACCAAAAAATATAATGGTTGTTGATCTAACGGATCAAGTAGAGGGTGCGATCGCTCGCGAAGAGTATCTGTTCTTGTTGATGCGTTTAGTTCCTTTGAAAACTCTTCATATTGTTAATTCTGTGGTTGCATTCGATCTTCTGAAACGACTTCCGCAGCCCTTTATCTCGGAATTAAATGTCGTTTCGAGCGTTTTTTGCCTGCAGTTTGATTCTGTGGACGATACGAAAATCATCGGATTTGGACGGGATTTCCTGCCACCAAATATAGATAAAATCGACTGTGTCGTTACAGACAACCATATGTTCGCTCTCGAAGGGCCTCTCAGATTGGGTCTTGCGGACTATGCCAGCAAGTTCAAAGTTGTTTATAATAAATCGAAACTTGATCAGACGATAAGTGTCGATACCTCATTGGAATTGTTGAATAGCCGTCTTCTTCCGCAACAACCTAGTGCGAGATTCAAGGTTCATTGGGCTGGTCGTCTAGATAGGCAGAAACGACCTGATCTGCTGGCAGAAATTGCGGCGTTGACTGAAGATTTTTGTGATTTTCAGGTGTTTGGTGGTTCCGTGGTTGATGGGGATTACGAAGCGCAACTTAGAGAGAGAGACAATATCGATTTGTGTGGACCTTATTTGAGCCCCACTGAATGGGATATGAAGGGTAAAGGCAATGTGTACCTTTTCACCTCACGAGAAGAAGGTATGCCTAATGCGCTCATCGAGGCGGCCTATCTAGGTTACCCTATAGTTGCTTCTAATGTTGGTGGAGTTGGGGAGCTTGTAAACTCCAGGACTGGATGGCCCATTGATAAATTTGCTCCAGCTGAAGCTTATGCTGAGGCACTGAGGCAAATCTTTCACGATCAACTGGAAGCTAAGAACCGAACAGAGTGTCTCATCAAATTGGCACACGACCAACACAGTGAGCAATCTTATCTTGAAGCTCTTGAAAAGATTCCTGGATATGAAAGAGCATAGTGAAAAAATGAACTCTGTCAGCGTGATTATTCCTTACTATAATCAAGGAAAGTATCTTCAGTCCGCCGTCCAGTCAGCATTGTCTTCGTATGAGGGGGATATCGAGGTGCTTGTCGTCAATGACGGTAGCACCGAGGGACATGCCAAGCATTATTGCGACCAAGCCTGTAAACTCGACCCTCGCGTAAGAATTATTCATAAAGAGAATGGCGGACTGTCCTCCGCAAGGAATGCTGGTATTCGTGAGGCAAAGGGGACATACATCCAGCTTCTTGATTGCGATGATGTTTTGTTGCCAGGAAAGATTCAACGCCAGGTTGACCAGCTACAACATACCAAGGATAAGCTTATCTCGGTATGTGGTTATTATATCGCGAACGATTGGCTGAGGAATTTACAGGATGAGACGCATTCTATAAATCGCTTCCCTTTTACGGTGGAAAGCTTTCTTTTTCAATGGGAGCGCGGCTTCTCAATACCGATACATTGTGGGCTATTTCACCGGTCTATTTTCAATGATCTGTTTTTTGAAGAAAAGCTTTACGGAAAGGAAGATTGGCTATTCTGGTCAACACTCGCAGGTAAGCAGCGAAATGCCTTCTTATACTGTCCATTTATAGGTGTGATTTATCGCTTACATGAGAGTGGCATGACACGATCACTCGACAAAATGGGCGAATCGTGGGTGCAGGCTTCGCAAATTCTGGACAAGCTCTACGCGCCTCAATTTCCAAGTTTTTCAAGCGCATCAAATGATTGGCATCTGAACTTCTATCAGGGACGTAGGCTATCTAACGAGGAAAAAAATCGCCTACATGTTAATAATTCTATTTCAGACGAGGCTGAAAAACGGCAAATGCTGGACACTCTCCTCCCTCCAACTGTCGTTCTCAAGAAAGAGAGTGGGACGGTGTCGGATAATCCTCCGCTCATCTCATTCGTTGTTCCGGTTTTCAACCATCGAGCGTATCTGAAGCAATGTATAGAATCCCTAATCAATCAGAAGACAACAATTCCGTTTGAAGTGATAGTTGTGGACGATAGATCTACACAGACAGGTGTAATCGATACCCTTAGCGCTATTGATAGCGGCCCCATTGTATTTAAGGTTTATCAAAATGAGAAGAACTACGG
Source organism: Ochrobactrum sp. S1502_03 (assembly GCF_044435015.1). NCBI lineage: Bacteria > Pseudomonadati > Pseudomonadota > Alphaproteobacteria > Hyphomicrobiales > Brucellaceae > Ochrobactrum > Ochrobactrum sp. S1502_03. The sequence goes on from NZ_JAYEXN010000043.1 coordinate 22,833, forward strand.
AATATCACTCACACAAAATTTAGCGGTGCAGCAGTGCAGCGGAGAATATATCGCTTTCGTGGATTGTGATGATTATGTGTCGAATACAGCTGTCGATGATATATCCAGAACAATTGCTGAAACATCGGCTGACTATATTTTTACCGATAAAGATCATGTGGACGAGAATGGGCGCCTCATGTCTCGTTTTAACTACGGCGGCTATCCTTGGATTAAGCCATCTGGGACAATTGAAGATGACGTTTTACTCGGAATGGTCGCGTCTCATCTAAAGGTTATCCGGCGAAAGTTTTATTTAGAGCTTGGAGGAAGCGATGATAATTATTCAGGAGTGCAAGATTGGGATTTTGCATTACGTACTATTGGCGAAGGTAAATTCCATTATTTGAATAAGGCACTGTATAGTCACCGCATACATAGGAATTCTGTCACTAGCTCTGGCTCAGTAACACAATTCTGGATGACAAATGTCCTGCGAAGAAAGTATTTGGAAAAACTTAGCACGGACGCTGAGGTTACAGCGATTGTGGAAATAAACACAATCAGCACCAATGACATTCGGTACATATCTGAGCAATTTATGGAGGGGGTTCGGTACGTTTTCCGGACAAACGAACTTTCTCTTACGGACGATCAGGTGGATATGTTGCGCGAATTCAATACGTATTTCGATAGAATTTTTGTATCAGCCGGAGACGCCGCATCACTAATGGGATATTTGTGGGATCATAAGATTGTACGAGGATTCTAACGTAGCAATATCAATGTCTCTGATGTTGTGAATAAAGGCGCAAAATTCTGGAATCGCGTGGATGCTCATGGCGTCCACGCGTTAAATTCATTTTCAACTTTTTCGAATGTGAACTTGCCCTTATTGGGAAAATGAAAAACATCGCCGGGTTCCCAGCTCTGGTAGCGGCTTCTAATGTCTTCGAGAAAAGTTGTGTCTGTTGTCGACGTATTGGCCAGCTTGCTTTTCATCGCGTCTTTTCGGACAAAATTCATGTGATACATGGCCACGTCACTATCAGCGAAATGGTAGTGATCTTTGCGTGGGAAAAACGTTCTAAGTTTAGTTTGAAGAAAAGAGCCGCTGTCCGGCGTTTTTAACGACCGGGTGGGGTCGACCATGTCGATGTAATAGGCTCCCGATCCAATCTCAGTTCGTTCATTAATTTTCGTAATAAACGCGCAGCAGGTGGTATCTTTTGCCCTCCAATTGGGCGTTTTAATGTGAAAAAAGCTGGAGACACTCGTCGCCCAAATCCTGTTTCTGGAAACATAATCCTTGGCAAATTCGATTTCATTTTTCCGATAAAACTCATCGGCATCCATCGTGAAAAAGTGCGTGCACCGATGACGACGTGCTTCATCCAAGCCAATCCTTCGCTTGGCCAACTCATTCTCCTGCCGTGCTCTAGAAAAATCAGGGGCAAATTCGATAATGCCGTCCGCAAGTTTTTTGTTTCGAATATCGCTCAGAGTGTCGAGGGCGTCGGAGCTTATCATATTTCCTGAGTTGGAAATGGATTGGTAGATGATGCTGACGAAATCAACAGTTTCTCGTATACTATTGATGCTAGCAATAAGATGCTCCTCTCCATTAAAAAAATTGTAGCTGACCGAAAGTTTCATCTAGTTGTTCATTCCAATCTTGAAAGCGGATAATCGGGTGGTTGTCTGTCCGTGATCGCAAATTTCTGCGTGGTGTGCGGATACTTTGAAGCAGAAAACCTAGCCTATTAACGTGGCATACGCTGTTTTATTACGCGCAGAGGCTTAGTAATTCTCCAAGATGTGCTTCTTAACACCTTAGTGCCCGACTCAAAATTCAAGCTTTGCGATACGGCGTGTCATTCGCCTGATGGATGCTATGAACATCCATGCCTCTGCTGAGGCGATAGAGGCTT
>NZ_JAYEXN010000044.1:0-23539 GCF_044435015.1 Ochrobactrum sp. S1502_03
GCACTCGTTGCAGAAGGAAAATAGGTGGCCGAGTTTTACTCCGCCGAAGCGGGATTATCCCGCCACTTCCGTGGACTAATTTTGCACCGCCGCTCTCATGTTCAGGTGGACGTCTTTCGAAGTGGTCATCAGAAAAAGACATAGCAGCGCTACCCCAGTATTTGTCTCACGATCTCTAATTTCTCGTTCTGTGACTTGTTCAAAGCAATGCCGAAATGACGGCTTGTTTCTGAACACTTCCATTGCATCAATTTTTTAAAAGTTCCAGCGATATGCATTTTTCTTCGCGTGGTCGATGCCGTTTCTGGCGCGACAGTTGGAGTACCCCCCAGGGGGCGGTATGCGCTACTGGTACCACGTGGACCGGGCAACTTTGGCTTTGTCTGATTTGTCGTAAGACAAAGCCAAATTTGACCGACATTTATTTAACTATTACAATAAGTTACAGAGTTTAATTTTTCTAACCGTGATTTTAAGGCTTGACATAAAGAACCATGTAAATGACACTTACGGTAACGAATAACTGTGAGGTATTTTTAATGGAAAACGTAGTCAGCCTAGCCCAGTACCGGCCCTTCTTGGCCAATGTCTCCGCGTGTGTAGCGCCAGATGAAGACGCTGCAATACTCAACTTCGAACGAAGGCAGGTTGTCGTGAAAAGCAATGAACTCTTAATGCTCGAACGCTGCATAGCGAACTTAAAAAAGGGGCAGAACAAACAAGATGCTCAGGCCGTTTGGGAATGGCGCGACGAAATTGAAGTAATCGCGCTGCATACGGAGATACTGGACATTCGAGAGCAGTGCTTTGCGGTGTTACAGAATGATAAGCACATCACAAATTGAGCAGTGTCAATTGAGTATACCTCTAAGGAACCAAGTGAATTTGGTTCCGTAACGACCGCTTTACCACCCTAATCGAACCTACTGCCACGAAACCAATTAAAACGAACCAAGGGGTTACTTATGTTTGTTCGCGCATATCTTCGCGCAAGCACCAAAGAGCAAGACGCTTCGCGTGCAAAAGCTCAATTGGAGACATTCGCTCAAGATCACGGAATGAAAATTGCGGCTTTCTACACTGAAAATGAGAGCGGCGCTTTTTTGCATCGTCCCGAACTTATCCGCCTTCTCGATGATTGTAGCCCGAATGATATTTTGTTGGCTGAACAGGTCGACCGCTTAAGCAGACTCAATGAGGCCGACTGGCTATCTCTGAAACGGGAGATAGAAGCCCGTCAGTTGCGAGTAGTGGCCTTAGACCTCCCGACTTCCCACGTAATGCTTACTAAAGCGCACGATCAGTTTACGGGACGCATGTACGGCGCGTTAAACGCCATGATGCTCGATATGTTGGCGGCAATTGCCCGCAAAGATTACGAGGACAGGCGACGGCGACAGGCTCAAGGTATCGCTAAAGCAAAAGCTTCAGGGCGCTATAAAGGCCGCCCTTCAGATACGGATCGCAACGCCGCTATAATCCGCATGCTTCAAGCAAAGACCAGTTGGAACGATATTGTGAGTGCGACAGGCTGCTCACGCTCTACGCTGGCTAGACTGGCGAAACAAATGCGTGATCAGAAAGAGATTGCGCCATGAATGAAAAATACTACACGGAACCAGAAGTTGCGGAAATTCTTAGATGTTCTCCGTCAAAAATCAAACGGCTCCGTTTCCACGGGGAACTAACTTATGTGCCTGGTCGCCCGGTCTTAATATCAGAAGCCAGCCTCAACGAATATCTGGCAGCTATTACGATAGCTCGAAAGCCGCAACCGCAGCCACACGATAAATACGCCGCGAAAACAAAGGCTGATATTGAAGCTGCACGCCAATGGGCGTTGAACAAAGTTTTATTGTCCAAGCCACGTCCGAAGCCGAATAATCGCTAGATGCATAGAACGCAAGGGAGCCGCTAATGCAAGAGAATACCAATAGGCCAAAACTGTTAGTTCAGCAGGAAGTCGCCGAGTTATTAGGTTGTTCGTGCAGCACGGTTCAAAGGCTTAGGCTTACAGGCCGCCTAGAATATATGCCCGGTCGGCCCATTCTAATAACTGAAAAGGCTGTGCAAGATTATTTAGCACAGAAACAGGCCGATAAAGAGCAGCTTGAAAAACTGCGAAAGCGGGAGCTATCACCTAGGGGATGGGCGTTGATGGCTGCATTCCGCCAAAATAGACGCCGAACGCCAAAGTGTTAGTAGTTCCATATATCATCGGGGGAGCGGTGTTGCCACTAACGTTAGCTGAAAATGTCAATCACTTTCCCCACAGTTAGCTGTTGCTCCAGCCTCTTGATAGCATCGCTGAGTTGCGCTTGTGTCATTTCGTGGGGCTCTAGAGTTTCCTCGCGGTCCTTGCGTTCAAAGTAACCAGCAACGCGGAATATTGTAGCAGCGGCTGTAGCCCGAGCGGGGGCAGGCGCTTTTGGGTCATTGCAGACTGCAAGACTGGCGGCGTAAGCGGCGCGAACGCCTTCCGTGCGTATCTCATTCAGTAAGTCAATCTGAGTGTCAGCTGCACTATGTTTATTAATAGCCATTGAGCTTTCCTTAGCCAAAAATATCTGTTTCCGTTTGGGCTATCCGCTTTTGTAAAGCATCAATTGCGCTTTGTATTTCCTCGGCTTCTGGCGAGACGGGGCGCTCTTTTGAAAGGATTTTTCTGATCTCATCAGACTTGCGTTTTGTTTCGCGGAAGGCAGCTCTGACTTTCGGATCGCCAGGAGTGTGAGACTTTTGCCATTTTTGATAGCGCTCGTATTCGTCGGGCGTCATTGCATCGAGCCGGGCTTGGCGTGCCTTAGCCTCCTTCGCACGTTCAGAAAGTTTCCTGCAAAGCTTCTTCTCCGCATCAGAAGAACCGCTGGGCCAAATTGGCTTATGCCAGTTAACACCCTTGCCAGTTTTTCCGCCGTGGCGCCAACAACGGCCATTGGCCATCCCAACTTCTTGGCATGTCCCACCAGCGCGTGTTTTAGCTCCGCATTTTGGTACGATAGGCTTTACTTTCTTATGCCAATCCGTGAGCGCTTCTCGCGCTTGCACCCTCTGCTGGGTTACCGTTGTTCTGTTACCCATTTAAGTATTCCATTGCGTTAGGGGTATCGATAGACGCACTTAAAGCCGAATAAGTTATTCCGCTAAAACCTGGAAAAACGGGTGGGCTGGTTGACTGGTGGGTATATATATACCCCCACCAGTCGACCACCTTAGTCCGTGGGGTATTCACCACTTTTCACCACCTTTCACCACCCTGATTAAGCTATTGAAATATATCATTTTTAATGTCGCCACTTTTAGACCACCCTTCACCAGTTTTAAGAAAATTGTTCGATGATTTTTCAAAGGTGGTGGGCGCACTTTCACCAGACATCTTGTCCGGATTTAGCGCCCAGAAACCGCTCCGAGGCTTAACTACGAGCCGTTTCTTCTCCATTGAACGTAAACGGCTTCTGGCAGTATTCACCGAAACGGCAGCTTCGACTTGGTCTTCGTTGGAAGCCGTGGCGACCTGAGCAGCAGAAAAGCCGTTTGCAGTTGGGTTACGAGTAGCGAGCGTTCTCAATACTGCAATTGTTGCAGTTTCTGCCGCTGTAGGATTACCCACTGGCTTCTCAGCTTGGCTGACAAAACGTACCGTGCACGATGTGATAGGATCGCCGTCGGCATCAAAGTCTAGGACGACGCGCTCTAATGCAAATGGTCTGACGAAATTGCCATCCAAGTCCCGTTGTTTTGTGACTTTTATTTCATTATCGGCAATCTCAATTTCGGTGTCTGTGGCAGCACGTAAAAGGCTGTGACCTCGCGCGCCCCGTGTCCGGTCCTTTCCTGAATGATGCACTAACATGATGTGCGCGCTGGTCGCTTGACGTAATTTATCGATGTTCTTAATAAATGCGCCCATATCCGTAGATGCATTCTCATCACCGCCGGCGAGTGCTCTCGATAATGTATCCACAACGACAAACTTGACACTGCCATGGTTTCTTATTGTCGCTATCAGTGGCTGTAGATCAGCATCGGTACGCAAGAGGTTTATGCTAGACGGCAAGAAATGGAACCCGGCTTTCTCGGCAACGTCAGCGCCGTACCGCCTTTTCAATGCCTCTGCTCGTTTGTAGGCGCCGCCGCTGCCCTCGGCGGCGATGTATAGAACGTCCAACCGTGTAGTTCTACAGCCTGCCCAATCCAGACCCGCCGCGATTGAGAATGCTAAATCCATCGCTACGAATGTTTTGCCAACATTACTTTCGCCGTAAAGGACCGACAAAGCACCTTGATCAAGTAGCCCTTTTATAAGTGGTTTTGCGGAATGTTTTAACGCCTGTGAAGCGGCATACGAAAAGCTAACAAGCTCGAATAATTTTGTACTCTGTTTTTCGGCTGGCTGCTTCAAATCCGGCTGGTCGTCTCGGATAGGGTCAAACCAAAGCATGGGATCAAGCGGGACCAGAGGCGCACTAGCCTTCGCCCAACATCGGGCTATTTCGCGCCTAACTACGAAATCGTCCATTTCGTAGAGCATCTGTTTCCCAGTGGAAGTGGCATGTGGCCAAATCCAGAGAAGAGAGCCGTATTCGTCAATGGAGAAGCCCTTAGGCTTCAAATGATGCGCTAAACGAAAGCGTGCAGCCGATGCGTCCCTTTTCGTTTCGCCTTGTGGAACACCTGTTTCCCATAGAATTCGCAGCTTCGCATTGCATTCGAGAAGAATTTCAAATCGGTCGCGGAGTTCAGATGATAGATCGGCGTAGGAGGCAACCTGAGAAATTACGTTCAGGTCAATCTCTGCCTTTAAAGCCTCTATATCTTCATTATCAGTAGCGCCAGAATTTACAGCTATTGACGGGTAAAGTTGTTCTAGTTGGGAAATCTCATATTGATTAGCACTGTTAAACATCACCACTGAGCGCCGCTGTACGCGGCCTTTCTCAATTTTTGCAGCGTTCGGCAAGTTTTCAGTGCCTGGAAGTCGTAACAGGCGGTCGATGTTGAACGTCCCGGCATCGCCCTGGAAAGCTTCGATTAGCCCCTTGTTTTGCGCCTCGGCCAGAGCCGAGTTGGAAGCCTGCATCTTTGTCTTGTAAAACCAAAGCGCCTGAATGCCTCCCCCGCTGTCAATGATAATGGAAGGAGGTAACTCACTTTCGTTCAAGTCGCGTGCTAATTGTTTCAGTCTAGCTCGCTCTTTCTCTAGATGCTCTCTTCGGACAGCTACGTCAGTGGACGTACAATCGACAGGATCAATATCAACGTGCGCAACACGAATATTGCTGATGTGTTCTTTTTTCAGCTTTCCGTCGGGTGCTCCTGACAACGGCTCATTCGGGCTGAAATAGATGTTTTTCTTGCCATTGCGAGCGGCAACCCACTGACGAATGTCGTCCCAGGAACGGGGCGGGAAGGTGCGGCCCTCGGTACCACCGCGTAATGGGTCTATTGCAACAAGGTTGTGCCTGCCGTCACCGTCCAGCAACTGCAAAAAAGCGGTCGCAGCTTCGGCAGCTGATGCATCAGTATTTTTTGGGGTGTTCTGAACAGAGTTCAATGCAAGTCGCGTTTCTGTGACTTGCGAACTGAGAGCAACTGCTGGAGTTTTGGGCGCTTCGACCAGCGCGCGCTGCTCGGCGAAACTCAAGGCGGGTTGCTGATTGACACCGGATTTGTTAATTTGTTCAAACATCGAAGCCTATTCTGCCGACTTCACGCGGTACCGTGAGGTCGGCTTTATTTTGTGTTGTCCACCACTAAGCGCAGATAGCTTTTGGTCTGCTTGTTGCGCACTGGAAATGCTTTGTTTTCGGCCATTAGAAGCGCTTTTAAGCTTTCCGCGGTTACAAATAACCGGCCTTTGCCGCCGAAACGTTTGGTCTCCAATTTTCCTGAGATTGAACAATCTCGCGCCCAGGAATAGGAACGGCCAGCAAGTCTTGCCGCCTGCGTTAACGTAAGGAGATTATAATTTTTCAAGGTGTTAGGCATGTGGTTCTCCCGCAAACAGCCCTAGAAGGGTTGCTAAAAGGCGTGTTCATGCCCAGTCGAAAACTGGTACAATTTATTGAACAATAGTTTCCCCTAAACGGCGCCCGTGTTCGAATGTTCGGAGTTGTAGAACAACGCTGTAAACCAGAGCTGCGGCTTCTGCTGTCGTGGTTCCTGAACGCGAACAGTTTGCAAGAAAATACTTTTCAGTGCGCCTGGTAAAACACCTATTCACCCCTAAAATCTTGGCGGCTTTCTCATGTCGTTGGTTCGGCTTTTCACATGGACCGCAATCGAACATTGCTGCTAAGGTGCATAGTATCACCCACCTAGAAATGTCTTTTTTGGGCGCTAATCTTTCACGCGCCGTGGAGTTACGGTAAGCATTTTCACAAATCAGGTTGGTGAATTCGTCAAGCGTAGCCGTTCCGGTTAAACCGTCGGCTGCCCCGTTCCCGTCAATTTTCTTGATGGCGGGTATAACAAGTATGTCGCGCACATGCTGGCGGGGGAGCATCCACAGACGAGGCTCTTCTTTGCAGAGGGAGGCGAAGCTAATTTCTCGCAAAGCCGTCGTCGCATAATTAACGTCTGCGTCCCGCGACTGCGGGAAAAGTGATTTCGTATCTTCTTCAGACCATTTGTAAAACGGCTTCGTAGCGTCATACAATGCAATCAGATGATTTACGTAACGCTCCAGCTTTGATCCTTTTGGCGGCGCTTTGGTGATCGGACTAGAACCTCTACGCGCGCCACGCTTTTGTCTGATGTTGGCGACCAATGACATTAGGCGGCCTCCCGAACTTTTTCTGCCATCCATTCTTGGACTGCGTTCAGTGACCAGCGCGACGCGGCTCCAAATTTGATAGGCGCGGGAAATGCGCCCTGACGAATACGGGCATAAATAAAGGTCGCCTTGAAGCCGCAAATATCTGCAACCTCTTTAATTGATATAAATTTGTCCAATCTGCTCATATCAGCCTCACGTTTATTTAAGGGACTGAGCAAGGTTAACTACGAAGGAATACGCAAAGAAATGGGAGCCAAATAGGTATTAAGCCACCTTTAAGACCCTAAAAGCTTCCAGAAAGGGGGGTCATTCAACTGTTGGCGTTTTGGATGAGAGCCGCCATTCCTTAGTGCGTCAGCTTTAATCTGATTTACGGATTGACTGTAGTCAGTGCGCTGCTCGCGTTGTTCTCGCTTGAGGTCTCGCCAATAAGTCTCCCCTAAAGCGGGTCGGTCATGGGTTTGCAAAACCTGAATGAAAGCCTCTTTCGCTGAAAGTTTCCGTATTTCGGCTTCGTAAATTACGATGTCGTGTAAATCAGAGCGGGCCAGTGCCTTCAACTGGCGATAGGGGCGGCTACCTGCACCGCGTTTGTTTTTGCGCGGCTTAGGAAGTTCTATCGGCGGGTCGCCGTTGACAAGGTCGTAAACAATACTGAGAACTGTGTCTCTACCCGAATGAAAAGCCTCTCCAACTGCTGGAGCGAGATCGTAGAGTAGTTGACCAACTATCTCAGCGTTAATTTCGCGTATTATGTCTGCTCGGTCGTTACCTGGGCCTGTCCAAATAACCGTATCTCCTGCGTCTCTAGCTGATAATCTGCGAAGATGCATAGAAATCGCTGGCCCGAAGCATGCTCCTATTTGGCAGAAGAGGTTATAAATAGCCTCAGTTTCTGCTTCATCTGAAGGGTAGTTATTGAGCGCAATTTGAAAACGCTCAAATGCTTCTTTCAACGTTTCAATCTCTTGCACAAAAGATGTCATCCAAAAATCCCCAGCCCGTGCTTTCGCATAATTTCTATATCGTCGGCCCAATATTGTGCCATTCGTACGCGATCTTCCCAGTAAAGCGCTCGGTGGTAAGCGCGACGCACCTGGTCCGCGCCAACATGCGCCAACTCCGCTTCGATCGCATCGGCAGGCCATCGACCGCTTTCGTTTAACAAGGTGGATGCAGTAGCTCGGAAGCCGTGGCTGGTCATTTCATCTGCACCGAAGCCTAAGCGGCGCAGTGCACCGTTCAGCGTATTTTCGCTGATAGGGCGCTTCAGTGACTTGATCGACGGGAAAACAAGCTCGCCATCACCTGTCCTCTTGGCGAGTTCACGCAACAGAGACACAGCCTGCTTAGGCAAGGGTTTGATATGTTCGCGGCGCATTTTGGCGCGTGTTGCGGGGATAACCCATTTCGCGGCGTTCAGATCAAATTCTGACCACTGAGCTAAGCGCAATTCTCCCGGGCGGGGATAAAGCAGCGCCATCAGCTGAAGAGCGGCTTTCGTTTCCGCTGTACCGTCATAGGCCCAGATTGCTCGCAATAAACCGCCGAAGGCATCTCTATTCGTGATTGCGGGCCTGTGTGTCACGGTCGGCGCGATTAAAGCACCTCTTAACGCCCCGGTAGGATCATTCTCGGCTCTTGCAGTCGCTATGGCGTATCGAAAGACTTGACCTACTGTTGAACGAATGCGCCGGGCGGTTTCATAATTGCCTTCGGCTTCCACAGCGCGCAGTGGCTCCAAAACGTCAGCAGCCGATATTTCCGAAATTGGGCGGTTGCCAATGGAAGAGGAAACTAAACTCAACAGCCAGCGCTTTTTCGTCATCGTCGCGTCTGCTCGGCCTTCGCGCTTGAACTTTGCAAGCAGCTCAGCAGCGATTGCGTCAAACGTGTTAGTAGCGATGACTTGCTTTGCGCGACGCTCAACTTTGATCTGCTCGCCCGGATCGGTCCCGTTGGCCAACAGACTTTTCGCTTCGTCTCTTTTCTTACGAGCGTCTGACAACGTCACTGCGGGATACGCTCCGAAAGACAACAGCTTCTGTACGCCGTTGAAGCGATAGGCCAGGCGCCACAGCTTAGAACCTGTGGGGTTTACCAGCAGGTGCAATCCTCCTGCGTTGCTGTATTTTTTAGCGGTCGTCAGGGGCTTTAGGTTTTTCACAGCGGTATCGGTAAGCGCCATTGTTGGTATCGCCTTTCGCAGAAACGGCTCGAAAGCACGTCATACCAACAACAGTACCAACAAAATCCGCGACTGCAAGCGCATGGCTACGCACAAGGACGCACAGCGATATATGGGCTAGATAACAAAAAAGCCCGCGCAAGCGGGCTTTTTGGGGTGCTTCTGGACCTTGGTAGTGGTCTGAAGACTTGGAAATGGTGCCCAGAAGAGGACTCGAACCTCCACGCCCTTGCGAGCGCCAGCACCTGAAGCTGGTGCGTCTACCAATTCCGCCATCTGGGCGACGAGGACCGATCTAAGGGGTCGGCTTGCTTCTGTCAATCAAGATTTCACACTTCCATCAGCTTTTTTTCACATTGCTGATTTGAGTCGTTAAAAAGCTGGCTAACAGAGATTGGGCACGAATGCATAATTGCAGCCGCGCCCGAAAAATCATTATGCTGAAAGCACTTCCTTGGAAGCGACTGTCGAATCGGCGTTCAGCTTGTAGATGATTGGAACGCCCGTATTGAGTTCCTGCTTGAGGATCTCTTCCGGTGTCAGGCCATCAAGCGCCATGATGAGTGCGCGCAGCGAATTGCCGTGGGCAGCAACCAGAATGGTTTCACCGCGCAGTACATGTGGCTGGATGGTGTGCAGGTAATAAGGCCAGACGCGTGCGCCGGTGTCCTTCAGGCTTTCGCCGCCCGGAGGAGGGACGTCGTAAGAGCGGCGCCAGATGTGAACCTGCTCTTCGCCCCACTTTGCGCGTGCATCGTCCTTGTTGAGGCCCGAGAGATCGCCATAATCGCGTTCGTTCAAGGCCTGATTGCGGATTGTTTCGAGGCCGGACTGGCCGAGTTCGTCGAGAATGTGCTGGCAGGTGACCTGCGCACGCGACAGAGCCGAAGTGTATGCGAGGTCAAACTTGAGGCCGGCGGCCTTCAAACGCTGACCCGCAGCTTTCGCTTCGGCATGGCCCTGTTCGGTGAGGCCCGGATCGCGCCAGCCGGTAAAAAGGTTTTTGAGATTCCATTCGCTTTGGCCGTGGCGGACCAGGACGAGGGTACGAGACATCGCAGCACTCCGTTGGGATGAAAGATCAGTTAGTCGTTTAGCCCGAGAACATCGAGCATGGAATAAAGGCCGGGTTTCTTGCCGTGTGCCCAAAGTGCTGCTTTCACAGCGCCGCGCGCAAAGATCGTGCGGTCCTGAGCATGGTGAGCCAAGGTGATGCGCTCACCCTCTCCAGCAAATATCACCTCATGATCGCCGATAACCGAGCCGCCGCGCAGCGTCGCAAAGCCGATTGTGCCCTGTTCACGTGCCCCGGTATGACCGTCGCGCACGCGCACGCTTTTATCGAGAAGATTGATCGAGCGACCTTGCGCTGCGGCTTCACCAAGCAGAAGGGCGGTGCCGGACGGCGCGTCAACCTTGTGCTTGTGGTGCATTTCAAGGATTTCGATGTCGAAATCTTCAGGGCCGAGTGCTTGAGCCGCCTTTTTCACGAGGCCCGACAGCAAGTTGACGCCGAGGCTCATATTGCCGGATTTGACGATTGTTGCATGGCGTGCTGCGGCGCTGATCTTTTCTTCGTCTTCGTTGGAAAGGCCCGTGGTGCCGATAATATGTACGATACGTGCTTGCGCAGCGAGGCCTGCATAATTGAGCGTTGTTGCTGGTGTGGTGAAATCGAGTACGCCCTGCGCCTTTGCAAAAACCGGTAGCGGATCATCGGTGATCGTGACACCGAGCGTGCCGACGCCTGCAACGTCGCCTGCGTCTTTGCCAAGATATGGCGAGCCGGGACGCGCAATAGCGCCAGTGAGACGCGCACCGTCAATTGCCTGGATGGCGCGGATGAGAGCCTGTCCCATACGCCCATTGGCGCCCACAACAACGAGCCCGGTTTCTGCACTATCAGCCATTGGACTTTTCCTCTGTGCCAATGTTCCCGATGAGCATGTCATCCTTGCCGCTCTGAAGCTGATAGAAGCGGGCATAGACGCCGTTTTGTATCTTGATCAGGTCGTCATGACGACCGTCTTCAACCACATGACCGGCTTCCATGACAATGATGCGATCCGCGTTAACAACAGTGGAAAGACGATGCGCGATCACGATCGTGGTGCGCTCATGCATGATGTGATCAAGTGCCTGCTGCACACGCTTTTCTGACTCATTATCGAGTGCGGATGTCGCTTCGTCTAGCAGAAGCACAGGCGCATCCCGCACAATAGCACGCGCAATCGACACGCGCTGGCGCTGGCCACCGGAGAGCGTCACACCGTTTTCACCGACCGGCGTATCGTAGCCCTGCGGCTGCTGTAGAATGAACTCATGCGCATTGGCAAGTTTTGCCGCTTCGATAATTTCTTCCTGTGTCGCATCGGGGCGTCCGTAGCGGATATTATCGGCAATCGAACCTTCAAACAGATAAGGCTGCTGTGAAACATAAGCTATCGCATGGCGCAGCGAGTCTTTTGTGACTTTGGCGATATCCTGCCCATCGAACAGGATGCTGCCGTCTGTCAGATCGTAAAATCGCTGTACGAGATTGATGAGGGTGGACTTACCTGCTCCCGATGCTCCGACAATGGCGGTCGTTTGGCCTGCATTGGCGGTAAAACTCACACCATGCAGAACCGGTGCCACATCGCTGTAGGCAAAGTGGACATTCTGAAAATCGATTTCGCCTTTGCCGGGCTTGAGAGCCACTGCATCCGGCGCATCCCCCTGATTGGGTTCAATATCCAGCACTTCATAGATCATGCGTGCATTCACCAGTGCGCGCTCAAGACCAACCTGTAAACGGGCAAGACGGCGTGCCGGGTCATAGGCCAGCAACAAGGCGGTGATGAAGGCAAACATAGAGCCGGGCGGCTGCTGATTGAGAATCGCATTATAGCCGCTATAGGCCAGCACACCGGCAATGGCGAACCCTGCCAGAATTTCCGCAATAGGCGTTGTGCGTTCGGAAACGCGGGCAATCTTGTTGCTGCGGTTTTCGGCCTGATCAATGAGCGTGCTGATCTTGCCACGGAGTTGGTCTTCCATCGTGAAGGCTTTCACAATGGCGACACCCTGCACGGTTTCCTGCATGGCTCCCAGAAGATGGGAGTTGAGGTGGACAAGATCACGGGTCACAGATCGGATGCGGCGTGAAATATAGGAAACGGCCAGAACAAGTGGCGGACCGATGAGAAAAACCACTGTCGACATAAACGGATCGGTATAAAACATCATGCCGATAAGACCGATCAGCGCAACGAAGTCGCGCGCAATCGACGTGATTGTCATGTTGAGCAAATCGCGGATGCCGTTCACGTTCTGATTGATCTGGGCTGCAAGATGGCCCGAACGCGTATCATTATAAAAGTCGAGGCCGAGTTTAAGCAGATGGTCGAAGATGCGCTTCTGATAGCGCGCAACGAGGTTGTTGCCGATCTTGGCCAACTCGACAGCCTGAATATAACTCGAAAGTCCACGAAGCACGAAAATCCCGAGAATCGCGCCGCAGATAACCCAGATAAGACTGATCTTCTGCTCATAGAAAATCTTGTCGATCATCGGTTTCATCATATAGGCCAGCGCGCCATTGGAAGCGCCAACCAGCAGAGAAGCAGCAATCGCGATCGCGTAGCTTGCCTTATACTGGCTCGCGTTTTCCGACATCATGCGACGAATGACGCGTGTGGCTTCGCTCGGATCGATTTTCTTTTTTTTCTTTTTGAGTAGACTCACGGGCAAAGTGCTTTTTATCTGTCAGCCGCTGGCTGTCGTTGATCATGCATTTTCGCGTGTCTCTTTGGACAGGAAACGACAAAGGCTGCAATGGAACAATTCATTGCAGCGCTTCTATATCCTTATCTTCGCCGCTTGACTATGCCTCAGAAAAATCTGGGCCTGAGAAAGAGCATTGGCTCAGGCTCTGCGCCAGCGGCGGCCATGGGTTGAAACCTCAAATCGCGTTGGGGTACGGGCAAAGGCCGATAGTCCACTGAGCGCTGCAAGCGGATGCACGACCACACGAACCGGAATATCGCGCATGAAATGCGTATGCGGAGCCTTGTCTTCAAAGGCTGCGCGGAACGATCCTGCCTGTAGCGCGGAAAGAATGCGCTGCGGAATGCCGCCCGAAAGATAGACACCGCCATGTGCCTTGAAGATGAGGGCTAAATCGCCTGCGATACGGCCCAGATAGGTCACAAAAAGTTCAAGCGTTTCCACTGCTTGTGGGTTGCTGCCGTCCAGACCGGCCGCGGTTATGTCCGGCGGTGTGTCCAAAATGGGTGTTATTTTATCTGCCGCGCAGACTGCAAGATAGAGATTGCGCAGACCACGCCCACACAGAATCTGCTCTGCCGCAACACGCCCTTCGATGGTTTCGATATGCGGGAAGACCTGATAATCGCGTTCGCTGCGCGGACCAATATCAATGTGCCCCCCTTCGCCGGGAACCGGAACCCAGGCTTTCGTCGTGCGCACCAGACCCGCAACGCCAAGCCCTGTGCCCGGTCCAAGCACAACGCGGGTTGCAATGATTTCTTCATCATGCCCGCCAATCTGATGCAGATATTCTTTTTCAATTGAAACAACGGCAAGTGCCTGTGCTTCAAAATCATTGAGCACGGTCACGTCTTCAAAACCAAGATTGGCGATCATTTGTTTTGGACGCACAACCCAATCGCAATTGGTTAGATCAATTTCGTCACCATCGACGGGCCCGGCAACTGCCAAAATGGCAGAGCGGGGGCGAACGGAAGTATGGTTGAGCACGGTCTGCTCAATCGCATCGTCAATTGTTGCATAATCTGCAGTCTGCACCACAGGAAATTCTTTTGGCTCTGCATGAGAATCAATAAGCAGCGCAAAGCGGGCATTGGTTCCACCAATATCGCCGACGAGGACGGGAAACTTGAAACTCTGGTCAGCGTTGATCATGGTGTGCCTTGTTATTTCATTTTTTCTTATTATGCGCGGCTCGTGGCTGCGAAATGGGTTTAATCCAGGACGCGCACGAGCTTCTCAGCGGTGGCAGGATTAAGGGCCATTGGGATGTCATAGACGCTGCCCAATCGTGTGAGGGCTTTTACATCGACATCATGCGGGAGTGGCGAGAGCGGATCGATGAAGAAGATCAGGGCCTGCACCGTGCCTTCCGCAATCATTGCACCAATCTGCTGGTCGCCGCCAAGCGGGCCGCTTTTGACGCGATGAATATTAAGCGTTGGACATGCTTCCTGAATGAGTCCACCTGTGGTTCCGGTGGCCACGATATCATAATGCGACAAAGCCTTTTCATGGTTACGCGCGAAAGCAACCATCTCGTCTTTTTTCAGATCGTGAGCAATCAGTGCAATGCGCAGGCGTTTCGTCATGAGGTTGATAACCTTGTCATTTGCATTTTAAATCGGTTAAAGCCTATAGCGAAGCTAAGGGGCAGTGAAAAGCATGTTTTCTAATACACGCTCCAGACCCTAATTCTCAACAGATACTAGTTTGCCCCATAGATCACATCAGCGATTGAATCGGGCGAAGGGCCAGCGAGCACCGCCGCACAGGTCTTTGGCAAGTCGGATACCATGACCGGCTTTGGCTTCTTGGGTGGTTCTTTCGAAGGTTTGGCTGGCTTCCACGGTTCATCCGTAAACCACCATGCCAGCGATTTGTCGCAACCGTCACCCGCAGCCACCTTTGGCTGTGGTTTGCAATCGGGCGATCCCGGCTGGCAATACAGTCTGACGTGGAAATGATAAAAATGGCCCCAGTAGGGGCGCACCTTGCCAAGCCAGCTGCGGTCTCCTGTTACGGTGTCGCAAAGCTGCTTCTTGATGCCGGGATGCACAAAAATGCGTTCGACTTCAGGATAGCTTGCCGCATGCCGGATCAATGCCGTCCGGGCGGGTGTCCATTTTTGGGGATCAACATAAAGGGAATCGTTTTTAAGCATCGATACAGCCGACACGCTTTCGCGTTCTGCATCCGTAAAGCGCTTCTTCGGCATGGGTGTGAGCCAGATATCGGCATCCAGCCCGACCTGATGCGAGGCATGGCCCGTCAGCATGGGGCCACCACGTGGCTGCGAAATATCGCCGACCAGAAGACCCGGCCAGCCATCTTTCGCTGCATCACGCGAGAGCTTCTCCAGAAGGGCAATCGTGCGTGGGTGTCCCCAGTTGCGATTGCGCGAAAGCCGCATCACCTGCCAGTTCGGACCATCGACGGGAAGCGCGACGGCACCTGCCAAGCAGCCCTTGGCATAAAAGCCAATCGATTGCGGCTCTTGTGCGAGAACGGGAAGTTTCTTGCCGCCGAAGGCTTGTTTGGCGGGTATGTCCTGCGCCTGTACCTTCTGCGCGAGGTTCGGGGCAATCATCGCCGAAAGACAGGTTGCAAGGATGAAGCGTGACCAGAATTTTGACGTGGATTTCTTATCCATCGGGCCGTTCCCAAAAACTTTTGTTCGAATCATTCGAACCAATGTGCAGAATTATGCTTTGCCTTTATTCAAACGGCAATCAGCGCCATGTTTTCTCGTTCCACATGGCGGAAAACGCTATTTTATAATCAGGATAGAGGAATGTGTAGCCAAGATCTTTTATCCGACGGTTTGAAACGCGCTTGTTCTCGCCATAAAAGGACCGCGCCATCGGCGTCATATCGGCGTCTGCGAAGGAAACTTCTGGCGGTGGAACAACGCCCATCAGTTCCGCAGCATAGACCACGACATCCTGCGGCGGCGCAGGTTCATTATCAGTGATGTTGAAAGTGCCGCCGCTATTGGTGCCTGCCAGAAAGCGCAGACTTCCGGCAATATCTTCGACATGAATACGATTGAAGACCTGACCGTCCTTAATGATCCGGCGGGCGGTGCCGTTTTCAAGATTGATGAAGGCGTTGCGGCCCGGACCATAAATGCCCGACAGGCGTAAAAGTGCGACAGGCGTTCTATGGCGCTCGCTCAACGCTTCCCATGCGTTCTCTGCTTCGATCCGTTCCAGTGAGCGGCGGGATGCAGGCGCGCATTCAGCGGTTTCGTCAATCCAGTTGCCATCGTGATTGCCGTAAACACCCACAGTCGACAAATAGCCGATCCAGCGGATGGTGTTGCCGGGACGGCGCAGTGCTTCTTCAACGATTGCCAGTGATGGATCGCCGTTTTCGCGTGGTGAAATCGAAATCACCACATGGGTTGATTTTGCAAGGAGGTCGATCAGTTCAGGCGAGGCGGTCTCGCCATCAAAAATCATCGGCGCGATGCCGGATTTTTCGAGAAGCGGGAAATTCTGCTCGTTGCGGGTGGTGCCATCAATGCGCTCTGCCTCTCCAGTCATCAAGCGCGAAAAGGCTCTCGCAGAATAACCGGATCCAAACAGAAAAATGCGCATTCTAATCGTCCTCCAATTTCCACTCTGCGCGCACCGTATCATCCTCTTCGCGTGAGGCCAGACGATTCTTTAGAATTTTGAAATGTTCTGCATCGATGAGTTGCTTTAATGCCCAGACAGCAGCGCCGCGCACGACAGGTTCCGGGTCTTCAAGCAGGCTTTCCACGTGTAGCACCAGCGTCTCATCTTCCGAATTGCCTGCTGCAATCAGCACATTGCGTAAAAATCGGTCGCGACCGATGCGCTTGACGGGAGAACCGGAAAACAGCTTGCGGAAGCTCGGGTCATCAAGGGCGAGAAAATCAGCAAGCCTTGGAGCCTTGAGATCGTCACGCGCTTTCAGCTTCATTTCGCTGGTTGCCTGCGCAAACTTGTTCCACGGACAGACCGAAAGGCAATCGTCGCAACCATAGATGCGGTTGCCCATGGCTTTGCGAAATTCGTGCGGAATGGGTCCCTTATTCTCTATGGTGAGATAGGAAATGCAGCGGCCCGCATCAATCCGGTAAGGCGAGGGGAAAGCCTTGGTCGGGCAGGCATCGAGACAGGCACGGCAGGAACCGCAATGATCGCGATCCGGCTCATCGGGCGGAATGTCAGCCGTTGTGAAGATCGACCCAAGAAATAGCCAGGAACCGAGTTCCCGGCTGACCAGATTGGTGTGTTTGCCCTGCCAGCCAAGGCCAGCGGCCTGCGCCAGCGGCTTTTCCATCACAGGTGCCGTATCGACAAAGACTTTTACGTCCTGCCCGGCACGTGCGGCAAAGCGGCTGGCAATGTGCTTGAGCTTGCCCTTGATGATGTCGTGATAATCGCGGTTCTGCGCGTAGACCGAGATTGCTGCGCGGTCTTTGTGTTCAAGAATGTTCAGTGGGTTGCTGTCCGGGCCGTAATTCATGGCCAGCATCATGATCGAGCGAACCTCTGGCCAGAGAACGCTGGGGTTTGCCCGACGATCTTCGGTTTCTTCCATCCACAGCATATCGGCGTGATGGCCATCGGCAATATATTGCCGAAGACGTTGGGGTGCTTGCGGAATTGCATCCGGTGACGTGAAAGCCACCGCATCAAAGCCCACCGCCTTCGCTTCTTCAATCAGAAAGCGCTTAAGCTTTAGCTCTTTAGAGTCAGAAGTCGAGGTCGCCATAATGAGCCACTGGAGCTAGTCCGCGTACACGATCGGCCAGCAACGGGCGGAAAGCTGGGCGCGATTTCATGCGAGCGTACCAGTCGCGCGCGGCTTTTGTTTCCCCCCATTCGATTTCGCCAAGATAGTCGAGCACGGAGATGGATGCTGCTGCTGCCATATCAGCATAACTGGGATGACCGCCTGCCAGCCAGTCGCGTGTTGCGGCGAGCCAATCGATATACTTCATATGCTGGCGGATATTGGTGCGCGCGGCACGGATCGCTGTCGAATCGGGTGCACTGCCGCCCATTTCATCGGCCATCTGAAGCTTGAATACGCGTTCACGCGCGATGTGGCGGGTGACTTCGTTTTCGAGTTTGAGCAGAAACCAGTCGACAAGACGGCGCACTTCTGCGCGTTCCATAGGGCTTTCGGGCAAAAGACGACGACTGCGTTTCAAGGCGCCGCGTGTTTCATCAAGATATTCTGCAATGACGGTTGCACCAACAACCGGCAGATCGCGTTCAGCCAATAAGACAGGAAGCGTGGCTGCAGGGTTGAGCGCCAGAAATTCCTTGCGGCGCGACCAGGGACGCTCCTCAATCAGTTCGGCTTCAACATCATATTCACCGAGAATAAGCCGCACATAGCGTGAGCCTGAAGACATAGGATGATGAAAAAGCGTAAGCATAATCGACGCGGTACTCTCGACTGACAAGCTTTAAGTGATCTCCGATGAAGGCCTGTGGCTAGCATTTGCACTGGCAGCAGTTTATTTCTGCTGTCAGGCGATTCGAGCCACCTCAACGGAATGTTTAGTTTATAGGTGCTATGCTTGACTGAGACAAGCAATCGCTGGAAGCGTTTATTGTAGCACTTTCATGCTTAACAGCTCGTCAAGATGCGCCATTTTTATCCTGCCACCTTCTAAGGTACTGACTTCATGGAAATTTATAATCTTCTGGAAGCCGCTTTTCTCGGTCTTATCGAAGGTTTGACGGAATTCATCCCCGTTTCCTCAACAGGCCATCTGCTGCTGATCGGCCATTTTCTGGGCTTTGAATCAACTGGCAAGACCTTTGAAGTGCTCATTCAGCTCGGTGCGATCCTTGCAATCCTGAGTGTCTATTCGGCAAAGCTTCTCAAAATTCTGACCGATTTCCCACGTGATGCGCGCACACGCCGCTTTGTACTGGGTATTCTGGTGGCTTTTCTGCCAGCCGCTGTCATTGGCGCAATGGCGCACGGCTTTATCAAGAGCGTGCTGTTTGAAACACCGATGCTGATCTGCATCATGCTGATCATTGGCGGTTTCATTCTTTTGTGGGTTGATCAGTTGAATCTCAATCCGCGTTATCGTGATGTGATGGATTATCCGCTGCCGATTTGTCTGGCGATTGGCTTTGTGCAGTGCCTTGCCATGATCCCCGGCGTATCGCGCTCAGGTTCGACCATTGTTGGTGCGCTTCTGCTCGGTGCTGACAAACGATCAGCGGCGGAGTTTTCATTCTTCCTCGCCATGCCAACCATGGCCGGCGCTTTTGCCTATGACCTTTATAAAAGCCACAGCATGCTCTCGTTCAACGACACAGCGCAGATTGTCGTTGGCTTCATTATGGCCTTTATTTCAGGCGTATTCGTCGTGAAGCACCTACTTGATTATGTCTCGCGCCACGGTTTCAAACTGTTTGCATGGTGGCGTCTGATTGTCGGCGCACTTGGAATGGCTGCCCTATTGATTTGGGGGTAAGCCGAAAAGAGCGCATAAAAGAAAAGGGGCCTTTCGGCCCCTTTGTCTTATCTGCATCGATACTCACGCAAACCCGGTCTTGGTATACTGACCGGCAACGCGATAGCGCCAGAGATAGGCGGGAAGGATTGCATCCACCGCTTCTGGCTGAATGCCCATGCCCTGAAGCGTGCGCCCTTCCTTGGTGGCTTTTTCCGAAACCACATTGTCTGATTTCAGCAATGTCACCTGATCATTGGTGAGCAAAGGATTTGGCAGCAAGCTAAGAACCGATGCCTGAAGGCGAGCCACCCACCAGGGCATAGAGACGATGATGCGCTTGCGGGCGATGACGCCGAGCATATCTTTCATCCAGTTCTTGAATGGCTGTACGTCTGGACCGCCCAGTTCATAAACCGCACCCGGTGTCAGCTTGCCATCAACGGCGTGTGCAACAGCTTCCGCAACATCGCCGACATAGACTGGCTGAAGTTTTGTTTCGCCGCCGCCGATAACCGGCAGGAACGGCGAGAAGCGCGCCATATTGGCGAAGCGGTTGAAAAAGCGGTCTTCATGGCCGAAAATGATCGACGGACGCAGGATAACTGTACCCGGCAGGACCGAAAGAACCGCCTTTTCGCCCTCTGCCTTGGTGCGGGCGTAGTCAGACTTCGAATTGGCATCGGCCGCCAGTGACGAAAGATGCGTCAGCTTGAGGCCCGCTGCCTTTGTGGCTTCGGCGATGTTCTTTGGACCCAGCACTTGAACGCTGTTGAAGCGCTGCTTGCCGCCTTCAGCAAGAATGCCAACAAGATTGATAACGTGATCTGCACCCATGATGGCGCGCTCAACCGAGCCGCGATGGCGTACATTGGCCTGAACCATCTGAATCTGGCCGACATTGCCGAGTGGCGCCATATAATAAGCAATCTCCGGCTTGCGCACGGCAACGCGCACACGATAGCCACGCTTGGTGAGGCTGGCTACGACCGCGCGCCCAACAAAGCCAGAGCCGCCGAAAACGGTGACCAGTTTTGGTCTGTTGTGAACTTCGTTCGGTTCGGTCTTCATCCTGAACTCCTGCATGAAAGCCCTATTATAGTGCCGGACATGATGATTACGGCATGTTTTCTGACGGTGATTTATCGCCTTTTGGCAACAACGCAAAGGGGACTTGTTGTCACGATTGCGACAAAGGCTGCTTTTCCCGTATTAAACGCGCAATACCGCTTTGAGATTTCGCGGCTTACTGGTAAATCGCGCGCATGAGCACACCACTTGACCATATTCGCAATTTTTCGATCGTCGCCCATATCGACCACGGCAAATCGACGCTGGCCGACCGCCTCATTCAATTGACCGGCGGGCTGGACACGCGTGAGATGAAGGACCAGGTCCTCGACTCGATGGATATCGAGCGCGAGCGCGGCATCACCATCAAAGCCCAGACCGTTCGTCTTACCTATAAGGCGAAGAACGGCGAGGACTATGTGCTGAACCTTATCGACACCCCCGGACACGTCGACTTCGCCTATGAAGTTTCGCGTTCGCTGGCTGCGTGCGAAGGTTCGCTTCTGGTGGTGGATGCCTCACAGGGCGTGGAAGCGCAGACGCTGGCCAATGTCTATCAGGCCATCGACAACAACCACGAGATCGTGGTGGTTCTGAACAAGGTCGATCTTCCCGCAGCCGAGCCTGAGCGGGTTCAGAGCCAGATCGAAGAAGTGATCGGCATTGATGCAAGCAAGGCCGTGATGATCTCGGCCAAAACTGGCCTCGGTATTCCTGATGTGCTGGAAGCGATCGTCGAGCAGCTGCCGCCGCCGAAAGAGGGCGATCGTAACGCACCGCTGAAAGCCATGCTGGTGGATAGCTGGTATGACAGTTACTTGGGCGTTATCGTGCTGGTTCGCGTTATCGACGGTGTGCTGAAAAAGGGCCAGACCATCCGCATGATGGGTACAGGCGCGAAATATCCGGTTGAACGCACGGGCGTCTTCACGCCGAAAATGGTTCAGATGGATGAACTCGGACCGGGTGAACTGGGCTTCATCACCGCTTCCATCAAGGAAGTGGCGGATACCCGCGTCGGTGATACAATCACCGAAGACCGCCGCCCGACCGAAAAGGCTCTGTCCGGTTTCAAGCCTGCGCAGCCGGTTGTGTTCTGTGGATTATTCCCGGTTGATGCAGCTGACTTTGAAGACCTGCGCGCTGCGATGGGCAAGCTGCGTCTCAATGATGCGTCGTTCTCGTTTGAGATGGAAACCTCTGCGGCACTGGGTTTTGGCTTCCGCTGCGGGTTCCTCGGGCTTCTGCATCTTGAAATTATTCAGGAACGTCTTGAGCGTGAGTTTGATCTCGACCTGATCACGACGGCGCCTTCGGTTGTCTATCGCCTGAATATGCAGGACGGTTCGCAGAAAGAGCTGCACAATCCGGCTGATATGCCGGATGTGGTCAAGATCGAAGCGATTGAAGAACCGTGGATTCGCGCAACCATCATGACGCCAGATGATTATCTCGGTGCGATCATGAAGCTCTGTCAGGAGCGTCGCGGCCTCCAGATCGATCTGACCTATGTTGGCCCGCGTGCGATGATCACCTATGATCTGCCGCTCAATGAAGTCGTGTTCGATTTCTATGATCGCCTGAAGTCGATCTCGAAGGGCTATGCTTCGTTCGACTATAACCTCTCGGATTACCGTGAAGGCGATCTGGTTAAGATGTCGATCTTGGTGAATGAAGAGCCGGTTGACGCGCTTTCGATGCTGGTTCACCGTTCGGCTGCTGAAAAGCGTGGCCGCGCGTTGTGTGAAAAGCTCAAAGAGCTGATCCCGCAGCACATGTTCAAGATACCGATTCAGGCAGCCATTGGCGGCCGTATCGTTGCGCGCGAAACCATTTCGGCCCTGCGCAAGGACGTGACGGCCAAGTGCTACGGTGGCGATATTTCGCGTAAGCGCAAACTTCTGGACAAGCAGAAGGAAGGCAAAAAGCGCATGCGCCAGTTCGGCAAGGTGGAAATCCCGCAAGAGGCCTTCATTCAGGCCCTCAAGATGGGTGATGATTGATCCTGGGTTTGTTTTAAAGAGGCGCTTCGGCGCCTCTTCTTTTTTATAATATTACTTTATTATCTTTAAAGGAGATATTTATGTTTGGACTGCTGAGAGCTGCAATCGAGTTCTTAAACTCAGCCCTAAATCTTTTTATGAACCGATCAGAGAAGCAAGACGAAAGCCGCCGAACGAAAGAGCAGCAAGCTTGGCAGTGGTTGGATTATCACTTGCCTGCTCTAGAAAACGCCGCGCAAGATGCATATTCCTTCATCTTGAAGAAGTCATCTGCGCAAGTTTTGCTGGATTATGCGGGAGCAACTTATCCCTTTGTTGAAAAGCTGAGTACTTTCCCATCAGACGACCGAAATGCCATCAAAGTCAATTTTCTGAAGCTTCGTGGTAAAGAATCCAAGAGAGGCTGGGCCAAGTGCAATTCTTATGTGAAACTATGGCGAAAATGCGTGGGACAGTTTCCTGCTGATTTGCCTGATTTGCCATACGATATTGAGAAGTTTGACAAGGTTTATCGAGTCTTTGTTACGGTGACCGGAACGAAGTAAGACGGAGGTACTGAAAATGTTTCCCGCAATCTCCATCACCTACTGCACGCAATGCAATTGGATGCTGCGGGCAGCGTGGCTGGCGCAGGAGTTGTTGCAAACGTTCGGACAGGACTTGAGTGAGGTGGCGCTGCGGCCCGGCACCGGTGGCGTGTTTGAAATCCATCTTTATATGCAGAACGGTCAGGACGAATTGATCTGGGAGCGCAAGCGTGATGGTGGTTTTCCCGAAGCCAAGGTGTTGAAGCAGCGCGTGCGCGATCTAGTCTGGCCTGATCGTGATCTCGGACATTCGGACAGCAAGCCAAAGCCGGAATAAGATAAAGCCCGCAAGTTGCGGGTTTTTGTTTATCTAAGTTGCAATCGAAATTGCTCTTGCTTGATTACAGAACGCACGCTTGCGTTATCGTTGATACTGCACAGGTTCGCATTTTCTTTTGTGCAAAAAAACCCAATAAATTGCCGCCCGAGTGAACGTTAGGCTTGTCAGCCGCGATAGGAGCGCTTATGCCAATTATGTAACGATATTACATAACAAATTGATGCAAGAGAGAGAACAAATATGGTAAAATTACTTGCTTCGCTTGGCTTTTGCGCGGCTATGGTTGTTTCAGCTCCGGCCCTTGTTGGTTTTCACGCGGAACTGAGCCGGTTTTTTCACCGAGAATTGAGCCACCTTCGAGTATGTTTTTCAGATCATGGTTTGGTCAAGGGATTGGGTTT
>NZ_JAYEXN010000045.1:0-23056 GCF_044435015.1 Ochrobactrum sp. S1502_03
ACAAGCCTTTGATTGAAAGCTGTGCTTACAAAATTTAACTGTGCGGCAGCGGCTGAAATCGCATGAATACTCTCTACATCGCCATAGGGTGACCGTCTTACGAAGAGGTCTGACGCTTTTTGACGGCTTCATTGGGTTTTTAAACGCTCAATCGTTTTTTCGCGCCAAACGCGGAGTTGACCGATTTGGATCTTCAAACAATTTTAGTCCGCCATTTGCGGTGAGAGCGTAGCGAAGACCGCCAGCCGAAGGCACCCGCGCGCGCTGTAGGGTTGCCGGAGGCCTATTTGGAGGGGCGGGTGAGCTTTAGCGATGATGATGAAGATTACCAATAAGGTTATATTAAGATGACCTGTCGAGTACCTTATTATAGGAAATACTCGTTCAGAATAAGGGTTTATTGGCCAATTATGATCTAATTTCAAGTCGGGTGGCTGTTTTAGGGTTGTCGGAACAAGCCAAATCGGTAACATTCCATGCCGTTGAATATCACGATTTTAAGGAGAATCTGACCGGGCTACAAAAGAAAACCGCTCCCGAAAAAATCCGGAAGCGGGGTGCAAATTCAAAACAGTCAGTAAAAACAAAATCGCACCCCCAACTTCCAAAGTCAAACAAAAACGCTTTTCGGCGAACGGGAAAGCTTTGCCTGGTCGCTAAGAGGAGACGAGGAGTATGGGGGAAGCCCTACAGCCTGTGCGGCGGGTCGGCCGCAAACAGACATCACAACGAACCGAGTTTCGGCGGCTGGCTCAGACTGCGGAAATTGGAACGGTGACACGCGGCCAACTGATCGGACTTGCGCAGTCACTCCCTTGCCTTGGCCTCATCAATGGCACAGAAGCGCACTTGCTTGTTGTACTGATCAATACGGCTCCAGCAGAGAGCTATGACAAAGGTGGCCGACCGATCGTGTTCAAATCCAACGCTGCGCTTGCGTTCGAAATCGGGCGATCCGAGGGACGTGTCAGCCGTGTGTTGTCCCGGCTGTTTGATGCCGGTGTTATTACCATGCAGGATAGCGGTAACTATAAACGTTATCCGGTCCGTAATGCGGACGGCAGTATTGCCGACGCTTGCGGTATTGATCTGCGCGTTCTGATTGCCCGCTTTGCGGAGCTCGATGGAATGGTTCGGCAGGCAAAGGCGGAAAAGAAATCACTCGATGCGAACCTGCGCCGCTATCGCGGCGCCGTTCGCAATCTGCGTTACGCGCTCGCCTCTGTCGAGGATCTGCCCGCGCGGCTGCGCGCCATGATCGAGCAGCGTTTCGCGCGTGTTCTTGATGCCGTAGGCATCGCGACCAAAGCATCCAGTACCGTTCTTCGTCGCGCAACAGGCTTAATCGAATGGATCATCGAGAGGGTAATGCAGCTGCCTCACGGTGAGCAGCCTTCCGCTAGAAACGAAGATTCGACACGCCCATATGTCGAAAACGACATGCACAAACAGATTACAAACCCCTATTCCCTTGGATATTGTAAAGATGAAATGCGTTCGGGATACGCCGAACAACTCAGTTTCCCTAAAACCGGCTTCGCCGGTAAGAAAGCTCTTGAGAAAAGCTTGAGGCGCAATTCGAGCCAGGTCAATCAACCGCATTACTCCCCACAAGCGTTAGTGGCCCTGCAAGATCTGTTACGGGCACTACCGGCACTGACGACTTACGGAGTATCGCGCCCCCGCACCTGGGCTGAATTGGCCCGGCTCGCCCCGCAAATTTGCCGCATGGCGGGCATTTCCGAAGATGCACGCCGCCGCGCTGTCGATCAGATGGGAGAACAAGCCGCCGCTATTGCCATCGCGGTCACGCTGCAGAAGTTCGACGAGAGGCAAGTGAAATCGCCGGGCGGCTATTTGCGCGCCATGACAGCGCGCGCGGCCGCTGGCGAATTGCATCTGACGCGATCGGTTTTCGGGCTTGCTGCCCGTCATGGAACGGAAGCAATGCAATGATCTTTCGCTACGTTTTCGCCGCAGCGGTGGCCTTATGGCCGCAATCGACGCTTGCGAAAGGGAGGAGAGCGGCTTCTTGAGCGGCAAGACGTGGTCATGCAGCCTGGTTGCGCGCTGATCAGGCTGAAGCGATGTTGCGCTACTTGCCGGGAAACCACGGCATCAACATGGCCGAATAGGGGTATGCCGAGAATGTAGCACGCGAGCGGTTGCTTTTAATCTGGGCGGAGGACGTAGGGAGCCCGCATCTCTATCGACGGGGCCATGCCTCCAGATAAGTCCGCCCGTGCATAACCATATTGGTATTATAGGATGATCAGCGTAGAGAATTGATCCGGTTATCCAAAATTGCCAAGATTACACGAATACTGTTGTAAATGCGCTGTATCCGGCTATCATGCGTGATAATTGCGGTATTGTGTATACGGTCTATTTCGACGAGTTGAATTGCCATATTGGCGTATAGAGCACACCTCTAATTCGGTTGCTTTTGACGCTCGTTCGCACGTCGACGCGGTTGCCGCAAAGCCGGAAGCCTGAAATTTCCCCGCCTACGGCTCCTCGCGCGACAAATTTTTCGGCCCTCGGCTTCCTCCGCTGCGCTCCGGCCCAAGGGTGCAACACCGCTTACCGCCGTGCCCGTGAACGATCATCGCAACCACATAGAGGAGTGAATACCATGGCCAACGAAATCACCAACTTCATCCAGTTCGATAGCGAAGACCTCGACAGCGCTTCCGGCAAAGGCCGCATCTCGACCCTGACCGACGACATCGACATTGAGGTCGTGCCGTTCAATTCGGAAAACCCGGACGCTCCGACGCACCGCGTTTTCGCCAAGTCCCCGCGTGGCTTCAATATCGAGGTTGGCGGGATCTGGAAAAAGGCAAAAGCCGATGGCGAAGGCTTCAAGCGCAATCTCTCGATCCGCCGCCTGAACTACAACGCCAACCTCGGCCGTTTCGGCGGACAGGACGACCCAAGCCTTCAGGCCATTCTCGAGTGGGAACCACACAATTGATAGCCCAACAGCGCCCGGCCAAGTGCCGGGCGCACCCCGAACGTCGCGCAAATCCCTTTGTTTTCTGGATTTTGGTCGTCTTTTGTGCTAGCGTTAACTGCAACAGGAGTTTTGAAGATGAACGTTCATGCCCCCCGTCCGGATCGATCTCCGGAAGCTGTTGTCAGGCGCAAAAAAGCTACGGATCAGGCGCGCGCCGCAAATATGCGACAGGGCTATATCCACGATCCACTGTTGGAAGAGGCAACAGCGGCCTATGTCGCGGCGATATCACGCGTGACGAATACAGAGATCGCGTAGTCCGCAAACCGCAGTAGTTCAACCTCAATATTTTTAGTTTGATGCCGCCTGCCCAGGGCAGGCGGCTTTTTATTGGTTTTCGCCATGGCTGAAACGGAATCCAACGGTTCCTATACATATCCGAACATATCGGTCGATCCGGACCGCAGGGATGTGCTGCACAACAAACTTGGGATTCAGTCGCATAAGGAACTACGCGTCGAAGAATATCGCGCGGCAGCTTTCCGGATGGCTGAAATTGCCGAAGGAGACGGCCCGAAAGGGACTTTCGACGCGCAACATCTGAAGGCCATACATGGTCATATTTTCCAAGACATTTATGAATGGGCCGGTCATACGCGCAATGAAAGCCCCGTTGTCGATGGCCAGAGAGTGGAGCTGATTGGTAATCTGTCGAAAGGCGGGACCTCGTTCCTACACGGCTCGCGTATCGAGATGGGCTTGGATGAAGCCTTTAGACCGATCCGGAATCCCGAAATTTTGCGCGGATCGTCGGTCGAACGGTTCGCCGAAATCGCCGGTAATGTCGAGTGACACGAACTTTGGCCCTTGATGTTATTCTAAGTCATTGAAAACAAACAAGTAAACTTTAACTGGTTTCAAATATTTCGCCCTTTTTGCCACGAGATTTTGCCCTTGAAATAATAAAGGCGTTCGCGATCCGGAAAAGGCATACCTCACAACAGGTTTTTGGCATCAGGATTTTTGGCACAGCGGTGCCTGTTGACGAAAACTATTCGTCATCCGTCAGATCGTGATAGGCTTCTGGAGGAACGGGCTTTCGATCTGGCGGAAAAGATCGGCCATGTTTGGCAAGGGTCTTTTGTGCCGTCTCCCATGGCTTCTCCTGGTTCATCCGGTTACGGACGGTTTCACGAAGGGCGACGATTACAGCATCGGTGATGCTTGTGCGGTCAATGCGCGCAAGCTCGCGCGCGAGCCTATCGGCCTCCAGATTGCGAATATGCAGTGCCATTTGAGTAGCTCCAAGGCG
The DNA here is from genome assembly GCF_044435015.1 of Ochrobactrum sp. S1502_03. Classification (NCBI taxonomy): domain Bacteria; kingdom Pseudomonadati; phylum Pseudomonadota; class Alphaproteobacteria; order Hyphomicrobiales; family Brucellaceae; genus Ochrobactrum; species Ochrobactrum sp. S1502_03. The sequence goes on from NZ_JAYEXN010000045.1 coordinate 4,272, forward strand.
GCCGACCTCTATATTAAAATTGAAGTCACACTAAAAAAATGTTGACATGAATCGCTAGGTGGGTTGTATTTTGAATAAATACTAAAAAAGAGGGACAATGAGCGATCTCGCCAAAATTATCGAGGCTGATCAACAGCCGCTAGGAAAGCGTTTGCGTAGCCGCCGAAAGGCGTTGAAACTAACGCTTCAGGAAGTTGCAGATCAAGCAGAACTGTCAGTAGGATTCATATCTCAAATCGAGCGCGGCATTGCCGTGCCTTCCCTCGTTTCACTGGTTGCCGTTTGCCGGGTGCTTGACGTCGATGTGGGAACCTTTTTCCAGAAGTCTCAGCCTCAGGGGCCGATTACACGTCGAGATAATAGACCGCTTTATGGCCTCGGCTCATTGACGGGAAAAGATGTTACTTACGAGAGGTTATCGGCGGCCTTTCCCGGCAATATTCTGCGCTCGACATTGATCCACGAACCTCCGGGCTTTCGAAGTGAACCGACATCTCATGAGGGGGAAGAGATCTATTACATCGTTCGCGGTTCATTGACGCTTGAGCTGGAAGGCGAAATTACGATCCTGAACGAGGGCGATACCGCACATTTCCCGTCCTCCCAGACACACGTTATCTGGAATCATACAGGCGACACGACGATCGTTTTTCACACATGCACAATGGACGTGTTCGGTGACGAAAATCAGGGGACCGGTTCGGAAAATGTCCTTGCTGTAACAAGAGCTGTCAACCGACGTGGTGCACCAAAATAATAACAAATAGGGGAACTCAAAATGAGATCTGGCATCAAACTGTTATTGGCCGCATTTTTGGCCACTACATCTATCCAGAATCAAGCGACCGCAGACACCGTACTCAGGCTTGATGAGTCGCCCGTTGGCGAACTCGATCCCGCCAAGGCTTCAGATTACGCCGACTCCATTCTGATGTTCAACATCTATGATGCACTGGTAGTTCCCAAACAGGGAAAGCCTGGCTATGAGCCGTTTATTGCTGAATCATGGGAAAGCACTGACGGCAAGGTCTTTACGTTCAGATTGCGCGACGATGTAAAATTTCAGAGCGGAAATTCGCTTACCGCAGATGATGTCGTCTTTTCGCTTGATCGCATGCGCGCCCTTGGCCAAGGGCTGTCATACCTCTTCGACAAAGTGGAAAAGGCAGAGGCGATAGATGCTTCAACTGTCCGTTTCACCTTGAAAGAAATCTATGCCCCTTTCATTTCGGCACTCACGCGTCTGCCTATTGTCGACAAGAAACTCGTAATGGCCAATCTGGGGGATGGCAATGGTCCTATGAAGGACTGGGGCCAGGCATTTCTTTCGAACCATGCTGCTGGCAGTGGTGCTTACACCGTCATTTCGCACAATCCGCAAGAAGAGACGGTAATGGCCAAGAACCCGGCTTATTTTCTCGGAGTACCCGCTACAGCGCCAGATAAGGTGCGTCTGCGCTATGGCCTGGAAGCAGCCACTGTGCGCACGTTGATTGCGCAGGGCGAGCACGAAATCTCCTCGCAATGGCTGCCTCCGGAAGTACTCAAGTCGCTCGCTGCCGATGGAGCCCAATTGCTCACAGAAAGGGGAACGTCCGGGTTTTATATCAAGCTGAATACGACGAAGCCTCCTTTCGACGACGTTAACTGCCGCCTCTCAGTCAGCTACGCCTTTGATTATGGCACGGGCGTTAAGATGGTGGCCATCACAGACAATGTTTCCCTGGGCAGTCCTGCTACCGGACCACTCCCGGTCGGCATGTTGGGAGCTCTTCCCAATGAACAACCCCTCAAGCAGGACCTCACCAAGGCGAAAGAATATCTCAGCGCGTGCAAATATAAGCCCGAGGATATGAATATCGATATATCTTGGACGGGTGAGGTTCCAATAGAGGAGCGGTTCGCACTCCTTCTGCAGGCCAATCTCTCGCAGATTGGCATAAAGGCGAAAGTCAGCAAGGTGCCTTGGGCCCTATTCTCCGATCAGGTATCAAAGGCCGAACGTACACCCGTTGTCTCGCAGGTCTTCGTGAACACGATGACGGGTGATCCGGATACTCTCCTATCTAACATGTATCATTCGAGCGCTGCGGGCACCTGGATGTCGCCAGAACATCTGAAAGATGAACAAGTCGACGCTCTGCTGGAGAAGGCTCGTACAACACTTGATGAAGCAGCGCGTGCCAAGATCTATGAAGATCTCAATAGGCGGCTGCTCGCAATCGCCCCCTCGATTTTCGCTCAGGATCAGATTTCAGTCTTCGCCGCTTCTGACAAAGTCTTGGTTCCGGCGCTGACTGATCCGTCCAAGGCCTTCGCGCTAGCCGGGTTCGGCATGAGTTTCCGCCTGATGGAAATGAAGCAGTAGTTACCGACGAAACCCGGGTCGTTCATTAGCGGCCCCACCTTTCAACCGGAATTTGATTATGTCACCGTTCATCCGCCTCCTAGCGAAGCGGCTAGGTACCTCTTTGCTTGTTCTCATAGGGGTATCAGTGCTGATATTTGCTATCGCTCGGGTAATTCCCGGCGACCCGGCGCGCATCGCGCTCGGACCAAACGCGACGCCCGAAGCAATTGCCGCCCTGCGGGATAAATTGCATCTCGATGCTTCCTTCTTCGTCCAGTACGGCTATTTTCTTGCCGATCTTATGCACGGCAATCTTGGCATCTCGCTGTACACAAATCGCCCTGTTACGACCGACATCGCCCAGTTTCTGCCCGCAACGCTGGAGTTGGTCATGGTCGCAGGTTTGATGATGATCGGCATCGGCCTTCCACTCGGGGTCTTGTCAGCCCATTACCGCGGAAGATGGATAGATCACGCTATCCGGCTGGTGACTATGCTTGGTGTCTCCGCGCCCGCCTTCGTCTGGGCAGTCGTGCTGATGCTCGTCTTCTCCTACTTCATAGGGCTTTTTCCGATTGCGGGTCGGCTCTCAGACAGTATCGCTGTGCAGAATGTAACCGGCTTCATGCTGATCGATACGCTGCTTGCCGGCAATCTCAAAGCGTTTGCAGATGCCGTCTGGCACTTGGTCCTCCCTGCCTTCGCTCTGGCCCTTGCCGGTATCGGACAGGCCGCCCGCCTCGTGCGATCGAACATGGTCGAGACTTACGAACGGCCTTACATGGAGATGGCAGAGGCATATGGCTTCCCGGAAAAGCGCATCGCTCGACGCTATGCCTTCCGACCATCTCTGATCCCTTCTCTTACCATTATTGGTCTCGATTTTGCCGCCATGCTGGGCAGCGCCTTCCTTGTTGAAGCCGTGTATGCCTGGCCCGGCCTGTCGCGCTACGGCGTTGCCGTGATCCTGCGTAAGGACCTTAACGCCATCGTGGGAACCGTTCTGGTCATCTCGGCCATGTTCCTCATCGTCAACATCGTCGTGGACTTGCTGGTTTCTATCGTAAATCCACGCATCCGCCTTTCGCAGAGAGCGTCATGAAGAAGACCCTCGTCATCCTCGCCGCCAATCCTCTGTCGCTGATCGGGCTGGTGCTCGTCGGAATCGTAGTGTTCTCGGCGATTTTCGCCGATTTCATCACGCCCTTCCCTGAACATGTCGGCGCTGTGGTGGACTTCGCCAACTTCAACCAACCTCCACACTGGCCGAATATATTCGGCACAGATCTCGTTGGTCGCGACCTCTTCACCCGCGTCGTCTATGCCTACCGGATCTCGCTGATCCTCGGCATTGTCGTGCTCATCATCGCCGTTCCGGTCGGCGTCGCCATCGGTCTTGCTGCTGGCTATCTTGGCGGCTGGACTGAATATTTGCTGATGCGGCTTACGGACGTCTTCCTGTCAATACCGCCACTGGTGCTCGCCATGTCGGTCATGGGCCTCCTCGAGCCAACCCTTACCAATGGTATGATCGCGGTGACCGTGATGTGGTGGCCCTGGTACACCCGCCTTGTCTACAATATCGCCCGTTCTGAGAAAGAAGAGGGCTATGTGCTGGCGGCGGAGGTGATCGGCGCCTCGAAACGGCATATCATGTTCCGCGAGATATTGCCGAACTGCGTTCCCTCAGTCATCACCAAGATGACGCTCGACTTCGGTTTCGTCATTCTCATTGCCTCCTCGCTGTCTTTTCTCGGTCTTGGCGTTCAGCCGCCGACACCCGACCTCGGCTCCATGGTTGCAGAAGGTGCGAAGTACCTTCCAGACAGCTGGTGGCTCACCGTGTTCCCTGGCCTTGCCATCCTGATCGCCGTCTTCGGATTCAACCTGATCGGCGACGCGTTGCGTGAATTCCTGGGAGTGGATCAATGACGGCCCCTACACTCAAGATCGATAACCTCCGGCTCGGCTTCAAGACGTGGTCCGGGATGATCGACGTGCTGCACGGCATCTCTCTGCATATCCGCAGAGGTGAGCGTGTCGCCCTTGTTGGCGAGTCCGGTTCCGGCAAATCTGTGACAGCGCGCATTGTGCTGGGCATGCTCCAGCACCTGCGCACAGCTCACATCTCCGGCACGGTTGAATTCGAAGGCATTGACCTCGAAACGCTAAAATCCGCTTCGCGCCATGCGCTGCGCGGTACCGCCATGTCGATGATTTTTCAGGACCCGACCTCGTCGCTGAATCCGGTCTACAAGATATCCACGCTGTTTCGGGAAGTCCTGCAACGCACAGAACCTAACATCAATTACGAGACGGCTCGCCGCAAGGCCCTTGCAGCACTTGCAGACGTTGCGATCCATGACCCGGAGCGTGTGCTCGAATCCTATGCCTTCCAGCTTTCCGGTGGCATGAACCAACGTGTCATGATTGCCATGGCGCTCGCCAACAATCCGGCGTTGCTGCTGGCTGACGAACCTGGCACGGCGCTCGACGTGACCGTGCAGGCGCAGACGCTCAAGCTGATGTCCGAGCTTGTCGAGAAACACCACACCTCCGTGCTCTTTATCTCGCACAATCTCGGCGTAGTGCGCGAATTCGCGGACCGGGTCTATGTCATCTACAAGGGCAACATTGTCGAGCAGGGCCCGACCGCCGCGATCTTCGAGGATCCCCGCCACCCCTATACGCGTGCGCTCCTCTCGGCCGTGCCGCGCATCACCGGCGGCGGCATTCCAGACCTCGACGACGATCCTGCGCAATTCCTTGCCCCACTAGTTGCTCATGAAGGCTTCAGCGAAAAGGAACTCCTCAAATGAGCACGATTCTTTCCGTTTCCGACGTCTCCAAGAATTTCGAGGTCAATGGAGGCACGGTCAAAGCACTCGATAGCGTTTCTTTCAGTGTCACAAAGGGCGAATGCCTCGCCGTGGTCGGGGAATCCGGCTCGGGCAAATCAACCATCGCCAACATTATCCTCGGCATCTACGCCGCGACCACTGGCAACCTCACCTTCAAGGGTGAGGCGCTGCCGGCAAGACGTACGCAGGAGCATCGCCGGGCTATCCAGCTGGTGCAACAGAATCCGCTCTCCTCGCTCAATCCGCGTCGTTCAATCGGGGCATCGCTGCGCCTCGCGCTTGATGTCCATAATATCGGCGCTAAGGCGGGCCGCGCCAAGCGCACTGGCGAACTGCTGGAGGAAGTCGGATTGCCGGCAGAGCTTCGCAACCGTGCCCCGTCGGCCCTTTCCGGCGGTCAGCGCCAACGCGTTGCTATAGCCCGCGCCCTTGCTTGCCAATCGGAGCTCATCGTGCTCGACGAGCCAACCTCCGCACTCGACGTTCTAGTGCAGGCGCGCGTGCTTAAACTTCTGAAGGCACTCAAGGAAAGCCGCGGGTTAACCTACGTCTTTATTACCCACGATCTCTCCGTCGTTCGTAACATCGCAGACCGCGTCGCCGTCTTCGAAAAAGGCCGGCTCGTTGAATTTGCCACGACCGACGTCATTTTCACCCGCCCCGAAAACCCCTACACGCGCCGGCTAATCGGCGCCGTTCCCGTCGTCAGCTCTGAGGAAGCAGCGCTTCGGGATCACATTATGGAGCAACTGCAGAATGGAAATACCTGACTTCACCGCCTTCGTACACGCTGTTGCCGACGCTGGCAGCCAGCCGGAGAAGGCCTACGCCGCACTTGAGCAATTGGTGAAAGGCATTGTTGGCGCCAAGCTTTTCACCATCATGACAGCCGATACGTCCGACAAGCAGGCGGAACGCATCTATTCAAGCATGCCCGACGTCTACCCGGTTTCCGGGACCAAACCCTATAACGAAACCGACTGGTCGGAAATCACGCTGAACCGCAAAGACACCTTTGTCGCCAACACGATCGAAGACATCGCCAAAGTTTTTGACGACCACGAGTTGATCCTTTCACTGGGATGCGAGTCAGTCATCAACGTACCAGTCATCATCGACGGTGAAGTCGTCGGTACGCTGAACTGCCTCCATGATCGTGACTACTACACCGAGGAGCGCATCCGAGCCGCCGACGCGCTGAAACTGCCCGGCGCCGTTTGCATGCTTCTACACGACCGGCATAAGAGGGAGAAAAACCAATGAGCCAGAAGACCATTCGGGTCGCGACCGATGTCGGCGGAACATTCACCGATCTCGTCTGCTTCGAGACGGACCACGCGACAGGCCAGTTCCGCATCACGACGGCTAAGTCCGACACCACGCCGCCGAATTTCGAACAGGGCGTTCTGAACGTTCTCGACAAAGGCGACGTCGATCCGAAGACCGTGGACTTTCTCGCCCACGGCACCACCGTCGTCATCAACGCGCTGACCGAGCGCAAGGGCGTCAAAGTCGGCCTCATCACGACGGAAGGTTTTCGTGACTCGTTGGAAATCGCCCGCGGCAACCGACCGGACTTCTTCAACTTGAATTATGAGAAGCCAGAGCCCTTCGTGCCGCGCTATCTGCGCCGTGAACTGTCTGGGCGCTTCGACTATCACGGCACGGAGATGAAGTCGCTCGACCTTTCGGGCCTGCCAGCCATCCTCGACGACTTCCGTGCAGAGGGCGTCGAGGCGATCGCCGTCTGTTTCCTGCATTCCTACGCCAACCCCAGCCACGAGCAGGCGACGATCGCGGAGATCGCACGTCTTTGGCCGGAGATCGCGACCGTCGCCTCGCACCAAATCACCCGCGAATGGCGTGAGTACGAGCGCACCAATACGACCGTCATGTCCGCCTATGTGCAGCCGACGGCCGAGCGCTACCTGTCGCGTCTCAACGACGGCCTTACCGGCAAGGGGTTTGACGGAAACCTCTTCGTCATGCAGTCGAACTGCGGTGTGGATTCGCTTGAATCGGTGAAGAAAATCCCGATCACCATGGTCGAATCCGGCCCGGCCTCCGGCTTCTGGGGCGCGGCCGAACTCGGCAAGCTGATCGGCGAGCCGAACGTGCTGGCGCTCGATATCGGCGGCACGACGGCGAAATGTTCGCTGATCGAGAGCGGCCAGGTCCGCATAATGACGGACTACTGGATCGAGCGCGACCGCACGTCCGCCGGCTATCCGATTATGGTGCCGGTGGTCGATCTCGTCGAAATCGGCAATGGCGGCGGCTCCATCGCTTGGGTCGACGACTTCGGCAAGCTGCATGTCGGCCCGAAGTCGGCCGGCGCCATGCCCGGCCCTGCCGCCTATGGTCGCGGTGGCACCAATGCCACTACCACAGACGCCAATCTCTGGCTCGGCCGCATCAACCGCGATTATTTCTGTGGCGGTTCAGTCGTCGCGGACATGGCGGCGACGGAAAAGGCACTCTCGGAGGTCGGCGAGAAACTCGGTGTCTCGACCGATGACGTCGCGCGCGGCATCGTGCGCATCGCCAATAACAACATGGTCAACGCGCTGAAGCTCGTCTCGCTAAATCGCGGCTTCGATCCGCGCGACTTCACCCTGGTCGCTTTCGGCGGCGGCGGCGCGATGCATGCGGTGGCGCTAGGCATGGAACTGGGCGTAAAGAAGGTCGTCATCCCGGCGGGCGCCTCGGTGTTCTCGGCTTGGGGCATGATGATGTCGGACCTGCGTCGCGACTATTTCGTCACCAAGCTCGCCGACCTCAATGCCGGCGCCGCAGCCACCATTGAGGCGCTCTTCGCCGAAACCGAGGCGCTGGCCCACCAGCAATTCGGCGAGGAAGGCGTCGAAGCGGCGAAGGTCCGGTTTCTGCGTTACGGCAAGTTCCGTTACCAGAACCAGGAGCACACGACCGAAGTTCTTATCGAGGACGCGATCACAGATGCGAGCCTTGCCGCCATCGAGGCCGCGTTCCACGAGACCTACGAGCGGGAATATACCTACCGCCTCGACGCCCCCGTCGAGCTGGTCGGCATCCACCTGGTCGCGTCGGCCGAGGTCGGCAAGCTTAAGATGCAGGAAAAGCCGCTTTCCGCAACGCCGGCCTCCGCCGCGCAAAAGGGCCAACGCAAGGTCGACTATGCGCTGGAAGGCATCCATCCGGCCGCGATCTTCGATGGCGAAAAGCTGGAGCCTGGCATGACCTTCAGCGGCCCCGCGGTCATCGAGGATGCGGGCACGACGATTGTTATCCACCCCGGCAACCGTGTCGAGATCGACGGTTTCGGTAACACTCACATCCACTTGAAAGCCTGAGGAGTGCGGAACATGACGACAGCTTCCCACGATCCGATCACGCTCGAGATCATCCAGAACTCGCTGCAAGCCACCGCCGACGAGATGTTCGCGGCCATGCGCAAGACGGCGATGAGCTCCATTATTTACGAAGTGCTCGACATGGGCACGGGGATCACTGACGCCGAAGGCCGTCTCGCTTCCTCGGGCGCGGGCATTCCGGGCTTCATCGGCGTGCTCGACAAGTCGGTGAAGGTGCTCTTGAAGAAGTTCTCCAAACCAAGCGACATCCAGCCCGGCGACGTCTTCATCACCAACGACCCCTACTACGGCGGCGTCACGCATCTTAACGACCTCGTCGTCTGCATGCCGGTCTTTTCCGGCGACCGGTTGATCGCCTGGACGGCCAATATCGCCCATAATTCGGACGTCGGCGGCAAGTCGCCGGGCTCGCTCTCAGCCGATGCGACGGAAATCTTCCAGGAAGGTCTTCGCCTTCCGGCCATCAAGATGATATCGAAGGGCGAGGCGATTCCCGGCATCTTCGACATCATTACCGTCAATTCTCGCATGTCGGACTTCCTCGAAGGCGACCTCTGGGCCGCTATCGCCTCCGTCCGCATCGGTGCAAAGCGCCTTGCCGAGCTTGCGGAGAAATACACCGTCGCCACCTTCGAGGCGGCGATGGCAGGTTTCATGGACCATGGCGAGAAGATCGCGCTCGCCGAGCTCGCGAAACTCCCGCACGGCACCTTCGAGCTGACGGAGGAGCAGGACGACGAGCGCATGTTCAACGTCAAGGTGACGATATCGGAAACGGAATTTGTCATCGACCTCCGAGACAACCCGGATCAGGACAGCGGCCCATCGAATGCCGGCTACGACGACACGCTCGTCAGCATGCAGGTGATCTTCAAGGCGCTGACCGACCCTACCTCGCCGGCCAACGAAGGCTCCTTCCGCCCGCTCAAGGTTTTAACGCGCGAGGGGTCGTGCTTCCATGCGAAGGAGCCGGCGGCCGTCGGCTTCTACTATGAACTCGGCATTCGCGGCTACGATCTCGTCTGGCGCTGCCTTGCCCCGCACATGCCAGAAAAACTGCCCGCCGGGCACTTCTCATCCATCGCCGGCACCTTCATCGGCGGCATCCATCCCGATACGGGGCGGCAATACACGATCATCGAACCGCAGATCGGCGGCTGGGGCGCATCGGAAGGGCGCGACGGCAATTCGGCGATCTTCTCCGGCGTGCACGGCGAGACCTACAATTGTCCGGCAGAGATCTCCGAGGCACGCAACGGCCTCGTCGTCGACCGCATGGAGCTGAACACCGATCCGGGCGGCGAAGGCAAATGGACCGGCGGCCGCGGCATCCGGCTCGACTACCGCATCCGCCGCGACGATTCCTTCCTGACGCTCGGCTATACTCGCTCGCGCATCGTTCCATGGTCACTCGACGGTGGCAACGAAGGCTCGGCCAACTATGCGCTCGTCCTGCGCAAGAATGGGGAATCGGAGCGCTACGCCTTCGCCTCCGGCATCAGGGTCGACAAGGACGACGTGATCCGCGTGATCACGGGTGCTGGCGGAGGGTTCGGAAATCCGAAAGAACGTGATCCAGCCCTCGTGCTCGAAGACATCCGCAACGAGTACGTAACGGCGGAACGTGCGCGCGCGATCTATGGATCGAACGTGTGAGTCATCGAACTGATCTCCGACGGTATCGACGGGGATCATCATGAAACTGTAGAGGAGGATAACAAAATGAGCACTGAGCCGCTCAAGATTATGTATCTTAACCCCGTCGGCGCAAACGACGCAGTTGATGCGATCTTTGCAGACATGGCGCGGGACCACAAACTGCCGGGCACAGAGGTACACGTGGTTGCGTTGCCGAAGGTCGGCTACAGCTTCTCCCATATCGAATTTCGCACCTATGAAGCGTTGGTGACACGCGGCATCGTGCGTGCGGTGCGCACCGCAGCGCGCGAAGGTTTCGATGCACTGGCGATCGGCTGCTTTTACGACACCGCTTTACATGATGCGCGCGAGATTTCCGGCTCGATGATCATAACCGCGCCCTGCATCGCTTCTTGCGAAATCGCCGCCAGCCTTGCCAACCGCTTCGGGATCATCGTCGGTCGACGGAAATGGGTACATCAGATGCAGTCGACCGTCCACGGCTATGGACATGCGGAACGTCTTGCCGGTTTCTACGATGTCGGCCTCGGGGTAGATGATTTTCAGAAAGATCATGTGGAAACCAACCGCCGTTTGCTAGCCGCCGGTCGCAGGGCGGTTGAGGAAGGCGGCGCGGAAGCACTCATCCTCGGCTGCACGATGGAAATCGGTTTCTACAAGGAGATTGAGAAGGAACTTGGCGTGCCGGTCATTGATCCATCCATCGCCGCTTTGAAGCGAGCGGAATATGCTGCGATTCTCAAGCGCCAGTGCGGCTGGGTACCTAGCCGGAAAGGCTCCTGCGAAGCACCTTCCGAAGCCGAACTTTCTGCCTTCAAAGCGTTCCCTGACAACGAACCCGTCTTTGGCAGTCGCATCATCATTCCTGCTTCCTGAGTGAAGACGACAAACAGGATAGGATAGCCGCTCCCGGTCAAGGTCTTGTTCTGACGCGTATCAGCCAATTCAGGGCTGTACGCGAACGGGAAAGCTATGAGTCGAGAGTGAGAGATCGGTCTGATCTCCGACAATTTCGTCGGGATCGCAACGACACTACTAAGGAGAATAGCAATATGAGTCCTGAACCGTTCAAGATCATGTATCTCAACCCCTTTGCTGCGAACGATGCAGTAGATGCCATCTTTGCCGACATGGCGCGCGACCACAAACTGCCTGGTACGGAAGTCCACGTGGCTGCCTTGCCGAAGGCGAGCTATGGCTTCTCCCATATCGAATTCCGCACCTATGAGGCATTAGTGACACGCGGCATCATGCGGGCGGTGCGCACCGCAGCACGGGAAGGTTTCGATGCGCTGGCCATTGGCTGCTTCTACGACACAGCGTTACACGATGCTCTTGAGATTTCGGACCAAATGGTCGTCACTGCTCCCTGCATTGCCTCCTGTGAGATCGCCGCAAGCCTTGCCAACCGCTTCGGCATCATCGTCGGCCGGCGCAAATGGGTGCACCAGATGCAGTCCACCGTGCACGGGTATGGCCACGCGGAACGTCTCGCGGGCTTCTATGATGTCGACCTCGGTGTCGATGATTTCCAGAAGGATCATGCGGAAACCAACCGACGGCTGCTGGCCGCCGGTCGCAAGGCGGTGGAGGAAGGTGGCGCGGAAGCGCTCATTCTCGGCTGCACCATGGAGGTCGGCTTCTACAAGGAAATCGAGAAAGAGCTCGGCGTGCCGGTCATCGATCCGTCCATCGCCGCTTTGAAGCGCGCGGAATATGCAGCGATCCTTAAGCGCCAGTGCGGCTGGGTGCCAAGCCGGAAAGGCTCGTGTGAATCGCCTTCTGAAGCCGAACTTGCCGCGTTCAAAGCCTTTCCGGACGACGAGCCGATCTTCGGCAGCCGCATCATCATTCCAGCTACGTGAACGAGGACAAGACCATGCAAAAACAGATCGCCTCCCGACTTCTAGCCCTGCGACAGCGCATGGCCGAAGCAGGTACGGGGCTCGTCGCCGTCGCACCCGGTTCTCACATGGACTGGGTGCTGGGCTTCCACCCGCATCCCGACGAGCGCCCCTGCCTGCTGCTCATTGGCCCGAAAAAGGAGGCTTTCCTGATGCCAGCGCTGAATGCGGAAGGCAGCCGGGAATTCACGAATATCAAGTTCTACACCTGGGCTGATGATGAAGGCCCCGACGTCGCCTTGCGAGCAGCATTATCGGCCATCGGGGCGGAAGCACCCGGCCTCGTCACGCTTGATGAAACGATGCGCGCTGACTTCGCGCTACTGCTCCTCGATGCTTTGCCTGCAGATACGTGTCGAAATTTTACGCCCGCAACGCTCGGCGGTCTCCGCATGCGCAAAGACAGCAATGAATACGCAAAACTCAAGATGAATGCCAGCATCGCCGATCGCGCCATGGAAGCGGCATTCACCGCAATCAGGCCGGGCATGACCGAGAATGAACTTGCCGCGGAAATCCGCGCACATTTTTCGTCGGAAGGTGCCGAGCCGTGCTTCTGGATTGTGGGCGCGGGAGGCAACGGCGCGTTCCCGCACCATTCTGCTAGCGATCGCGTTATCCAGGAAGGGGACGCGGTGGTGATCGACATTGGCGGACGCAAGCAGGGGTTCCCTTCTGACATCACCCGCATGGCCGTCGTCGGCATGCCGCCCGAAGGTTATGGCGAGATCCACGCCATCGTCGAGAAGGCCGTGCAGGCAGCGCTGAAAGTAGCTCGTCCGGGCGTCATGGCGCGCGAGGTAGATGCAGCGGCTCGCAACGTCATCGCCGATGCGGGCTATGGCGAATATTTCGTGCACCGTACCGGCCACGGCATGGGCATCGATGGTCACGAGCCGCCCTATATCACTGCAACCTCCGAAACGGTGCTGGAGGAAGGGATGGTCTTCTCCATCGAACCTGGCATCTATCTGCCCGACCGGTTCGGCATCCGCCTAGAGGATATTGTGATCCTGCGCGAATACGGACCGGAAATCCTCTCCGCGCTTCCGCGCGACGTGCATATGGCGAGGGGCTGATATGGGCGCCACAGCAAGAGCATGGGTCATCAATGGTTATGACGGTTATCAGGGACTGAGACTAGTCAAGGTTCCTATTGAGCAACCAGGTCCCGGAGAAGTTCGGCTTCGAATTGAGGCATTTGCTCTCAATTGGGGTGATATGGATCTGATGGTGGACAATTATTCATTCAGCTTCCACCATTTTCCAGCTTGTGTCGGAATTGAGGCGGCCGGCATTGTTGAGGCCGTCGGCGACGGGGTTGAGGGAATAACCATCGGAAGCCGCTACTGTACTTTGCCCTATTTCTATTACAATCGTGGGGCCAGCACAGAGACACTCATTGTCGATGCACGGTATATAACACCGGCGCCTCCCGGACTGTCGGCCCCAGAAAGCGCATCCATATGGATGCAGTACCTGACTGCCTATTATCCCCTCGCTGAAGTCTCGAAGGTTGGGCCGGATAGTTTCGTTCTCGCTACCGCTGCAACGTCGACAGCCGGATCAGCAGCACTTGAAATAGGCCGCATGCTCGGCGCAACCATGATCGGCACGACACGGTTTCCCTCCAACGTTCCCTATCTGAAGGAAAGAGGCGCTTCTCATGTCATCGTGACCGATAGCGACGGGACTTCAATTGCCGAACAACTTCTGGCGGTGACCGGCGGTAAGGGAATTGATGTCGCCTTTGATCCAATCGGAGAGGGACTGATCTCCAAATACAGTCCTGCCTTTGCGCGAGATGCGCATGTCTATTTTTACGGCACTCTGGACACAAAGCCGCCCGAACTTCCTTTGCGAGACATGTTTCAAAAGAACGTGACGTTCCAGCCGTACTCAGTATTCAACTATGTTGAACATCAAGAAATGAGACAGAGAGGCGTGGATTATGTAAATAAAAATCTAACTTTGAAAAATATTAGTCCGAATATAGACCGCTTATTTCCTATGAATGGATACATCGAAGCTTGGAAATATATGAAATCAACCAGGTGTTCACATGGGAAAATCGTAATAGACGTCACAAATTGATCTACGAAATGTAAAAATACTATGCTCACGCAAGTATGCCAATAAGAAGGGGAATACCATGCTACTTTTTCGTAAAATGAGCATCGCTGGCTTACTAATGTCAACGATCGCTCTTTCATTCGTTCCAAATGGTGCGTACGCAGGAAATTTCTTGGGAAACGCCCAACCCGGGACACCGGGTTGGGCGCTTCAACTGTGGCCTTACTATACGAAGGAAAATAGCAGCCAAACGGCAGCAAATTTTTTCCAGCTGGCCTGGTTCAGCGAAACTGGACTGACCGGCACAAAGCAGGACCAGGTTGAACTCTGGCTAGGTTTTAATGGTGGTTACCAAAAAAGCGATTTTGAGGGTGATGACTCACGGTGGGGTGTTACATCTCCTCAACTAGGATTCGAATATTACTATCAGGTTGCAGCCACAAAAGCCAAACCAAACACAGAAGGTTATCGAGCCTGGTGGATCAGCCCTACGATATTCATGAACTTTCCTAACGGATCGGATAAATCCAGCGGGTACGGTGCTGGCGCGAACCAGTATTCCATCAGCGCGAGCGTCAATAACTTCTTTGGTTATGACAAATGGCAACTAAGCATATCGCCCGCGAATATTAACTACCTCTTCCGCGACAAAAATTATACCGACCTGGAAACCGGAGGCCGGAAGCGTATGCAGGCAGGCCTTTCGCTCAATCTGGCGGATATCGCGTTTGGATATCAGCTGACGGATACGCTGGCCGTTGGCGTCCATCACCAATATGACATCTACAATCTGACCGACTCTGATTATGCTAGGTCGGAACGCGGGAGGGTAGGACCGACTTTTACCTATTCAGGCCTGGCGGATAAGGGTTATTGGATTTCCGGCACCCTCGATTTCGATTATTCGAATCGAAATACTGAGAGGGCGACGACGTTCAGCGCGTTTATCGGAAAATCACTTTGAAAAAGTCGATACGAACAACGCCATGATTGAATAAAACCTGTCCATGAGGCAGGTGAAGCTCGGAGAACCACAGGAAACAAGCGGGTTCCGCTGTAATTTCTCTTAACGATTATCTCCTTTTAGCTTCTTGTCATAAACGGCACACGAAGATGTATCGAGTAGCCCCGACACGATAACCTCGCGTTGGGGCATTTTGAATATCGGTGCGAAGTTTACAGTATTGCCAAGTTATCTGATGGGCATTGATTTATCACTTTGAGATGATCATTTCATACCCTATGCTCTGTCTGAAAGGCTTTCGCTTTGCGCATGACATTATCGCCTATGCGGTTTGGGTCTATTATCGATTTCCCTTAAGCGCCGCGGGTAGAAGACCTGCTTCCAGACCTGGTGTCATTGTCAGTCGATAAACTGTCAAGGAGCTGTCACGTTGTTTGACGTGCGGGGGCGTGGAAGTCGCAGAGTGGATTTCAGGCGAGTTGCAGCACGGCCATCCTCCATTGAATAGTAGCGGCTTGACCAGAGGATCGTTTGGAAAGGTCAGTAATCCTGACCCAAAGGCAACATAGTGGCCATAAAGGCCAAATATCGTGTCATTTGACACAGGTAAAGTGTTGTCAGAGTTGAAGTATGTGCACCCGTTCTGGGAAGGTAACGGGCGGGCCCAGGAGGCACTGCTAGTATCTCTTTGTCGCGAATATGGTCATGAGCTTGACTTCATGGTCATTACCAAGCCGCGCATGATCGATCCCAACCGGCAGGAAGCCATAAGAGCTGCCTTTGTCGATCTGGAAATGCGCGGTGAGAATGCTTTCGAGCACAACGTGCGCACCGCCAGGCCGGGCGAACAGATTTCAGGTCAGGTTCTCGGGCACGATATCCGTGTTGCCAGCCTTGTTACCGACCACGGGATTATCGCCGTCGATCGCGCCGACCTTCCAGAGCGGTTGCCCGATGATGATACCGAAATCACATTCACGGCACGTTCTGACTTTTCCCGCTTGTCCCACCCGGATCAGGTCAGAAATGCAGATGGTCGCGCCGTCGAGCGCATGTCACCAGAGCAGAAAATAGCCACGGACCCGTCCCGGCTTGCGGAACTATCGGCGCAAAAGCAGCCCGAGCGGGATTCCGACGACCGCGAACGATAAGCAGCCCAACCTCCGCGCCGAGGGCCGGTCCGTTAGCTTCGGTGAGTGACATTTAGGCCGCCCCACTCGTTGGCTGATTGACGGACAAGCTGCGATAGCCTCTCCCCCATGCAACCGCTTCGCGGTCCTCCACTTCTGTTGCGGCCCAAAGGGTGCATGGGCTCGTCTCGGCTATCTCCGTTTCTTGCCGTCAACCAACGAATGGAGACGGCCATGAACAACGTCAGCGACACCTATCAGCGCATCACAGACCTCATCATCGAGCAGCTGGAAGCCGGCACCAAACCCTGGGTGCAGCCTTGGCGCGGAAATACCCGCCCGACCTCCATCATCCCCCGCCGATCCAGCGGCGAAGCCTATCGCGGCATCAATGTTCTCATGCTCTGGATTGCATCACAGATGAACGGCTACGAGGAGACCAGCTGGATGACCTATCGTCAGGCGAAGGATCTCGGCGGTCAAGTCCGGAAGGGCGAACGTGGATCGCTCGTCGTCAAGTATGGCACCTTTACGCCCAAGGATCAGGACACAGATGACGACCGTTCAATCCCTTATCTCAAGGGCTACACTGTATTCAACGTAGAGCAGATCGAGAACCTGCCTATCGAATATTACAGCCCAGCTGAATCAATGCCGACGACGCCCGTGCCGCACAATGAAACCGTCGATACGTTTGTCCGCCAGGCGGGTGCTGTCATTCACTACGGCGGCACGAAGGCTTGCTATCGTCCTGGACCTGACGACATTCTCATGCCCGACCGCGAGCGCTTTTTAAGCGACGTCCACCTTTATTCGTCACTTCTGCACGAAATTGGTCATTGGTCAGGCGCAAAACATCGCCTTGATCGCGACCTGTCAGGCCGCTTCGGTACCGACGCTTACGCGGTCGAAGAGCTCGTCGCAGAACTGTCTGCAGCATTTCTCTGCGCTGACCTCGGTGTTTCCCATGATCCTCTCGAAAACACAGCCGCCTACGTTGATAATTGGCTGGCCGTCCTGAAGGCTGATAAACGCGCCATTATCACCACTGCAGCCAAAGCCCAGGCTGTTGCCGATTATCTGCACAACCTCGTCTCGGACCAAACAAAAGAGGTCGCTTAGGCGACCTCCAAGGTAATGAACGGTCGTATCATTGTCCATCCTTACCGCCCCATGCAAGCCGGACAACTTCTGGAGAATTTATTGGGTCCTGGAGCGAGCGGTATTATAAACATCGCCACGCTCACGTTTTCCAACCGCTATGACCAATACCGTAACGGTATCGTCATTGACGGAGTAAACAAGTCGGTAGCCCAACTGGCGAAGCTTGATCTTATAATGATCGGGCATACCATGCAGTGAAGCACTCACGACGCGCGGCGTTTCCAATCGTTCGCGTAGTTTCTTCTTCAATTGCTGCTGGATTGTCGCGCCGAGTTTATTCCATTCTTTGAGAGCCGATGGCAAGAATTCAAGCTTATAGGGCATCGATATCGACCGAAATTCCTTTTTCGTCGGCTCGTTTCCGGATTATCTCAGTGAGGCGAATATCATCCAGCTGTTCGAGCATGGCTTCATAGACGCTAGCGGGAACCATATAAGCCATAATTCGATTATGATTAAGAACAGCCACAGCCTCGCCGTTAGCCTCGTCCATTACTGCGGACGGACTTTTTTTGAGGTCTGAAACGCTAACCGCTATATTTGCTTCCACACGTTGCATAATAAGTCCATATCAAATTAGGTATTAAATTTAGTACCATATTAAGTGAGGTAGTACAATAGCGAACCCTATCCTCCAATCGGTGATTGGTTCTTAGTTCGCGCATTTCGAGCAATTGTCGGCTATTCGCAATAGCCATTGCTGGCTACGACTATTTAATTCAATCCGCGCTTTGCGTTTTGGCGTCGACCTGGCTTTGTAGGTCTGCCATTTTCTTAACCAACGAAAGCAAGTCACGCGTTGTGCTATGCGGGAGATTAGCTACGAGTTTCGCAAGTTCGACGCGATCCTTGGCTTCCTCCTCACTTTTGCCCCACAAATGAGGTGCTGCCTCGTAAAGCATTTCGATGGGCATAATGTTCAGCACTTCGCAAATATGCACCAAGCGAGTGACATGCAGCTTTGAAAACGCGCGTTCATAGCGACCATAAACCGGCGTAGAAAGTCCCATGAGCGGAGCAAAATCGGCTTGTTTCAGGCCTGCGTTATCGCGTGCTTCACGCAGGTATTTCGCAAGCCGGTGATCGATTTCTTCAAAGGTACTTATTCCGTTGAAGCCTGGACGCCTAAAGACTGGCTTATCGATCTCAGGATCATTGGTTTTTTCCAAAGAATGTTCGTTAGCGAAATCCAATGCCTCACTGTTCACGCGGAAACCCCTTTTGCCTGCCGTGCCACAACAGCGATCATTATCACATTTTCTGAAAATAGCAGCACTTCAGAGGTGGTGTTCGCTTGTTTCAACGCGCGTTTATATCGAAATAAAGT
>NZ_JAYEXN010000046.1:0-22529 GCF_044435015.1 Ochrobactrum sp. S1502_03
TTCTTCCGAAGCGTGGGTCTACATCGCAAACATACGCTTCCTCACGCGGCGCATCGCAAGAGCCTGATATCGTTAAATTCATTATGATTCAGGCTCTTAGAAAATTGGATTTCAACTTAATGCACATGAATGTTCCAACTAGTTCTTTGCTCTCCAGCGTTACGGATTTGGCTGAAGGGAAATCTCTTGCAACCTGGAATGTTCAAGGAGCAGTGAACCTCGAAAATACATTTCTTCCTGTTCCCCGAGCTCAGACAACCACGGTAACGCGCATGTTTTTAACCACTCTTAAAACGTGGATTGTCGGTTTTCGGCGCGGTCAAACCTTTGCATCCTATCCCCAGAGGCCAATGATTCAGTTTGTCGGGAATATTGTTGCAGTTATAGGCCCGTGCCGTGTGCTTGCGCGATGCGCTGTTGAGCGGGCCGGAACGGCTGATCGCAAACGTTCACGAGAAACTGGACCCTTGGCGATGTTCTAGAAGAGCTTTGGCAAACATTGGCAATTGGGCAGAGCTGTATCGTAGACTCGGAAAGCTCGAGCCTGAATAATCTGGAATTGCGCCGTCGCAACCGCTTTAAATGTATGAACTTCAGGAACAGACAATGTCTGCAATAATGGAATTAAATCAGCAGACACTCTTCACAATCAATGCACTTTGGCTTGTGGTTTTTGCGATTGCCTTCGCATTTGCGGGACTTGAAAGGAGGGACCGTTATTACTGGCTATACATGGTGACATCGAATATTATTTTCGCTGTTGCATTTTTCATCTTCTCAAAGGAAATTGGCGGAAGTACCGCTGATGTTTTTTTTCCTAATTTACTGCTGTTTGTTGGTCTTTGTTTTCGGTGGATTGCCATCCGCGAGTTTTTTCATCATTCGACTTCATTGGTGAAGATGACACTGCTGCCTTTGGCTGCAATTTTCACCTTCATATCCTGGCCGCTGCTGGGCAACAGCACAGTTTTTGGCATCATAAATCTGCTCATATCGATACAGATCCTCGCAATTATATGGTCAATCGCCACCGAACGGGAAGTTTTGAAATCGAAATGGGGGTTGATCGCCAGCTATGCTGTTCTCATAATTTCTTCCTTCTTGCGCGCACTCCAGGGCTGGTTCTTCGAACCATCCATGGAATCGTTGTTGCCTGCCGATATTTTTTTGCAACTCAATCTCATTACTGCCGCAATCCATATTGGCGCGAGTGGCGCTTTTTCCCTGTTGATCGCTTATGAGCGCAGCATGAACAATCTGCGTGAGATAGCGCTGCGTGATCCCCTGACTGGGCTTCTTAATAGATGGAGCATTGAGACGGTCGCCAATCCGGGCGCAGGAAAAACTTATTCCGGTCTGGTTTCCGTTATCATGATCGATATCGATTACTTCAAGCGGATAAACGACACTTATGGCCATGCCGTCGGTGACGCTGCTTTAAAACATTGTGCAGAGCTTATAAAAGATACATTTTCGAACGATAATTTGCTGGCGAGGGTCGGCGGTGAAGAATTCATGATTTTAGCTCCCGGGCAGTCATCGATTTCCAGTGAGCAGCAATGCAAGGAGTTGCGCAAAAAACTTGCCGAAGACCCATTTAGACATCGTGGGCGGGCAGTACCGTTTACCATAAGTATTGGTATTTGCAGTGGGCATGTAAATACACGTGCAGAATTTGATGTCATATGGAATAGCGCCGATAAGGCTCTTTACGATGCAAAATCTTCAGGCCGTGACGTAACCAGGATCGCAGAGCCTTTATGATAATAAACGTAACAATACGATGCTCTTTGGATCCGCATATGCGTAAGCAGATCGTTGCGAGCTATCTCCAGCTTCAACAGGTGCGGTGACTTTCAAGACATTGGGGCGCCGTATCAGTCCTGAATGCCCGAAGAATGAAGAGCAAGCCCTCCATAAAGCCCTGACGTTACGCCACAAGATCAATCCCGGCTTTATTCGTACTTCAATGGCGATTGTGCGCAGCAAATCGATAAGTTGCACGCGCTCGCCATGATACGGCTCCTACGAGGCGAAACTTAACGAAACCTCACGACGCGCAAAGACATTAGAATATTATTCTATTTTTGGTGTGCAATTATTTTATTTATTGCTTGTTGAGGATTGTCTCCAATGGGATTAACAAGACTTATAAACCCCTATTGAAGACCTCTAGCGTCAAAGTGCAAAGCATGTCTCACCAGAAGAGCCCGATCATTTCTCTACAGCCTTCGCGGCGCCAGTTTCTCAGCATGTCGGCCAGTGCAGCTATCGCAACCGGTATGGGAATGACCGCTACGGGTTTGCTGTTGCCCTCACAGGCGCGCGCGCAGGACATGCAGCCGCGCAAGGGCGGCAATCTGGTAATCGCCATGCATTCGGCATCAAGTTCCGATCATCTTGATCCCGCATCCTACACAATGGCCTATATGTATACTGTCGGCTTCCAGCTCTTCAACACATTGCTGGAACTTGGCCCCGACGGAAAACTTACGGCCGCTTTGGTGGAAAGCTGGGAACCAGCAAATGCAGATGCCAGCAAGTGGATATTCCGCCTTCGCAAAGGTGTGACATTCCATAACGGCAAAGAACTCACTGCAAAGGACGTGGTTTATTCGCTCAATCATCACCGGGGAGACGACACCAAATCAGGTGGCAAGGGTGTGTTGCTCGCCGTAACCGATATTGTTGCTTCGGACACGCATGAAGTGACCGTCACGCTGAATGCAGGCAATGTCGATTTTCCGGCTGCTTTCGTCGATTATCACCTTGGCATCGGACCGGATGGCGAAGACTTCGATAAAGGCATTGGCACTGGCGCATTTATTCTGGAAGATTTCCAGCCCGGTATCCGCGCGTTGACGCGCCGCAATCCGAATTACTGGCACCCGGACCGTGCAAATGTCGATTCCGTTGAAACCATCGCAATGGACGATACGACTGCACGTATGGCGGCGCTGATGAGTGGTCAGGCACATATTATCAATGCGGTCGAACCACGCATGGTCAGTCATCTGAGCGCGCGTCCGGACATTCAGATTTTACGCACGCCCGAAAATTCGATGTATTGCTTTCCGATGCGCACGGATTCCGAGCTTCTGAAAAACAATGATCTGCGGCTTGCGCTCAAATATGCGATTGACCGCGAAGAACTGCAGAAAAGCCTGCTCGTCGGAACGGGTGCGGTCGGCAACGATCATCCGATCCCATCATGGAACGCCTTGTATGCAAAGGATATTCCGCAACGCGCTTATGATCCTGAAAAAGCAGCGTTCCATCTGAAAAAATCAGGTTTCTCTGGTTCTATCCCACTTAGCGTTTCAGACAACGGCTTTACCGGTTCGGCAGATGCAGCCCAGCTTTATCAGGCATCTGCGGCTAAAGCCGGCATTACCATTGATGTCGAGCGCGTACCATCGGATGGCTATTGGGATGAAGTCTGGCTGAAAAAGCCGTTTGTGGCATCCAACTGGTCGGTGCGCCCAACCGCCGATGCAATGCTTTCAATGCTGCTGCAAAGCGGTGCTCCGTGGAATGAAACAGGCTGGAGCAATGAGACATTCGACAAACTGCTTGCTGCATCCCGTATTGAACTTGACGAAGCCAAGCGCAAACAAATTTATCACGACATGCAAGTGCTGATCGTGGACGATGGTGGCGAGCTGATCCCTGTGTTCACCGACAATCTTGCAGCAGCCAGCGGCAAAGTGAAGGGCTATGTATCCGTTCCCGGTGGTGGTGACATGAGCGGCTATCGACTGGCCGAAAAAATTTGGCTTGAAGAATAAGGTAACGGGTTAGCGACCGTCTTTTTAGTAATCCGAATAAGAGTCTTGGCAGAGAGGCGTCGAAGGGCTAACACCATCGGCGCCTTATAATGCAGCAAGATTGCATGGCGGACTTTCAACCACTCGCCTTCACTGATCGCCTATGACCTGGACCGCCAATGACAGACGTGCCAACACACCAATCACAAACGGTAATCACGACAGCAGCGGATAAACGCCAGCGATATTCGATTGGATTTATGCGTAAAAACACGCTTTTTGGTTTGGTTGTCCGACGCATCCTTCTTGGCATTGCGCTTTTGTGGGCAATTTCCGTCGTTATCTTTGCCGGAACGCAGATTTTGCCGGGCGACGTTGCAACAGCAATGCTGGGGCAGCAGGCAACCCCACAGGCCGTTGAAAATATCCGCAAGGAACTGGGGCTGGAAAGACCCGCTGTCCAACGCTATGCTGAATGGCTTGGCGATGCGGTTCAAGGGGATCTTGGACGCAGCTATTCCAACAGGCAGAATATTGCGAAAAGCATAGGACCGCGTCTGTCCAATACGCTTTATCTGGCAGCGATGGCAGCCCTGTTCGCTATTCCACTCGCCTTGGTGCTGGGGGTGGTTTCAGTTCTCTATGCGGGGACTGCAATTGATCGCGGCATTGCTGTGGCAACGCTTGGCACCATATCGCTGCCCGAATTTTTCGTAGCCTATATATTAATCGCCTATTTTGCGATTTCGCTCGGGCTTCTGCCATCAAGCGCCCTTGTCAACTCATCAATGAGCGGTTGGCAGCGGCTGACCGCAATTGCTCTACCCTGTATGACGCTGGTGATTGCTGTAACCGGGCATATGGTCCGTATGACACGTGCATCGCTGCTTGCCGTGATGTCATCACCCTATATCGAAACCGCCCAGCTCAAAGGCTTGCCACGCTGGCGCATTCTTCTCAAACACGCCCTGCCCAATGCGCTTTCACCTGTCATCAATGTGATCGCACTCAACCTGGCTTATCTCGTTGTTGGTGTGGTGGTAGTCGAAGTGATCTTTGTTTATCCGGGCATGGGCCAATATATGGTCGATCATGTCGCCAAGCGTGATGTACCGGTGGTGCAGGCCTGTGGTCTTATTTTCGCGGCTGTCTATATCGGCCTCAATATCATTGCGGATGTCATTGTCATTCTGACCAATCCACGGTTGAGGCATCCACGATGAAAAAACACAGACAAGGTTCGCGGTTGCTTGCTGCTATCGGCTTTGGTGGCATCGCCTTCTTCCTATGCGTCGCCATCTTCGCCAACTGGCTCGCACCCCATCCTATCTCGGAAGTGGTCGGTACCGTCTGGCAAGGACCATCGCGTGAGGCGCTGCTTGGAACGGACAATATCGGCCGCGATCTTCTGTCCCGTCTCATCTGGGGCACCCGATTGACATTATCGATTGCAGCAGCCGCGACAATGCTTGCCTTTCTGATCGGTGTGCCGCTCGGCTTTCTTGCGGCCTTGGCGCGCGGATGGCCGGACCAATTGCTGTCGCGCGGCAACGACCTGCTCATGGCGATACCCACGCTTATTTTTGCGCTGGTTGTATTGGCCGTTCTACCCAAAAGCGTCTTCATTCTGATAGCCGTGATGGCGGTGCTGGAAGCGACCCGCGTTTTCCGCGTCAGCCGCGCTATCGCTCTTGATATTGTGGTTTTGGATTTCGTCGAAATTGCACGCCTGCGCGGGGAGAGCAAACGCTGGATTATCTTCAATGAAGTTCTGCCCAATGCATTGTCACCCTTGTTGGCAGAGTTTGGGCTGCGCTTCGTTTTTTCGATCCTGTTTCTTTCCACTTTGTCTTTTCTGGGGCTTGGCGTGCAGCCGCCGATTGCCGACTGGGGCAGTCTGGTCAAGGAAAACAAGGATGGGCTGATGTTCGGCGTATTTGCGGCCCTTATTCCCGGTGCAACCATTGCTCTGCTTGCGATCAGCGTCAATTTTGTTGTCGACTGGATTTTGCAGCGCACGTCCAGCCTGAAGAAAGGCGTGCAAAACAATGGCTGATCAGGACACAAGCCCACTGCTGAAAATTGATGGCCTGAAAATCAGCGCGGGTGAAACACTTGTCGTTGATGGCGTTGATCTGACGCTGGAAAAAGGCCGGGTGCTTGGGCTTATCGGGGAATCGGGTGCCGGCAAATCGACCATCGGTCTTGCAGCTCTTGGCTTTGCGCGCGGTGGTCTTGAGATTACGGGCGGAACCATCACGCTGGATGGGCAGAACATTCTTTCCCTGTCCCGTAAAGATACGCAGAAACTGCGTGGCTGCCGCATTGCCTATGTCGCACAATCCGCTGCTGCCGCTTTCAATCCAGCGCACAAGCTGATTGATCAGGTTACCGAGGCCGCGGTCTGGCATGGTTTGATGAAGCGCACGGAAGCCAAAGCCCGCGCAATCGAACTTTTCACCTTGCTTGGTCTGCCCGACCCGAAGCATTTTGGCGAACGCTATCCGCATCAGGTATCAGGCGGACAGCTTCAACGTGCGATGACGGCAATGGCGCTCTGTGCCAGGCCTGATCTTGTAATCTTTGATGAACCAACGACTGCGCTTGATGTCACAACACAGATTGAAGTTCTGATTGCCATTAAGAGAGCGATTGAAACAACCCACACTGCAGCGCTTTATATCTCCCATGATCTGGCCGTCGTCGCCCAGATTGCCGACGACATTATGGTATTGCGTCATGGACGCATGGTTGAAACAGGCTCTGTTCGCGCAATTTTCGATGCGCCGCGCGAAGACTACACGCGTCAGCTAGTTGCTGTTCGCCAGAAGGAAATAGAAGGGAAGCCCCAAACATCCGCCCCCCTTCTCTCTATTGCCAATATTTCTGCCGCCTACGACCCGGCAACACCGGTGCTCAAGGCGGTTACGATAGATCTCGCGGAAGGTCAGACCTTGGCTATCGTGGGTGAATCCGGCTCCGGCAAATCGACGCTGGCACGCGTGGTCAGCGGCCTTCTTCAGCCCTCCGGCGGAGACATCCGTTTCGACGGGGCGCAGCTACCGCCAAGCGTGGATCAGCGGTCGAAAGAAACGCTGCGGAATATCCAGATGATCAGCCAGTTGCCCGATCTCGCACTCAACCCGCGTCGTACCATCGCCGATATTATCGGCAGGCCGTTGCAGTTTTACTTCCGCATGGGACGTGAGGAACGTCGAAACGCCGTTCATGAGTTGCTTGAGTTGAATGAGCTGCCACGAACTATTCTGGATCGCTATCCGGCAGAATTGTCGGGCGGTCAGAAGCAGCGGGTTTGTATCGCGCGTGCCCTTGCCGCGCGCCCCAAGTTGCTTTTGTGCGACGAACCAACCTCTGCACTTGATCCACTGGTGGCGGAAGGCATTCTCGACTTGCTGCGTCGGATACAAAGCGAGACGGGCACGTCTTATCTTTTTGTCACACATGACCTCGCAATCGTTCGTGCCATTGCCGACAAAATTGCCGTCATGCATCAGGGATCCGTGGTGCGCTATGGCTTGAAGGCAGACGTCTTAAGCCCACCCTATGACGATTACACCGCAAAGCTTCTGGCCTCCGTTCCGCAAATGAAGCCCGGCTGGCTGGATAGTATCATTGCCCAGCGAACAGATGTTGCCGCGATGAATAACAACAAGGACATAAAATGATGAGCAAGAAGACAATCATTCTCGACGGGGGCATGGGCCGCGAATTGGAGCGCGTTGGTGCGCCTTTCCGCCAGCCGGAATGGTCGGCGCTCGCTCTCATGGAAGCGCCGCAGTTTGTTCGTCAGGTGCATGATGACTATATCGCCGCTGGTGCAGATGTCATCACCACCAACAGTTATGCAGTCGTGCCTTTTCACATTGGTGAAGACCGTTTCGCAGCACAAGGCCACGCACTCGCTGCCCTCTCCGGCACAATCGCACGCGACGCGGCCAATGCAGCCAGCCGCGATGTGAAAGTAGCCGGTTCATTGCCGCCGGTTTTTGGATCTTATCAGCCAGAGCTTTTCGATCCTGCGCGTGCGGGAGAACTGCTCAATGTGCTGGTGGATGGGCTGTCCCCATCCGTTGACCTCTGGCTTGCAGAAACCCAAAGCAGCCTCATCGAAGTGAAAGCCGCCCATGAAGCGATCCGCGCGACAGGAAAGCCATTCTGGATTTCCTATACATTGCGGGATGATATCGCGCCCGATGCCATGACAGAAGCGCAGCTTCGTTCTGGTGAATCGGTTGCCGATGGAGCAAGGCTTGCAGCCGAACTGGGTGCAGAAGCCCTTCTTTTCAACTGTGCGATGCCTGAAGTGATGGATGCAGCAATCATCGCGGCAAAACAGGTCTTTGATGCGTTGGGCAAGGATATTCCAGTGGGTGTTTATGCCAACGCATTTCCGTCCCAGCAGGGCGATGAAGAAGCCAACGCAAAAGTGACCGAAATTCGCGCAGACCTTGATCCCGATGCCTATGGGGCATGGGCAACGCGCTGGGTCAAGAACGGTGCAGGCATTATTGGCGGATGCTGTGGCATTGGCACCAATCATATCCATGCATTATCGAACCGATATCTCTGCGCATAAAATAAAAGGGCGGCCTGGGAGCGCCAATCTGATAAAATCAGATTGAAAAGCACTCTACGCCGCCCACTTCATTTCAGGACAAAATGCGCGCAGCAGCAAGCGACAGCGCAACAACGCCATTGGCAATGCAGCGTTCGTCAGGCTGATAATCGGAATTATGCAGCTTGTCGTCGCGACCTTGCTGTGCTGCACCAATGCCAAGCTGGAACGAAGGCACTCTTTCACCAACCAATGCGAAATCTTCTGCGCCAAGGCTCCCCCCGCGCTTGAAAAACACATCACCATAATGCTCGCGAATGACCGCTCCGGTGGTCTCGATCAAATAGGAATCCGACACCATCGATGGCACTCCGCGTACATAGTTGATGGCACAGCGCACACGTAATGACGCTTCAAGCCCCCCACAAATGCGGCGAACGGCTGCTTCGATAATATCGCGTGCGCCACGGTCCTGACAGCGCACGGTCCCCATGATGGCGACAGAATCCGGGATGATATTATGCGTGTGACCACCATGGATTGAGCCGATCGTTAAAACAGCGGCCAGCATCGGATCGACTTCACGCGAGACAATCGTCTGAAGCTGCGTGATGAGCTGTGCGGTTGCAACAATGGGATCCACTGCCTGATGCGGTCGTGCTGCATGGCCGGATGCGGCATGAACCGTAATATCGAACTCGTCGGAAGATCCGTTAGCGACACCTTCAACGAAGGTGAAAGTGCCTGTTGGCTCATCCGGGTGGTTATGGAAACCCAGAGCATAATCGACACCATCGAGAATACCATCGGCAATCATGGCGCGCGCACCACTTTCCTGCGTTTCCTCGGCTGGCTGAAACATGAGTTTCACATTTCCGCTCAGACGTGGCGCAATGTCTTTTAAAACCTTGCCAATACCGATGAGTGTTGCTGTGTGCAGATCATGTCCGCAGGCATGCATTTTTCCGGGATACTGGCTTGCGAAAGGAAGATCTGTCTGCTCCTCAATCGGCAGTGCATCCATATCGGCGCGGATCAGCAATGTGGGGCCTGGACGCCCGCCTTTTATCCAACCAACCACACCGGTGCGACCAACACCGGTTTGATGCTCAATTCCCAGACTTTCCAATTCGCGTGCAACAACGCCTGCAGTGCGCTCAACGTCGAACCCTGTTTCAGGATGCGCATGAATGTCGCGACGAATTTCAATCAGATGAGGATCAATCTCATCGGCAAGCTTTTGCACCAATGATGAAAGATCGTTCAACAGATTTGGATCGGATTGGGTAGTCATTTATGCATCCAGTTTTTCAAGATAAATCTGATTAAACCGCAACCCGGCTGATGACCAGTTCAAATCAATTCGATCGCCATTTTTTAATCCGCAGTGACTTTAATCATATCATTGCGTGCCTGAAATTTTCGCCAGATCCGTTCTGACTTGATTGTTTTGCATACGGTTTCCGCCATCAAGTTATCGCAACAGTTTCCTTTGCCGCGCATGAATGCAAGCGGCGGCGGTATGCTTTGAAAACAAAACACCCGTCTGAAGAAATTTGTTGCAGGACGTCATACGCCGAAAACTGTAAGGCCTGCTCGGAAACGTGATCTGGTGGGAAGAATGCTTGTCGACTGGAGAATATCAATCCGACGTGCGTGCTTGTCGTTCGGGTTCCGCAGATCACCACAAAGAGCCTTTGACATATCTGCCGACCTCCATCGACAGATAATTTGAATCAAAAACAAGCTGATTTGCAAAGCCGTCCGGTTCATTGAGATAAGGAAACGCTCCAAACAAACTCGCTGTTCTTTACCGCCGTGGCAAGCATTTTCTGAGGAAATATCATCCAACCGGACCTTATCATAAGAAAACGTGCCCCCAACACACTGGCGATCCGGTGGAATTGCAGTTAATGGCCTTTCGATAAACATCTTACGAGGGGTCCATGTCCTATTTTCCAAAGTGGCATCTAACCAGGAACAGCACGGTGCTGCCCGACGAACGGCTTCCAACGACAGCGGCCGTTCCGATGGGCATTCAGCATCTGCTGGCCATGTCCGGCTCTACGATCGTTGCACCATTGCTGATGGGCTTTGATCCAAATGTCGCCGTCTTTTTCTCCGGCATCGGAACACTCATCTTCTTCCTAATGACCGGTGGTCGCGTGCCAAGTTATCTTGGTTCGTCCTTCTCTTTCATCGCGGTGGTGATTGCCGTCACCGCCTATTCCGGTAGCGGTCCCAATCCGAACATCGCACTCGCTCTTGGCGGCATCATCGCCTGCGGTGCACTTTATGCCGCAATAGGGCTGGTGGTCATGGCCATAGGCTCCGGCTGGGTCGAGCGTCTGATGCCGCCCGTCGTCACAGGCGCCATCGGCGTCGCCATCGGGCTCAATCTCGCACCCGTAGCAATCGGCCAGCTTAAAGGCTCTGGCGCGCATATGGCAATCGCACTGCTGACCGTGCTTTGCATGGCAATGATTTCTGCCTATGGCTCGCTTGCAACCAAGCGCGTTGCCGTGCTGCTGGCGCTGTTGTTCGGATATTGCCTTGTGCTGATTTTCGGCAATGGCCTCGGCTTTGTTCCGGGCATCGATTTTGCCGCTGTGGGTGCCGCTCCATGGTTTGGCCTGCCCGCCTTCACGGCACCTGTTTTCACATGGCCTGCGATCACGTTGATCGCGCCGGTGGCGATCGTTCTGGTTGCTGAAAATCTCGGCCATATCAAAGCGCTTGGCGCTATCACCGGACAGAGCATGGACCGTTATATCGGGCGCGGCTTTTTTGGTGACGGCATTGCCACAATGATTTCAGGTTTCGGTGGCGGCACAGGTGTCACGACCTATGCTGAAAACATTGGCGTGATGGCCATGACCAAGGTCTATTCGACACTGATTTTCGTCATTGCTGCCGTTGTAGCGATTGCACTTGGCATGTCACCCAAATTCGGTGCAATGCTGCATACCATCCCCGCGCCGGTTCTGGCTGGTCTTGCGGTCTCGGTCTTTGGCCTGATTGCCTCGGCAATGGCGCGCATCTGGGTCGTTAACAAGGTTGACTTCTCCGATCCGCGCAATCTCTTCACTGTTGGCGTAGCACTCATTTTCGGTGCGGGTGACTTCACCCTCAATATTGGAAATTTTGCGCTCGGCGGAATTGGTACATCAACCTTTGCGGCTCTGGTGCTGTACCAACTTCTGAGCATTGGTCGCAAAAGCGACAAACCTGCTTAAAATCAAGCTGCGCAAAGCTATCAAAGCTTTGCGCAGCCTCCGAATTGGCACAGAAACAGCGATACCCTTTGATCTTACGTCAAATCGAGATGAGCTTTCAGCGGCATATCATCGTGAACAGAGACTGTTTGTCGCTCAATCATGCGATGCACGAGAGGCGGCGTTGCGCCCTTGTGAAGAGCAAGCAGTCTTTCTGACACTTCCGCATCCGATTGTGTGCGCCGTTGATTATGACGCACATATTCGACCCATGTCGGAACATGATAGCTCTCGGTCCATATTTCCGGATTTTCCAAATCACGCAGCAGCGCCCATTGCCGCGCACCATCGCGAATGCGGATACGGCGCCGCAACGCCATTGCCTCAAGAAATGCCCGGACATCTTCCTGTGCGATCTTATAATCAACCATGATCATGATCGGACCGCTGCGCGAACGCAAATCCAGGCGCAATTTCGGCTCACTGAAACGATTGAGCGGGTCGAGATTAAGCGATTCAAAATCCGGCTGCGGCAGAAGAATGCCGATCAACGCGCCAAACAGCAACACACCTGCCGCAACCATCAGCGCAAATGGCACCCCAAAACCGTCCGCCACGGAACCCCAGAGCCAGCTCCCTGCCGCCATGCCGCCAAAAGTGGCTGTTTGATAAAATGCCAATGCACGTCCCACCACCCATCGTGGCGTG
Source organism: Ochrobactrum sp. S1502_03 (assembly GCF_044435015.1). Lineage (NCBI taxonomy): Bacteria > Pseudomonadati > Pseudomonadota > Alphaproteobacteria > Hyphomicrobiales > Brucellaceae > Ochrobactrum > Ochrobactrum sp. S1502_03. Next base: position 12,267 of record NZ_JAYEXN010000046.1, read on the forward strand.
GAAAGCTGCACAGTCACATTGAAAAGCGAAAGCGCGAGCACCCAGGACAGGCCAGCAGGGAACAGGAAAATACAACTCAGCCAAATGCTGCGGCTGAGCGACAGCAAGACACAGCTGATTGCAAAAGTGGTAAAGGCAGCGCGTACGAGCCACTCATTGCCAAGATATTCGCGCAACCGGGCGCTTGAAAGCGCGCCGCCAATGGCACCGATGCCAAAAAAGCCAAGCATAATACCATATGTGAGCGCTGTACCGTCAACAAGATCCCGCGCCACAAGTGGCAAAAGGGCCAGAATAACAATCGCCGACAGGCCAAACAAAAAGCCACGAAACATAACCTTTAGAAGGCTTGGCGACATAGCCACATAGCGCAGACCGGCAACCATTGCAGGCCCCAGTGTTTCGCGCGGCAAAGTCGATTTGGTTATCTGCGGTTGCCAGCGCCAGAGCGCCAGAATAAGCGCGCAATAACTAAAGGCATTGAAAATGAAGGCAAAGGCTGCGCCAGCGATTGCGACAATCGCACCACCAATTGCCGGTCCAATGCTGCGCATCAGGTTAAAGCTCATGGAATTGAGAGCCACAGCCGCTGGCAAATCCGCTCTCGGAACAATATCGCCCATCGACGCCTGCCATGATGGGTTATGCAACGCTCCACCACATCCAATGAGAAAGGTGAAGCCAAGCAACATCCACGGTGTCAGCATGCCAAGATAGGCAAACGCCGCAAGTGCTACAGAAATGAACAACAGCAGGGTTTGCGCAGTGAGCATAATACGGCGGCGATCAAAATTGTCAGCCAGCGCACCCGCCGCTACAGAAAATATCATCACAGGCAACGTGGTGGAAGCCTGAACCAGCGCAACCATATCGTCAGAGTTCGCGATGGTTGCCATCATCCAACCCGCGCCAACGGTTTGCACGAGGCCGCCAAGATTTGAAAACAACGTTGCAGACCACAAAGCGCGAAAAGTTCCATATTGAAACGGCGCCAGGGGGGAGTTTTTTTGCGGCATTCGGACGAACCTCCATCCTCAACCAATACTTTAGATGATATCTAAATAGCCACCAAACAATAATTAAATTCAGGGGGGCGCTTTTCTATATGGATAAACCGGATCAGCGCTCTTCACCCAAGTATCGGTCCGCATGGTTCGTAGACGCTTGGTTCAACCCTTGTGGCGCTTAAAGATTTTAAGGCCTGCTGCGCCAGTCTCTGAGCGCTTGGGAAGTCTTGAGCGCGGCAAGGTGTCAGGCAACCTGCCCCGCGCACCAGCCGGACGACCACGCCCACTGAAAATTGTAACCACCGAGCCAGCCCGTAACATCGACCACCTCACCAATGAAATAGAGGCCGGAAACACCCTTGGCCTCCATGGTTTTGGATTCAAGATCGCGCGTGTCCACACCACCCAAAGTCACTTCCGCGGTGCGATAGCCTTCAGAACCGGCTGGCTTTACATGCCAGTCATTCACCGCAGCAGCAACACGCCGCAGCACGGTGTCTGAAAAATCCGCGAGGTTGTTTGCAGGAAAATCTGCCGCAATAAGCTGCGCCAGCTTTTTGGGGATGAAAAATGAAAGTGCCGTTTGCAGCGCCTGCTTGCCATTTTTTGAACGCTGATCGCGCAGGGCGTCAAACAGATCCGTCTTTGGCAGCATAGAGATAGCGATTTCGTCTCCCTCGCGCCAGTAAGACGAAATCTGCAAAATAGACGGTCCGCTGATACCGCGATGCGTAAACAGCATGGCTTCAGCGAATTTCGTCTTCTTGCAGGAAACAACTGCATCAACAGCAATACCGGCCAAGGGCTTCAGGCGTTCAAGCAAATGCGGCTCAAAAGTCAGCGGCACCAGCCCCGGACGCGTCTCAACAAGACGCAGACCAAACTGCCTGGCAATGTCATAGCCGAAGCCCGTCGCTCCCATTTTGGGAATGGATTTTCCACCGGTGGCAATAACCAGAGACTGCGCAGCAACGCTTCCGCCTGAATGCCTGACCACAAAACCGCGCTCAGTCTTTTCAACTTTTTCGATGGAGGTTTCGAGCTGCAAACGAGCGCCATACTGCTTCATTTCATCAAGCAGCATAGCGATAATCTGCGCTGCTGACCCATCGCAGAAGAGCTGTCCAAGCGTCTTTTCGTGATACGCAATGCGATGCCTTTCTACCATCTTGATAAAATCGCGCTGCGTATAGCGACTTAAGGCAGAAATACAGAAATGCGGGTTTTGCGACAGAAAATTTTTCGGGCTCGCATGGATATTGGTGAAATTGCAGCGTCCGCCACCGGAGATGCGGATTTTGTCGCCGGGCTTTTTCGCATGATCAATAAGGAGCACCGAACGGCCCCGTTTTGCAGCCTCTATCGCGCACATCATGCCAGCAGCGCCAGCGCCTATCACCAAAACATCGACGCTTTGCAAAAAACAACTCCAATCGAAAGATAAGCGCTGTGATTCATTGAAATCGAAACGCGCCCTAAGCGCGCAACATATTGCCGGAAATCACAAGCGCAAGGCGTGTTTTTGAGTTTTTAAACAATAGAGGTTAGAAAGAAACAGAGTCGGTCGATTTGTGCCGAACGGGGGCATCATTTGAAAATTTTTATGACTTCATATACTGATAATGAAGATGGAGGCTCTCGCTTTCTCGGCGGCCCGATCTTCTGGATGCTGCTTGTCCTGCTTGTGCTGGTGGGCTTGTTAAGCATCGCACTGACAGTGCCAATCGGCGCGATGTATTGGGATACTTATCTTTATCTCGACGCGGCCCAACGTATAAATACCGGGCAGATCCCGTCCGTGGATTTTTCCACGCCTGGTGGTCCACTCGGATATTATCTTTTCACCTGGGGCATAACGCTTTTCCCGCATGCACAAACTCTGCTGCTTGCGCAATGGTCGTTGCTCGCAGTGGCAGCACCACTGATGATTATCATCATCGCCGATGTGGACAGAAAAAGCCGCATGCTGGCTTTTGCACTTCTCATTCCCTTTCTGGTTTTCGCGGTTTGTCCGGTCAATGTGCAGACCTATACGTCCTATCCGGGGCTGGATGGCTTTGGTATCTATAACCGACAGGTGTCAGTACTGCTTTATGTGCTGATCTGCGGACTGATATTCATTGCTGATGGCCGCAAGCTCGCAGCCATTTGTGCAGTGGCCATGCTGGCGCTGTTTCTGACAAAAATAACCGGGTTTCTGGTCGGCGGTCTTTTTTGCCTCACCGCACTTCTGGCGGGGCATATTTCAATCAAAAACATTCTGATTGCAGCATTTGTCACCCTCATCGCTCTGGGGGCGCTCGAATTAAACCACCACTTGATTTCAGCCTATATTGCCGACGTCGGACAGCTTCTTGCCCTGAACAAAGGGGCGCTGCTGCCGCGCTTTCTGACAGTTGTTTCCGGTAAGCTCGATGTCATTTTACCAGCAGCAATACTGGTACTGGTGCTATTCTGGGTTGAAACCACACGCGGTATAACCTCTCGCCGGTTTTTCGATCGCAGTTCCGTTTGGATTGCCATTGTCCTTCTGGGCGGCACCATTCTGGAAACACAAAACACCGGCAGTCAGGAATTCATTTTCATATGGCCCGTTTTGCTGATGATCTATCAGCGTCTCAGACCTATTCAAAGCAAAGCAAAAATCGCGTTCATCGCGCTTTCTGCCTTTTGCGTCATACCGGCTTTCAGCACGGTAACGTATAGAACTTTGCGCACGATTGCCGTGGCACCAACTTATATTCAGCCACCGGTAACTGAGCTTAAAAACATGCGTCAGGTGTCAACCAAACCCGACATCATGGAGCGTGCAAGATTACTTCCAGAACATTATGCCGCGTATTTCGCACCCTATGAAGCACTGGGAAAACAGGGACAATTGCCAAGCTGGCGGCTGTATTCTGAGCTTGATTATCAAATGTACTGGCTCATTTCGGTTAATGAAGCCGTCAAGGCCTTCAAACAATTTGAAGCCGAAACAGGCCTGCATCTGAACACGCTGATGGCACTTGATTTCACCGATCCGTTTCCATGGCTGCTGAACCGCAAGGCAACGCGCAAAATCCAGATCGGTGCAGACCCATTTCGCACCGTCCCGGCAATGACACCGGAAACCAAAGCCGCGGTGGAAGCAACCGACGGCGTGTTGCGTCCCAAATGCCCGATGACGTCATCGCGCTGGGCTTTGCAGGAAATTTATGCGGATGCGCTTAAAGATCGCGACGTGGTGCCGCTCAACGCATGTTGGGATTTGCTGGTGCGCCCAGGCATTCTCAAAGAAAAGGCCGGGTAAAATCCCGGCCTTTTCACTTTACTTAATCTGCGCTTTCACAAAATCTTTGACAATGCGGACAATGCCGCGTCCAAGAACTTCATCAAGTGCCGCTATAAAATCATCAATATGCTGGCGCCCGCAAATCAATGGCGGCTCAAGCCGGATCACATTGCGATTATATTCGGTGAAAGCCACCAGCACCCCATGATCGCGCAAAAGATGACTGCCGATAAAGCCCGGCAACGAGCCTTTCAGCTTGTCATCCAGCATCGCCAGTACAGGGCGCAACACCATTGGCATGGCCTTTGAGAAATCGTGGAACTCAAGCCCCACCATCATGCCTTTGCCGCGCACATCCTTGATGAGCGTTGGATAGCGTTCGTGAAGCTCTTTCAGACGATCCAGCAGATAATCCCCCATTTCAGCCGCGTTGTCGATCAGATGCTCATCGTAAAGCACATTGATCGTCTCAATGGAGGTGATGCAGGATTCGCCAATGCCGCCGAAAGTTGCCATGGCATGGATCATTGCCGTCTTCGGCGTGCCATAGGCTTTCATATAGACGTCGCGTCTGGCAATCATTGCAGCCATAGCCGTCTTGCCGCCACCCAGCGACTTGGCGAGCGCTGTGACATCCGGAATGACGCCGTAATGCTCAAAGGCATAGAACTTGCCAGTACGGCCAAAACCGCACTGCACTTCGTCGGCTACCCACACCACACCATACTGATCACAGAGCTGGCGCAGCTTCTGCCAGAATGCCGCATCGGCCTGAATGATCCCGCCGCCGCCCTGAACGGTTTCAAGAACAATGACACCGATTTCCGGATCGGACCGGAAGGCATTTTCAATGGCATCAATATCGCCAAATGGCACGCGAACGGTGTTATCAACCAGCTTGAACTCACCGCGATAAAGTCCGCCATCAGTGATCGACAACACACCCTTGGTCTTGCCGTGGAAAGAATTTTCAGCATAGACGATCTTCGGCTTCTTCGGCCCTGCGGCGCGTTCTGCAACCTTGACCGCAGCTTCCATGGCTTCAGAACCGGACGAGCCTAAAAACACCATATCAAGATCGCCCGGCGAGCAAGCGGCAATGTCATAAGCGAGGGCTGCTGCATATTGCGACATGAAAGCGATCGCGATTTCGTGCCGCATTTCCTCCTGAAATTTGTGACGCGCTTCGAGAATGCGCGGGTGATTGTGTCCTAATGCCAGCGAACCGAAACCGCCGAAAAAATCGAGAATCTTGCGGCCGTCCTGATCATAATAATACATGCCTTCGGCACGCTCGATTTTCACCTTATGAAAACCCAGCAGCTTCATGAAGTGCAACTGCCCCGGATTAAGGTGCGCGGTGAAAAGCTCTGTCATGCGGGGCAGATCAAGCGCCTTGGCGTCTTCAACGCTCAGCAACTTCGGCTTAGGCGTGGTATTTGTTGTTACAATATTGGTCATGGCCTGTTCTCACGCTGCCTTCGATTCGAGTTTCTTATGATATTCGCTATAGGCTGCGATCAGCATGTCCTCATCGCGATATTGCGGCACCCAGCCGAGTTCGCGCTCGCCCTTTGAAACGTCAAGAATACACATTTCATCAGCAATCAAATATTGCTCCGGGTCCATCAAAGGCTTGTTGAGCCAATCAAGGAAATCCAGCGTACGCTTGACCGCCCATGCCGGTGTCGGCACCAGAATGGATTTCGAGCCGGCGTGCTTGACCAGATCGCCGAGCAATTTGCGCACCGGTGGCGGATTAAGCGATCCAAGGTTATAAACCTCGTTCGGTACACCTGCTTTGAAGGCCGCGTAACAAGCGGACGCACAGTCAAACACAGAAATGAACTGATAAGGATTTTTGCCTGAGCCAATCATCGGCACCGGCAGGTTATTATCAATCAGCTTAAACAGCTTTTCCAGAATACCAAGGCGTCCCGGTCCGATGATCAGGCGCGGACGGAACAGCGAAATATTCATGCCGCGCTTGCGCCATTCCGCAGCCAGTTCCTCGGTTTTCAGCTTCGACAAGCCATATTCGCCCAGCGGATTGCATGGGTGATCTTCTTTCTGCGGCCAGACATAAGTGTGGCCATAAACCATGTCGGTGGTAAAATGAACGAGACGCTTTGCGCCAGCCTCGTCCATCGCCTTGATGATGTTTTCCGTGCCGTAATAATTAACCGGGAAGAAAAAATCGTGACGCTTGGCCCGTACCTGAAGCGGCGAGAGCATTTTGGCCGAAAGATTATAAACCATATCGTCGGCGCGAAGCCCAAGCTTGCGGATGGCTTCCGGGTCGGTCACATCCGTATGCACAAAGGTTGCTTGGCCATAATGCGCGAGATCGCTTTTCACGATATCTGCGACGATCACTTCATGGCCATCAGCGAGAAGCATAGGAGCGAGATAACGCCCCACAAAACCATCCCCACCGAAAATAATATGTCTCATAATCCTGCCCCGACTTTTAAATTTAGACTGACGAACGGTCATAAACCGCCGCGTTCTGTTCGACCTTCGGCGTCTTACCGCTCTGTGCGATCAATACTGTTCCAATGCAGATGAAAGCGATGCCTGCAATTTTGTAGGCACCCAGTTCTTCCTTGAACAAAAGCCACGCGAAAACTGCGACCGCAACATAAGCAAGGCTCAGAAAAGGATATGCGAAAGACAAATCGACTTTTGAGAGCACATACATATGGGATGCCATCGAAATCACGAACATGGTCAAGCCAGCGAAAACCCACGGATTAAAGACAATCTGAAAAATCCGATAAATCAGCGTATCCGCTGTATAGCTGGCATTGCTAAATGTCATCATGCCATATTTGAGCAGAAGTTGTGCTGCCGCATTGGTCATGACCGTAAAAAGAATGAATGGGATATATTTCATTGTCTGTCCCGTGGTTTAATTTTTCAATGCGGTACGCCGCCAGAAATTGGAGCAGAAACGCGCGTCACGCATCTCTTCAAGCTGCTGCCACTCTGGAAAGCCTGCCTTGAATGTCTCCGCACTCATGCGCTGATCTTTGTATGGATTGACACGACCACCGGCTTCTATCGTCATACGGTCAAGAAGGGTGAGCAATTCAAGCGTCTTTTGCCCGCGATTTGGAAAGTCCATTGTCAGGGTATAACCCGGCTTTGGAAATGACATCAGCCCCGGAGAATGCGCATCGCCAAACCGCTTCAACACCGTAAGAAATGATGCCTGCCCTGCTGCCCTGCTTGCATGAAGCATTGCAGGAATGGCGCGCTCCGCCTCTTGAAGAGGGATCACACTTTGATGCTGATAAAGTCCTGCCGGACCGTAAAGCCGGTTCCAGTTGCGCAGGCTATCAAGCGGATAAAAGAACCCCTCGAACCCTGTAAGATGTGGCGCCTGCCTGCGGCGTTTTGCATGAAAATAGAGTGTGTTGAACGCAGTGAGACTCAGTTTGTTGAGCATCGAAAATGGCATCTCGAACGGAACGCCAAGCCGCGCTGCTCTATGATTGACCACGCGCTTGCCATTGACTGCATGATTTCCGGTAATCAGAATCCCGCGCCCTTCTGAACGGCCGCTTGCCAGTTGATCCACCCAGGCAACCGCATATTCATTTTGCTGGTCGGATTCTTCGGCCATCGCGAAATATTCGGGCAGGCTTTTAAAAGGTGTCAGGCGCTCTTCTACATCCAGCGAACCAACCGGCATCAACCGGATGCGGGCATTGAGGATCAACCCTGTCAGGCCCATGCCGCCAATCGTTGCTGAAAAAAGCTCTGCATTTTCTGCGCTTGAGCAGATGTAATGCACACCGTCAGAACGCAACAATTCAAAGCTCTCAACATGGCTCCCGAATGTTCCGCGCAGATGATGGTTTTTCCCATGCACATCATTGGCGATTGCCCCGCCAAGCGTTACAAAGCGCGTGCCGGGCGTCACGGGTAGAAAATAACCATGCTTGGCAACAGCGGCGATAATCTCACTCAACAAAACACCGGATTCCGCTTCAAGAACACCGGTATGCGGATCAAAGCTTACAATCCGCGCACGCGTGCGCATCGGCACAAGCAGCCCTGTGTCATTATGGCAGCTGTCGCCATAAGACCGTCCATTGCCGAATGCGAGCAGACTTTGCGGGCCTTCCAGCCTGGAAAACACATCGTCGAATGCAATTGCGCTTCGCCTATGACGATGAATGCGTCCAAAGCTGTCGAAAGACTGGTCCATCAGCGCATCCCGGCCACAAACAGCAGGCCCGCGCCAATCGCGATCACCAGCTGACTACGCCAGTCATTGGCAAGAAAGACGACCGGATCGTCATCCATTTCCTTGCGGTGCGCCAATATCCAAACACGAATGATGATATAAAGCACGATTGGGACCAGCGGCCAGATCAGCCACGGATAGTTGTAAAGCTGCTGAACGGCGGCACTGTTGACATAAAGTGCTAAAACCACTGCTGCGGTAAAACCAGAAGCAACCCCGCTTTGGCCGACAATATCCAAATCTTCCGGGCGATAGCCGCGACCAGCGATACGGTCTTTTTCAGTTACCGTGGAATTCTGCAGCTCGACATAGCGTTTGACCAGCGCGAGCGACAGGAAGAAGAACATAGCGAATGCCATCAGCCAGAATGACGGAGGAATTTCTGTAACCGTTGCGCCGCCAAGAAGACGCAACGTATAAAGCCCCCCCAAACAGATCACGTCTATCAGCAACATACGTTTGAGCGCCACCGAATAGGCTGTTGTGGCAAGCAGATAAAGACCGATAACCAAGCTGAAAGGCAATGGCAGAAACAAGCATAGTCCGGCCGTGATCATTAACAGCAACAATGAAACTTTCAGCCCGAATGGAATACTGATCGCTCCACTGGCGAAAGGACGTGAGCGCTTTCTGGTATGCTGGCGGTCAAGCGGCAGGTCTACAATATCATTGAGAATATAGATCGCAGAGGCTGCCGCTGAGAACGCAACGAAAGCGAGTACAGAGGACAGAATTATCTCTGGATAGAATATGGTATGGCTGAGAAATGCGGGCACAAAAACCAACAGATTCTTGAGCCATTGGTGAACACGCAGCATTTTAAGATAGGGCTTTATGCCTGTCTTATCGGCCTTGAAAAGGCGGCCGCCATTTTGTTTGTGAAAGCGTGCGGCAGCACGGTCGGGCGCAACGACAATCACCTTGCGCGCAGCCGCAAAGACGGCAATATCAGCGCGATCATTACCGGCATAATCAAAACCGTTCTGGCCAAATTTTTCGCTTAGAAGCTGTGCCTTACGGTGTGAGGACAGATTTGTTTTCCCACTTGTCGCGTAAACACTTTCAAAAATCCCAAGCTCAGTCGCCACAACCTTCGCGAGCGGTTGCGCTGCGGCAGTTGCCAACACCAGCCTGCGACCCAGCGAATGTTCATGACGCAGATATGCGAGAAAATCCTGCCGGTAAGGCAAAAGCGCTGCGTCAATAGAAATACGACTGGCTATCTGCTGCTTGAGATTGGCCTTGCCTGACAACAGCCAGACTGGCAGCAGAAATACAAAAAGCGGGTTTTTCTTAAGAAGAACAAAGACACTCTCCCATAGCAAATCTGTCGCAACGAGTGTGCCATCCAGATCTACCGCTAGCGGGACATCCCGGCTTTTTAGCGGTTTATCCATATTTTGCCCCCTGAAATCATCGCATCCATACCGCTTTCAAAGGCTTCAGACGAGACTCAATCGAAAATTGTTATTGACGAACGGTCTCTACCAGATTGGACTTTAATCAATCGCTACAAAATTAGGTTAATAACACGCTTCTATAGATAAATGCTGGTTTATCTTTTAACCGCATAATATAAGGCAATCATTATCTGCCAATCTGGTCTGCGAATAATGCAACAACGCCTCAGTGCCCGACTCAAAATTCAAGCTTTGCGATACGGCGTGTCATTCGCCTGATGGATGCTATGAACATCCATGCCTCTGCTGAGGCGATAGAGGCTTCCC